>JBKBRS010000126.1:0-6371 GCA_046292095.1 Thiobacillaceae bacterium
AAACCCGAGGATGATCGAGGCGAAGCTACAAGGGTATCTGCTGTGAGAGAAGAGAGAAAAGGCCTGCATTGACTTGCGAGGTTGCTGGACCGCCACCTCTCTTTTCTCTCAGCCCTTTTCTCTCTGACCTTCCCGTCCCATGCCCCGCAGACGCCCCCCGGAAGAACACGAGAATCTCGAACGCTGGCTGGTGTCCTATGCCGACTTCATCACCCTGCTGTTCGCCTTTTTCGTGGTGATGTACGCGATCTCCTCCATCAACGAGGGGAAGTATCGCGAGCTGTCCGACTCGCTGGTGCAGGCCTTCCGCGAGGCGCCGATGAGCGCCAGCCTGGTCGAGATGCGCGGCCGCCAGCCGCAAGTGCTCGATGGCAGCGGCCGGCCCATCGGCCGGGCCCAGCCGCAGACGGCCGCTGCGCCGCCGGAGACGGAGCGCATGAAGCGCGTGGCCAAGGACGTGCTCGAGGCCATGGCCCCCCTGATCAATGAGGGCCAGGTGCGGGTCACGCAATCACCGCGCGGCATCACGGTGGAGATCAATGCCAGCGTGCTGTTCGCCACCGGCGAGGCCCAGTTGCAACCCAGCTCCATCGAGACCCTCACCGCCGTGGCACGGGTGCTGGCCCAGGTGGACAACCCCATCCAGGTCGAGGGCCACACCGACAACGTACCGATCCGCAGCCACAACTACCCCTCCAACTGGGAGCTGTCCTCCGCCCGCGCCGGCAGCGTGGTGCGGCTGTTCACCGAACAGGGGGTGGCGCCCGCGCGCCTGGTGGCGATCGGTTATGCCGACAACCGACCGATCGACACCAACGCGAGCCCAGAAGGACGCGCCCGCAACCGCCGGGTGAACATCCTGATCCTGCACGAGCGCAAGGGCGAGGTGCGCGAGCTCGATCTGACGACCAGCTCGGGGGCCTGAGCGGGGCGAGGCGCTGGTCGGCGTCGCTCAGGCCGGGGCGATGCGAAAGACCTCGACGTTGGGCGTGTACTCCAGGCGCTTTTCCACCCGGATCGCCACCTGGCCGCTGTTCGAGTGGACGTCGATGGGGGCGTCGGGCTCGATGCTGCCGGGTGGCGTGAGCAGCATGGCCGATTGTTTGAGCACCGGCGAGACCTGCAGCAGCAGGCTCGGGTAGAGCTTGCCGGTGTCGTTGCGGCGCACGTGCACCGAGTGGGCCCTGGGGGCCAGGAGCTGCACGCCGAAATAGAGCTCATCGTCCCTGGGCACGCGGAACCAGCGCACCAGGCCCACGCTCCAGTTGCCGTTGTCCTGGCGGATACCGACCAGGTCGCCGACCTTGATCTGGGCCGTGATGGTGCCGCTCTTACGCAGGGCGACCCCGCCCATGCTGTCGTCCAGGGCCTCGCAGCGCATCACCACCGGCTGCGGCTCTCCCACCCCGCGCTCGCCGCCGACGGGGCCGATGAGCTGGTAGACCGAGCGCAGGCCGAATGACACCTCTAGTTCCTTGCCCCGCTGATAGCGCCGCCGTTGCGCCTGGCGCGTGATCGAGGCGCCCCAGCTCAGTTTCAAGCGATGCAGCATGACGGAGTATTCCGGGTCGCGCGCCGCAGCCGGCAGGCCGATCTTCTCGGGGTCCTCCCTGGCCTTGAGATGGGTGGAGATCATGGCCAGGTGTTTGGCCAGCTCGGTGGTGTTGAGCATGAGGTCCCAGCGCGGGTCGGTGGGATGCTGTTCCCAGGCGAGCGGCTTGGGCGGGGCATCGGTGTTGATCTCGATGATGAAGATGCCGACATTGCCCTTGGCCTCCTCGGCCGGAAAGACCTGCGCCAGATCGCTGAAGCGGGCGATGACGTCCTTGGCCCAGGGCAGTTCGATCTGCGGGAAGCGATAGGGATCGGCCAGGGCCATCAGCAGCACGCCCTTGTAGATCTGCTCGACCGAGAGCATGCTCTGGCTGTCCTCGGGGATGGTCTGCGCCAGGCCGCTGCGCAAGGCATAATTGTAGGTCTGGTGCAGGTCGACCCAGACCCCGGCGGGGACGTTCTCGTGGGTCTCGAAGCTGATCTCCAGGACCTGCTGCAGGATGAGCAGCAGCCGCTGCAGATAGCGGGGCAGCGGCTTCTTGCTGAAATGGAAGGTCTGGTTAAGCCAGCTCAGGATCAGGATCTTGTAGGCGGTGGCCAGTTGCAGCAGCAGTCGCTGCGCCCGCTCGGGGTTGGGTCGCAGCCGGGCGGTGAGGGGCAGGGGTGCACCGCCGTACTGGCCGCGCAGGGCGGTGACGGTTTCCTCGACCGCGGGCTCCAGCGCCTGAACCATCCTGGCCCTGACCTCATGACTCATCTTGGCGCGGTTGGCGGTGTCCAGGTAATCCGCCAGGTCGGCTGCGGCCTGCAGGGGATCGGACAACGGCAGCCGTTTGAGCCAGGCATCGACTTGCTTGGGCTTGAAGTCCAGGCTTATAGTGCTGGCGCTCTTGACGGGCGGCAGGCTGTAGCGGGGTTGCATGTTCTCATCCGATCGGCTTGCGGCCATTGTATGTAAAGCGTTTCGTCCTTGTAAATTCGCGCGGTGCAGCCCGGAACCTGGATTGCATGCAAGGGTCATTCAGGATGTCTCTTAGCTTGGGCAACGATGAAGCGTTGGCGTGACTGGTTGGTGGCCATCCTGTTGGGCGCCCTCTGCGGCCCGGCCCTGGCCTTCAATCTGAGCGACAGCCAGGGTAGGGTGCACCGACTGGCCGACTACAAGGGCAGGTGGGTGCTGGTCAACTTCTGGGCCACCTGGTGCCCACCCTGCCTGGAGGAGATCCCCGAGCTCGTCGCCCTGCACGAGGACCCGAAACTGAACCTGAGGGTGATCGGCATCGCCGTGGACTACCGCAACCCCCGGCAGGTGCTGGAATTCGCCGATCAGATGATGGTGAGCTATCCCATCGTCCTGGGCAGCTATGCCATGGCCAATCAGATCGGCCCGGTGCGCGGCCTGCCCACCACCTATCTCTACGACCCCCAGGGCCGCCTGGTGGCCGGTCACATGGGGCCCCTCACGCGGGCCGACGTCGAGCGTTTCATTCGTAAACAAGCCGTCAAGAGGTGATGACGATGCGCTGGTGGATCATGCTGCTGCTCTCGCTGTTCACCCTCGCCGCCGCGGCGGAGGTGCGCGACCCCTATGTGCATTTCTTCCAGCCCAAGCTGGGCGATCTGCACGGGGATCTGGAGACAGCGCGGCGCGAGGGCAAACTCGGCATCTTGCTCATGTTCGAGATGGACGACTGCCCGTTCTGCCACCGCATGAAGGCGCAGGTGCTCAACCGCGCCGAGGTCCAGGACTATTTCCGTCGCCACTTCCTGATCTACAACATCGACACCAAGGGCGACATCCCCATCACCGACTTCCAGGGCAACGAGACGACAGAGAAGGCCTTCGCCCTGGCCCAGCGGGCCCGGGCCACGCCGGTGTTCATCTTCTACGATCTGGAGGGCAAGCCCCTCACGCGCTACACCGGCGCTACCCAGACCGCCGAGGAATTCCTCCTGCTGGGGCGTTATGTCGTCGAGGGGGCCTACAAGACCATGCCCTTCAACCTCTACAAACGCCAGGCGGGCAGATGAGGACAGGCCTGCGCCGCGTTTTTAGCGATGGGGCCCGTGGCGCATTACTCTGCCTGGTCCTGGTCGTGGGCGCGGCCGACGCCAGCCCCCTCACCCTGGAGGCCGTCCTGGCCTATGCCGACCAGCCTCACCCCGAGCTGGAACGGGCCCGTGCCCAGGCCCAGGCCGCCGATGCCGAGCGCGAGCTCGCCGAGAGCCTACGCGACTTCCAGATCACCCTGGACGCCGCCCTGCGCGGCGGCCGCAACACGCTCACGCACGAGTACAAGGCCGACCACATCGCCCGCCTGAACCTGCGCAAGCCGCTCTGGGACGGAGAACGCTACGCGGCAAGCCTTCAGGCGGCACGGCTGGAGCAGGCTGCCCGCCAGCTCGCCCTCCTGGAGGTCCGCGCGCAAAGACGCCTGACCCTCATGGCCCGCTTTTTCGATGTCCTGGTGAGCGACCTGCAGCACGCCGCCGATAACGAGCTGATGGCCGTGGCCTTCGTGCGCTGGGACGACGCCAAACAGCGGGCAGAGCTGGGCGAGCTGTCCGCCCCGCAGCTGGCCGAATTGGAGGCCGCCTTCCAGGCGCTGCGCGTGCGCCAGCGCGAAAGTGCGCGCCAGGTGCGCGAGTCGCGCGCGCGGCTCGCCGCCGCCATGAACCAGCCCGACAACCTGCCGGGTGAGCTGGTCGATCCGCCGCTCAAGGACAACGACCGCGCCTTGCCCGAGTTCGAGCAGCTGCTCGCCACCGTGCAGCGCGGCAACCCGCGTCTGGCTATGCAGCGCCAGCGCCTGGCGGCGGCGGCGAGCCGGATCCAGGCCGTGCGCGCCGACGACAGCCCCCGCCTGGAGTTCGAGGTCGAGGCGGCCGCCTATTCCCGTGAGAGCACGACGCGCGACAACGTGCGCGCCGGTATCAACTTCGTCTGGCCGCTCTACGACGGCCGCCAGCGTGATGCCCGCGTCGCGCGCGAACAGGCGCTCATTCACCAGCTTCAGGCCGAATATGATCAGCTCTGGCTGGAGCTGCGCCAGAGCCTCCTCGAGACCTGGAACGAGATCCAACACTTGCGCGAGGTCGAGCGGCGGGCCGCCGAGGTCGAGGCGAACTACCGTGACCTGGCGCTCGACCGCGCACGGGCGGAATACGAACTGGAGCTCAGGACCAACCTTGGCACCAGCATGGCGCAGACCCAGCTAGCCAAATTGCGCCGCCGTACGATCGAATACCGCCTGGCCCTGGCCTGGGAGCGGCTCGCCGGGCTGCTTGGCGGCCCGGTCGAGACGATGGTCCCGATGGAGAAGGAGAAGCGATGATCTGGAGTGGATGGAGGGGTCGATGGGGCTGGCTCACGCTGCTCGTTCTGGTCCCCGCGCGGGCGGCGGAGTACGCCGGGGTGCTCGAGTGGTCGCAGCGTGCGGAACTCGCCCTGCCGATCTCCGGCGTGGTGGAGACGGTCGAGGTCAGTCCCGGACAGACGGTCCCGTCCGGTCAGGTCCTGCTGCGCCTCGACCTCACCCCCTTCAAGGCCCAGGTGGCGGAGCTACGCGCCGAGGTCGACCGTCACGCCGAGGAGCTCGCCGATGCGAAACGCGAACTGGATCGCGCCCAGGAACTGTATGCCCGCACGGTGACATCCACCACCGAACTGGACGCCGCCAAACTTCGTCACGCACGCGCCGCCGCCGGCCTCGCCGCCGCGCAGGCGCGGCTGGAGCGCTCCCGCTGGCAGCTCGCCCAGGCCGAGCTACGGGCCCCTTTCGACGCTGTGGTGCTGGCGCGTCGGGCCGAACCCGGTATGGCGGTGGCCGCGCAATGCCAGCCCCCCGCCCTGGTGAGCCTCGCTCGGGCCGACGAGATCCTCGCCCGCGTGCACCTCGGCTCCCGTCAGGCGAGCGCCATCCGGCCTGGTATGCGGGCCGAGGTCGCGGTGGCCGGCACCACTCACGTCGGCGTCGTGCGGGGTGTGACCCACGCGGGCGGTGGCGAGACCCCCTACACGGTGGATGTAATCATCCCGCGCAAGGATGGCTTGGTCGCCGGCCTGCCCGCCGCGGTGCGTCTTCCCTGAGGAGGGGCACTGCGCAGGGCCCTGGCGGATATACCCTAGTACGTTCGTACAATAAAATTTCCTCATTCTCCCATTTGACTTATTAATATAAGTGTATGATCCCGTATGATCATATAATCCCCTGCCGCCGTGGATACCTGCTGGCGCGCAGCATCCTGCAAGAGCTGCTGCGAGGCGCGGGAGCAGGCGGCAAGGTCTCATCCGAAGGCGTGTGATCATGATCGTACGACTGCACAAGCTAGCGCGCACCACGCCGGCGATCCGCGCCGAGATAGCTGCCAGCAACGAGTCGATCCGGACGCTGGCCGACCGCTACGGTGTGTCGCCCATGACCGTCTTCAAGTGGAAGCACCGCACGAGCTTCGAAGACCGGCCGCACACGCCGCATCGGCTGCCGACCACCTTGACACCGGCGCAGGAGATCATCGCGGTGGAACTGCGCAAGACCTTGTTGCTGTCGCTGGACGATCTGCTGGCGGTCATGCGCGAGTTCGTCAACCCGGCTGTCTCGCGCTCGGGTCTGGATCGCTGTCTTCGCCGCCACGGCGTGAGCAACCTGCGGGCGCTGCTGCCGCAGGCGGCCAAGGCCAAGCACGGCACCTTTGCCGTCTACGAGCCGGGCTACGTGCACATCGACGTGAAATACCTGCCCCAGATGGCCGATGAGGATCGGCGACGATACCTGTTCGTGGCCATCGACCGCGCCACGCGTTGGGTGTTCATCCAG
>JBKBRS010000127.1:0-6348 GCA_046292095.1 Thiobacillaceae bacterium
TCGGCCTCTACCCCTTGCTGAGCGGGCGCATCTATTACGGCGGCACGCCGGTGGAGGCGATCGGCTGGCCGACGGTGCGCGAGAACGTCGGCGTGGTCCTGCAGCACCCCGTGCTGTTCAACGCCAGCGTGCGGGAGAACCTGACCATGGGGCGCGAGTACGACGACGCTCGGCTATGGCAGGCGCTGGAGATCGCTCAGCTGCGCGAGACGGTGGCGGAGATGCCCGAGGGGCTCGAAACCTTGATCGGCAAGGGCGGCGTGCGGATTTCGGGCGGGCAACGCCAACGCCTGGCCATCGCCCGCATGGTACTGACCGAGCCCAAGGTGGTCATCCTCGACGAGGCCACCTCGGCCCTGGACACCGAGACCGAGCGGGCGGTGCACCAGGCCCTGGCGGAGTTCCTGCGCGGCCGTACCACGTTGATCATCGCCCACCGGCTCTCCGCCGTGCGACAGGCCGACCGCATCCTGGTGTTCGAAAACGGCCGCATCGTCGAAGAGGGCGACCACGCGAGCCTCATGGCGCGGTCAGGCCTGTATCACAAGCTCTATGCGCATGCATGAGGCGGGGTAGACCGGCCGTCAGCCGCCGAGCAGCCCCAGGACCTCGCGCTCGAAGGCCGCTGCGTGGCTTGCGGAGGCGGCGGCCAGTACCCTGCGGCTGCGCTTCACCGCATCGACGAACAGTTCGCGCGAGCCCGCCTCTTTGAGACGGGTATAGGCGGGTGAGTTCGTACCGATGTGTGTGGCGACGATCTCAAGAGCGCGTGCCCGTGCCGACTCGATCCCATTGTGCCGAACAGCCTCCGAAGCGGGCTGAGCGGGCAGGTTAAGTATCGCCATCACACCGGTCTCGAAGGCCAGTGACTTCGAGGCGGAGGCCACGGCCGCCACGAGCTTCTTGGCCTCGGCGACCGCCTCGCTGAAGGCAGGGGTGTCTTGTGCCGCGCGGATGCGCTGCAGGATGGGCGACTGCTCGCCGACGATCGGTGTCAGGTAGGTCAGCGCGTGTTGGCGCGCTGCCTCGAGTCTCGATGTGCTAATCAGGGCCAGGGCATCGGCGACGCTGGCCTTGGTGCCCGAACCGCCGCCCGAGCTGACCAGACCGATGTAACCCTCGTCCCAGAGATGCTGGACAATGGACTCCAACTCTGTACAGTTGGGCAGTTGGGCAGAGAGGGTCGCCAGCGACACGTTGTCGCCGACCATGAACAGCACCTGCCGCTGCTTGGGCTTGAGGGCATGTTGGCTGCCGATGAGCTCTGCGCGTCCTTTTTCCGTCCGTGAAAAACATAGCGCCTTGTCCATCCTCTCATCCTCGGAAGTAGTTCTAGGCGTAATATCGGACATGGCCGCCCTGGCTTTAGGCCGTGCTGACGGTATCGGCAGCCGGGCGGCCGGCGCGACCGGGGAGGCGTTTCACGTGAAACAGTTGGAGCCCGCGCCGGGTTCGCGTATGATTGCTGCCTTTTTCGGGCCTGTTGGATAAGCCCATGATTTTTCCTGAGAAATTCGATGTCATCGTGGTCGGCGGCGGCCATGCCGGGACGGAGGCGGCCCTGGCCAGCGCACGCATGGGGGTCAAGACCCTGCTGCTGACGCACAACATCGAGACCCTGGGGGCGATGTCCTGCAACCCCTCGATCGGTGGCATCGGCAAGGGGCACCTGGTGAAGGAGATCGATGCCCTGGGCGGGGCGTTGGCATTCGCCACCGACGAGGCGGGTATCCAGTTCCGCATCCTCAATGCCTCCAAGGGCCCTGCCGTACGCGCCACGCGGGTGCAGGCCGACCGCAGCCTCTACAAGCAGGCGATCCGCCGGCGGTTGGAGAACCAGCCGAACCTGACCCTGTTCCAGCAGGCGGTCGACGACCTGGTCCTGGAGGGCGAGCGCGTCAGCGGCGTGCGCACCCAGCTCGGTATCGTCTTCCATGCCCGCGCCGTGGTACTCACCACCGGCACCTTCCTCGCCGGCCGCATCCATGTTGGCCTGGAGAACTTCGCCGCCGGGCGCATGGGTGACCCGCCCTCGGTGAGCCTGGCCGCGCGCCTCAAGGAACTGGCGCTGCCGGTGGGCCGGCTCAAGACCGGCACGCCGCCGCGCATCGACGGGCGCAGCATCGACTTCTCGGTGATGACCGAACAGCCGGGCGACGATCCGCCGCCGGTGTTCTCCTTCATGGGCGATCGGTCCATGCACCCGCGCCAGCTGCCCTGCTGGATCACGCACACCAACGTGCGCACGCACGAGATCATCCTCGGGGGGCTCAACCGCTCGCCCCTGTACACTGGGGTGATCGAGGGGGTGGGGCCGCGTTATTGCCCCTCCATCGAGGACAAGGTCAAACGCTTTGCCGACAAGACGGCGCACCAGGTCTTTTTGGAGCCCGAAGGGCTCAACACCAACGAGTTCTACCCCAACGGCATCTCCACCAGCCTGCCCTTCGACGTGCAGCTCGCCCTGGTGCGCTCGATCCGCGGTCTCGAGCATGCCCACATCCTGCGACCCGGCTATGCCATCGAGTACGACTACTACGACCCGCGCGGGCTGAAACCGACGCTGGAGACCAAGGCGATCGAGGGGCTGTTCTTCGCCGGCCAGATCAACGGCACGACCGGCTACGAGGAGGCGGCGGCGCAGGGTCTGCTCGCCGGCATCAACGCCGCCCTGCAGGTGCAGGGGCGTGAGGGCTGGTGGCCGCGCCGCGACGAGGCCTACCTGGGTGTGCTGGTCGACGATCTGATCACGCGGGGCGTGTCCGAGCCCTATCGCATGTTCACCAGCCGCGCCGAGTATCGCCTGAGCCTGCGCGAGGACAACGCCGACCTGCGGCTGACCGAGATCGGCCGCCGCATGGGTCTCATCGACGACGCGCGCTGGGCGCGCTTCGAGGCCAAGCGCGAGGCCATCGCCCGCGAGACCGAGCGGCTGAAATCCACCTGGGTGAACCCCAACGTGCTCGCCGCCGCCGAGGCCACGCGGGTGCTGGGACAACCGATCGAGCGGGAATACAGCCTGTTCGACCTGCTGCGCCGACCGGGGGTGAGCTATGCCGCCCTCATGACCCTGCCGGGGGCCGGGCCGGGTGTGGCCGAGGCCGAGGTGAGCGAGCAGGTGGAGATCGCCGCCAAGTATGCCGGCTATGTGGCCCGCCAGCAGGAGGAGATCGCCCGCATGCGCCAGCACGAGGATACGCGGCTTCCGGAGGACCTCGACTACATGCAGCTCAGCGGCTTGTCGATCGAGGCGCGCCAACGCCTGAGCCAGGTGCGCCCGACCACCCTGGGGCAGGCGGCGCGGGTGCAGGGGATTACGCCGGCGGCGATCTCGGTGCTGCTCGTGCACCTGAAGAAAAACGAACTGCCCCGGAAAAAGACGGCATGAGTCTGCGGGCTGAGCTCGAGGCCGGGCTGGCACGGCTGGGCCTTTCCCTCGACGCGCCGCGCGTCGAGGCGTTGCTGGCCTATCTGGACCTCATGGCGAAGTGGAATCGTGCCTACAACCTCACCGCCATCACCGATCCCCAGCGCATGCTGAGCCACCATCTGCTCGACAGCCTGGCCGTGCTGCCGCACATCGATGCTGGGCGGCTGCTCGATGTCGGCAGTGGCGCGGGGCTACCCGGCATTCCGCTGGCATTGGCGCGTCCGGAGCTCAAGGTGACCCTGCTCGAGGCCAGCCAGAAAAAGGCCGCCTTTCTGCAGCAGGCGGTGATCGAGCTGAAACTGAGCAATGTCGTGGCGGTGCATGCACGTGCCGAGGACTACCGGCCGCGCTCGCCCTTCCCGCGCATCATCTCTCGGGCCTTCAGCGAACTCGCCGACTTCGTGCGCCTGACCACGCACCTGCTGGCCGATGGGGGCCGCTGGCTGGCGATGAAGGGCCACTATCCGCAGGCGGAGATCGGGCGGCTTGAGGGCGCGCGGGTCATCGAGGTGATGCACCTGCTGGTGCCGGGCCTCGATGCCGAGCGGCATCTGGTCATCCTGGGGCGCGCATGACCCGAATCCTGGCGATCACCAACCAGAAAGGCGGCGTGGGCAAGACCACCACGGCGGTGAACCTGGCGGCAAGTCTGGCCCAGTATGGGCAGCGCGTGTTGCTGGTCGATCTCGACCCGCAGGGCAACGCGACCATGGGCAGCGGCATCGACAAGCGCGGCCTCGAACGCACCGTCTACCATGTCCTGCTGGGCCAGGCCAAGGGACAGGAGGTGATCCAGCCCTCGCCGCGCGGCGGCTTCGACGTGCTGCCGGCCAACCGCGACCTGGCCGGCGCCGAGGTGGAGATGGTGGGTCTGAAACAGCGCGAGAGCCGGCTCAAGGACTGCCTGATCGCGTTCGCCGGCCGCTACGACGTCATCCTGATCGACTGCCCACCGGCGTTGAACCTGCTCACCGTCAACGCCCTGGTGGCGGCGCAGGCGGTGCTGATCCCCATGCAATGTGAGTATTTCGCCCTGGAGGGGCTGTCCGACCTGGTCAACACGGTCAAGAAGGTCAAGGCCGGCCTCAACCCGACCATCGAGATCGAGGGGCTGCTGCGCGTGATGTACGACCCGCGCAACACCCTGGCGCAGCAGGTCTCGGAGCAGTTGAAGCGCCATTTCGGTGCCAAGGTGTTCGACACGGTGATCCCGCGCAACGTGCGCCTGGCCGAGGCCCCTAGCCATGGGCTCGCCGCCCTGGCCTACGACCGCAGCTCCAAGGGCGCCCAGGCCTATCTGCGCCTGGCCGAGGAATTCATCGCGCGCAGCCGCGCAAAGGAGACCACATAACCATGGCGAAACCCAAAGGACTCGGTCGCGGGCTGGACGCCCTGTTATCCAGCGCAGAAACCAAGGAAGGTGAGCGCTTGCTCACACTGCCTGTTGAGAGTCTCGTGCCCGGCAAATACCAGCCGCGCACCCGCATGGACGAGGAGGCTCTGCGCGAGTTGGCCGAGTCCATCCGCGCCCAGGGGTTGATGCAGCCCATCCTCGCCCGCCCCGTCAGCGGCGGGCACTATGAGATCATCGCTGGCGAGCGACGCTGGCGCGCGAGCCAGCTGGCAGGGCTCACCGAGGTGCCGGTGCTGGTGCGCGAGGTCACCGACGACGCCGCGCTCAAGATGGCCCTGATCGAAAACATCCAGCGCGAGGACCTGAACCCGCTGGAGGAGGCGCAGGGATTGCAGCGGCTCATCCAGGAGTTCGGCATGACCCACCAGGCGGTGGCGGAATCGGTCGGACGCTCGCGCGTGGCGGTGACCAACACCCTGCGCCTGCTCAACCTGGCCAAACCGGTGCAGGCCATGTTGCTGGAAGGCAAGTTGGAGATGGGTCACGCCCGTGCCCTACTGCCGCTTTCGGCGGCGCGGCAGACGGAGACGGCGCAGGAAGTGGCCCGCCGTGGGCTGTCGGTGCGCGAGGTGGAGCGGCTGGTCAGCCGCATGCTCAACCCCCCGCCACCACGCAGCCCGCACAAGGATCAGGACGTTTTGCGCCTGGAAGAGGCGCTGTCCGAGTCGCTCGGCACGCGTGTCAGAATCAGCGCCAACCGCAAGGGGGCGGGTCGACTGACCATAGAATTTTCTGATCTCGATCAGCTCGACAGTATCTTGAGCCGGCTGCGCGACTGATCCTGCCGGGCGGATGGGCGCGACGATGTCAGGCATGAGGGTTGGCGGCAACAACACAAACGGCCGCGCTGGACATCAACGCCTTTGATAATTGCATTAAAGGTCCTAATTCCTATATCATTATCGTCTAATGTTTTTTCCGGTAGCCCTGCAAGGCATGGTCGTGTTGCTAACAGCCGTCGCGCTGGGTTACTGGAAGGGACCGGCGGCGGCCGGGGCGGCCCTCTACGGTGGTGCCGCGGCCCTGGCCAATTCGGCCCTGCTGGGATGGCGTCACCGACAGGGTGAGCGCCGGATCCACAGCGATGCCGGCCGGCACCTGAGGTCGTTTTACCGCTCCAGCATGGAGCGGATCGTCGTGGTCAGCGTCTGGCTGGGACTCGGGCTGGGAGGCTGGGGTTTCGAGCCGATGCCGATGCTGGCCGGGTTTGTCATCGGTCTGTTCGCATGGGTGATCGCGGCGGCGGGCCGTTTTGTTGCTTGGAAGTGATTGGGGACGCACTGCAAATGGCTGGCGAAGCGCACACCTCGGCGGAATACATCCAGCATCACCTGCAAAACCTGGCCTTCGGCCAGCGGCCTGATGGCACCTGGGGCCTGGCGCACAGCGCCGAGGAGGCCCAGGCGATGGGTTTCTGGTCACTGCATCTGGACACCTTGGGGGTGTCCATCGTCCTCGGGGTGCTCTTCCTCTATCTCTTCCGCAAGGCCGCGGTCAACGCCAC
>JBKBRS010000128.1:0-6346 GCA_046292095.1 Thiobacillaceae bacterium
ACGCCCAAAAACCCATGCCCACACTTCAAAGGCTGGTTAGCTTGTTAAAGAACCGTCTCCCGTGTCATCGAACTGACATCAACGTCGGGAGAGCCGCGCACTATACGGACTCACCGAGCGGCGGTCAAGGGGTTTGTTGTAGTTTTTTGTCAGCCCGAGAAAAACAACGACGAATCAGTGGGTTGCGTTTTTCAGGGTGACACGGGCGAAGCGCCGCTTGCCGACCTGCGCGACCACCTCGCGGCCAGCCGTGAGCACCAGGCCCTTGTCCTCGACCCGCTCCCCGTCCAGGCGTACGGCACCACCGGCGATCTGACGCAGGGCCTCGGAGGTGCTGGCGACCAGGCCCGCCTGCTTGAGCAGCTGGGCGATGGGCAGGCCCTGGGCGGGGACACTGAGGCTGACCTCGGGCATCTGCGCCGGCAAGGCACCGCGTGAGAAGCGCGCCTCGAAGTCTTCCCGCGCAGCCTGAGCAGCGGCGGCGCCGTGGAAACGGGTGACGATCTCCTGCGCGAATTCGACCTTGATGTCGCGGGGGTTGCGCCCCTCGTCGACCTCATGTCGCCACTGCCGGATGGCGGCGAGCGGCCTGAACGAGAGCAGCTCGATGTAGCGCCACATGAGCGTGTCGGAGATGGACATCAGCTTGCCGAACATCTCGTTGGGCGGCTCGTTGATGCCGATGTAGTTGCCCAGCGACTTGGACATCTTCTGTACCCCGTCCAGCCCCTCCAGGATGGGCATGGTGAGCACGACCTGCGGGGCCTGGCCGTAGTGCTTCTGCAGCTCGCGCCCGACGAGGAGGTTGAATTTCTGGTCGGTGCCGCCGAGCTCGACATCGGCGCGCATGGCCACCGAGTCGTAGCCCTGGATGAGGGGGTAGAGGAATTCGTGGATGGCGATGGGCTGGCCGCCGTGATAACGGCGGGCGAAGTCGTCGCGTTCGAGCATGCGCGCCACGGTGTATTGTGCCGCGAGCTGGATGAGACCCGCGGCGTCCATCTGCCCCATCCAGCTGGAGTTGAACATGACCAGCGTCTTTTCCGGGTCGAGGATCTTGAAGATCTGGCTCTCGTAGGTGCGCGCGTTTTCGATCACCTCGTCGCGCGTGAGCGGCTTGCGGGTGACGTTCTTGCCGGTGGGGTCGCCGATCATGCCGGTGAAGTCACCGATCAGGAACATGACCTCGTGGCCCAGGTCCTGGAACTGGCGCAGCTTGTTGATGAGCACGGTGTGCCCCAAGTGCAGGTCGGGAGCGGTGGGGTCGAAGCCGGCCTTGACGCGCAGGGGACGGCCGGTCTTGAGTTTTTCGACGAGTTCCGCCTCGATCAGCAGCTCGTCCGCGCCGTGCTTGATGATGGCGAGGGATTCTTCGATGGAGGGCATTTGATTGGAGCGGGTGATGGGAATCGAACCCACGTCATCAGCTTGGGAAGCTGAGGTTCTACCATTGAACTACACCCGCATGGTAGGATTGCGAGGCGCTATCCTACTCGATTTCGCTGGCGGTTAGAAGATGATCACCATATCGGTCAACGGCCAGACGCACCAGTTCCAACCGCCGCTCGACGTGGCGGGCCTGCTCGAGGCGCTCGATCTCGCGGGCAAACGGGTGGCCGTGGAATGCAACGGCGAGATCGTGCCGAAAAGCCAGCACGGCTCGACCCCCATCGCCGATGGCGACCGCATCGAGATCGTCGTTGCCGTCGGCGGCGGCTGAATTCAGGTGAGCGGTCAGGCGTGAGGGGAGAGGCGATGGCGGTCTCACCCCTCACCCCTAACCCCTCACCCTCCTCGCGCAGATGGATCCTCTAGTCATCGCTGGTCGGCACTATACCTCCCGCCTGCTGGTGGGCACGGGCAAGTACAAGGACTTTGCCGAGACGCGCGCGGCCATCGATGCCGCCGGCGCCGAGATCGTGACGGTGGCCATCCGCCGCACCAACATCGGCCAGGAGCCCGGCCAGCCCAGCCTGTTGGATTATGTGCCACCCGATCGCTTTACCCTGCTGCCCAACACCGCGGGCTGCTATACCGCCGAGGATGCGATCCGTACCTTGCGCCTGGCGCGGGAATTGCTCGATGGGCACGACCTGGTGAAGCTGGAGGTCCTGGGCGACCCGCAGAGCCTCTATCCCAACGTGGTGGAGACCCTCAAGGCGGCCGAGACGCTGGTGAAGGAGGGCTTCAAGGTGATGGTCTACACCTCGGACGATCCGATCGTCGCGAAGCGGCTCGAGGAGATCGGCTGCGTGGCCATCATGCCGCTCGCTTCGCTCATCGGCTCGGGCATGGGCATCCTCAACCCCTGGAACCTGCAGATCATCATCGACCGCGTGAAAGTGCCGGTCATCGTCGATGCCGGCGTCGGCACGGCCTCGGATGCGGCAATCGCCATGGAGCTCGGTTGCGACGCAGTGCTGATGAACACCGCCATCGCCGCGGCCAAGAATCCGGTGCTGATGGCCAGCGCCATGCGCAAGGCCGTCGAGGCGGGACGCGAGGCCTATCTCGCGGGCCGCATGCCGAAAAAGGTCTATCAGGCGAGCCCCAGCTCCCCCTTGAGCGGGCTGATCGGCAGTTGAGCGAGCAGATCGCCACGCAACGGCCGCTGCGCCCGATCCGCAGCTACGTCCTGCGCGCCGGCCGCATGGGCCCGGGCCAGGCGCGCGCGCTGGCCGAGCTGGGGCCGCGCTTCCTGATTCCCTACCAGGAGGTGCCCCTGGATCTCGACGCCGCCTTCGGCCGCGCAGCGCCCAAGGTGTTGGAGATCGGCTTCGGCATGGGCGAGACCACCGCCCGCATCGCCGCCGAACAGCCGGAGGTCGATTACCTCGGCGTCGAGGTGCATACCCCTGGGGTCGGTGCCCTGCTCAAACGCATCGGCGAGCTGAACCTCACGAATGTGCGCATCGTCCAGCACGACGCCGTTGAGGTGGTGCGCTACATGCTGCCCGTGGCGTGCCTGGATGGGGTGCACATCTTCTTCCCCGACCCTTGGCACAAGAAACGCCACCACAAACGCCGCCTGATCCAGCCCGAATTCGTCCGGTTGCTCGCGAGCCGGCTCAAGCCCGGGGCCTACATGCATCTGGCCACGGACTGGGAGGACTATGCCTGGCAGATGCTGGAGGTCTTGAGCGCCGAGCCGACCCTGGCCAACACGGCCGATGGCTTCGCCGACCGCCCGGCCTATCGGCCGCTGACCAAATTCGAACAGCGCGGCCTGCGCCTGGGCCACAAGGTCTGGGATCTGGTCTTCCACCGGGCCTGAACGTCGAGCGCCTGACAGTCTGACGAAGCACCGACAGGTGCGGCGGCGCCGACGCCAGACGGCGTGGTGCCAGGGACGTGGTGATCGGGCCTCGGCGCGGACGCTGCTGGCATGCGAACTGCTTGGTCATGGCCATCTGTAGGAGGCCCGCTTGCGGGCCGAACCCGTCGAACAAACGATGCCATGTATGCAATTATGACCGAAGGCCGTGGTCACCGCCCGCTCATCCGCTTCGACGACGGGCGCGTGGGCATCCCGGTCAATCTCCACTTCCGGTCGCGCCACGACTTCCTGTCCGTGCTGGGGCGCCAGGTGGAGGTGGTCTCGCGCCTGTCGGACCTGCATTACACGGTGCGGCTACCGGGTGCGCCGGAACATCTGCAATCCCATCCATCGGCGTGAGTCGGCAAAGGGTAAGATGGCGGCTTTGCGGCCCTGGCCCTTTGCACGCAGATGCCCGAGCTCGGTGAACTGATCAAACTCACGATCAGCCTCTTCGCCATCGTCGACCCGGTCGGCAGCATCCCCCTCTTCCTGACCGCCACCCACGGCTGGCCTGCCGAGCGGCGAGTACAAGCGGCAGTGGCCGCCGCTCTCACCGTGCTGATCGTGTTGGGGCTATCGGTCTTCCTGGGCACCACCATCCTATACTTCTTCGGCATCAGCCTCGCCTCCTTCTCCGTCGGCGGGGGGCTGCTGCTCCTGCTCCTGGCGATCTCGATGATGCAGGCCAAGAGCACGCCGATCCGGCAGACCGAGGAGGAGGCCGTGGAGGCGGTCGAACGCGAGTCGGTCGGCGTTGTGCCCTTGGGGGTGCCGCTGCTGGCCGGGCCGGGGGCCATCACCCAGGTCATCCTCGCCAGCCACAACACGGGCGGCAGCCTGTGGCTGCATCAGCTGTTCCTGCTACTGCCGATCGCCTTGGTGGCCCTGTCGGTCTGGCTGATATTCCGGGCGGCCATCCCCATGAGCCGGCGCATGGGCACCACCGGGATCCACATCGTCACCCGTCTGATGGGGCTGATCATCGCCGCGATCTCGGTGGAGATGATCGCCCGCGGCCTGAACGAGCTCTTCCCCGGCCTGGCCGGCTGAGTCGCGCCAGGTGACTTATAATCGGCCCTGCACGAGAGAACCAGGAGACACCCGCATGCATCGACGCGCCTTTCTGACCGGGGCCGGTCTGGCTGCCGGTTCCGCCCTGATCCTGCCCGGCTGCAGCAAAAAGACCGAGAGTGTGGCCACCGAGGGCCTGCCGGACGTGCGCTGGCGCCTGGCCTCCAGCTTTCCCAAGAGCCTGGACACCATCTACGGTGCGGCCGAGGTGATGGCCAGGCGGGTCGCCGCGATCACGCAGGGGCGCTTCCAGATCAAGGTGCACGCAAGCGGCGAGATCGTGCCGGGTTTGCAGGTGATGGACGCCGTGCAGCAGGGCACGGTCGAGTGCGGACACACCGCCAGTTACTACTACGTGGGCAAGGACATGGCCTTCGCCTTCGACACGGCCCTGCCCTTCGGGCTCACCGCCCGGCAGCAGAACGCCTGGATGTATGCTGGCGGCGGGCTGGCCCTGATGCGCGAGCTCTTCGCCCGCTACAACATCATCCAGTTTCCCGGCGGGAACACCGGTGTGCAGATGGGCGGCTGGTTTCGCAAGGAGATCAAGGGGCTGGCCGACCTGCAGGGCCTGAAGATGCGCATTCCCGGCCTCGGCGGCCAGATCCTGGCCAAGCTGGGCGTGGTGCCGCAGACCCTGGCCGGCGCCGACATCTATCCGGCCCTGGAGCGCGGGGCGCTGGATGCGGCGGAGTGGGTCGGCCCCTATGACGACGCCAAGCTGGGCTTTCACAAGATCGCACCGCATTACTACTACCCCGGATGGTGGGAAGGTGGGCCGCAGCTGTCGTTCTACGTGAACCTCGACAAGTGGAAGGCCTTGCCGGAACCCTACCAGAACGCCTTCGAGGTGGCCTGCGCCGAGGCCAATGCCATCATGCTGGCCGAATACGACGCGAAGAATCCGCAGGCCCTCATGCGGCTGCTCGGCCAAGGGGTGAAGCTGCACGCCTATCCCGCCGAGATCTTGGAGGCGGCTCGCGAGGCCGCCTTCCAGCTCTACGACGAGGAGGCGGCGCGCAACCCCGGCTTCGCCACGATCTACACGGAGTGGAAGCGCTTCCGCGAGCAGACGCTACAGTGGTTCAAGGTGGCGGAGGCGAGCTATGCCAACTTCCTGTATTTCTCCCGCTGAGGGGATGCCGGGTTAGGCTGCGCCAACCCGAACCGCCCCTCCTCGCGCACAGTGGGATACCTCAGGGGCGACGCGAGTCGCGACTTGCGTCGCTCATACCCGATGTGCTGCCTGAAGTCGTTCAGGATCAGCGAATCGCCAGCAGCTCGACCTCGAAGACCAGAGTGGCGTTGGGTGGGATCACCCCGCCGGCACCGCGCGCGCCATAGGCGAGCTGGGGCGGGATGGTGAGACGACGCACCCCGCCCACCTGCATGCCCTGCACCCCCTCATCCCAACCGGGGATGACATGGCCACGACCGAGCGGGAAGTCGAAGGGTTCGTCGCGGTCCCGGCTGGAGTCGAACTGTGGGCCATCGGCGAGCCAGCCGGTGTAGTGCACGCTGACCGCCTGCCCGGCGGCCGCGGCCGGCCCCTGGCCCATGGTGAGGTCCTCGATCTGCAGGCCGCTTGGCGTGGTGATGGTGGTCATGTTGACGCTTCAGCGCAGGACGACGAGGACGACGCGCCGGTTTTGCATGCGCCCATCGCGCGTGCGGTTGTCGGCCACCGGGGCACTCTCACCGTAGGAGATGGTGGCCATGCGCGCGAGCGGCAGGCCGCCCTGGCGATGCAGATAGCCACGCACGGCCTCGGCACGCTGCAGGCCCAACCGCTCGTTGTAGGCCGCCTCGCCGCGGCTGTCGGTATGGCCCTGGATCTCGATGAACACCGGCTTGCCCTCCGCCTTGATGCGGGCGGCGAACTCGTCCAGGGCGGCACGGGCGTCGGCGGAGAGTTGCACCCCATCGGGCGGGAAGCGCAGGGTATCATGGGTCATG
>JBKBRS010000129.1:0-6325 GCA_046292095.1 Thiobacillaceae bacterium
GGGCATGCCTTACCTGGACGTGCTCTGGCGGGTCAAACAGACCTTCCGCGCCCCCACCCTGGTCTATCAGGTCTCCGGCGAATACGCCATGCTCAAGGCGGCGGCGCAAAACGGCTGGCTCGACGAGCGCGCCTGCGTGCTGGAGGCGCTCACTGCCTTCAAGCGCGCCGGGGCGGACGCCGTATTGACCTACTTTGCCCTCGACGCCGCCCGCTGGCTGCGCACGGCCTGATCTATTTGGCCTGGTCTGTCTTGCAGGTCTTGATGCCGAAGGGGAGATAGACCGGGCACCAGCCAATCGCCCCGGTGGCGAGCGGCAGCACGCCGATCCAGGCCCAGGCCGGCCCACCCGTGACGGCCCAGACGACGAGCGCCAGGCCGATGACGATACGCAGGACGCGATCGATACCCCCAACATTGGTCGTCATAGCGAACTCCCTCCATAAAAGCACCAACATGCAGTAAGACCGTATCTTGCGGGCGGAGTGCCACGCTGTCGGTGACCTGGGTTACACAGGCGACAGGGCGGCGGCGATGGCCTGGAGGCGGGCGGCGCGGATGGCGGCGGGCACCTCGGCGGCTGGCAGACCGCGGGCGATGGCGCCGGCATCGACCGCTCGCGCCGCTGCCAGGGCCGTCCGCAGCCGCTCGGCTTGCGGGAAGGGGCGCGACTCCCAGCCCGGCCGCCCATGAAAGTCGGCGTCACAGGCGGCGAGGAAGTCGTCAAGCCGCTCGGGTCGGCGCAGGGCATCGCAGTGCTGCAGTAGATCGAGCAGTCCCGCGGCATCCAGCCGATCGGCCTGGTGAGCGAGGCCGTGCCAGCGGGCCACCATGAGGGCCAGCTCGCGGCACTCGGTCGGCGCGCGCAGCCGCGCGCTCACCGCCCTGACCGCCTCGAGGCCGGCCGCCTCGTGCCCGCTGTGATCGGGCCAGCGCTCGGGCGGGGTGAGCCCCTTGCCCAGGTCGTGCAGCAAGGCGGCATAACGCACGGCCAGCGTCTCACCCTCACCCGCCGCCCAGTCGATCACGCGCAACAGGTGCGCGCCGGTGTCGATCTCGGGATGGCTTTCCGGGTCCTGGGGCACGCCGAACAGACGATCGATTTCGGGCAGCAGGCGCGCGAGCGCCCCGCAGTCGCGCAGCGTCTGGATCATGCGCGCGGGCCGCGCCTGCATGAGCCCGCGCGCGAGCTCCTGCCAGACGCGCTCGCGCACCAGGGCGTCCACCTCACCGGCGGCGACCATCTGCCGCATGAGGGCGAGGGTCTCGTCCGCCACGCGGAATTCAGGAAAACGGGCAGCAAAGCGCGCCACGCGGAGGATGCGCACCGGGTCTTCGGCGAAGGCCGGTGAGACGTGTCGCAGCAGACGCGCCGCGAGGTCGGCCTGGCCGCCATAGGGGTCGATGATGCGGCCGTCGGCGTCTTCGGCCATGGCGTTGATGGTGAGATCGCGCCGGCGCAGGTCCTCCTCCAGGGTCACCCCGGGCGCGGCATAGACCTTGAAGCCCTTGTAGCCGCGCGCGGTCTTTCGCTCGGTGCGCGCCAGGGCGTATTCCTCCTGGGTCACCGGGTGCAGGAAGACGGGGAAATCCCTGCCCACGGGGCGAAAGCCCAGGGCCGTCATCTCCTCGGGCGTGGCCCCCACCACCACGTAATCGCGGTCCTGCACCGGCAACCCAAGCAGGCGGTCGCGCACCGCGCCGCCGACCGCGTAGACGCGGATGTGCGGCGGGAGCGGCAGGTCCGGCGGGCGGCGCGAGGGGGAAGGGGGGGACGTCATGGTCGCAGCTTCGACGGGTGGACGCGCTCACCCCCGGGTGGCTAGCGCCGCGCCTGCGCGCGGTAGCGCTCGTAGCCGCAGTGCGGCCCGCATCCGCGCAGATAATCGATGACTGCCTCCAGCGCAGTGGGCTGGCCGAACAGGGCGGGGAAGCCCTCGGAACAGACGTTGTCGCTCAACATGGCGTAGTAGTTGTCCCGCGTCATCAGCTTGCGCCCGGGCTTGAGCTCCATCAACCGGGCGAACAGGTAGGATCGCGAGCGATCGAGGGGGATGATCCAGCGCTTGAGCCCAAGCGTCTGCGCGGTCAGCCGCAGCAGCGCCTCCAGGGTGTAGACGCGGGGGCCACACAGGGCATAGACCTGACCGTGGGTCTCGGGCGTGTCGAGGGCGGTGATAAAGGCGCGCGCCACGTCAACGACATAGACCGGCTGGAAGCGCGCCCAGGCCCCGGCCAGGGGGACGACCGGGGCGAGCCTGAGCAGCTCGGCGAAGAGTGTAAGGAAGCTGTCGCCCGGGCCGAAGATCACCGAGGGCCGGAAGGCGGTCACCGCGAGCCCCTGGGCCTCGCCGATCGCCAGCACAGCAGCCTCGCCGCGGGCCTTGGTCTGCTGGTAGACGCTTTGCGAGGCGGCATCAGCGCCCAGCGCGCTCATGTGCAGCAGCCGCTTAACACCCGTGTCGACGCAGACCTCGGCAATCTTGCGCGGCAGTTCCACATGGGCGCGCTCGAACTCGGCCGGCGTGCCGTGCAAGATGCCCACCAGGTTGATCACCGCATCCTTGCCGCGCAGCAGTTCGCGCAGGGTGTCGGGATCGTGCACATCGGCCTGTAGCACCTCCACGGTGGGCAGGACAGCCAGGTCGATGACGCGCTGGCGCCGCCGGGTGGGGACCCAGACCCGGCAGCCGCGCGCCGCTAGGCAACTCACGAGGTGGTGGCCGACGAAACCGCCGCCGCCGATGACACAGACGTTCTGGTGTTTCATGTTGCGCGAGTATCGTTGTTGATAGCGGCCGATTCTAACCTCGGCGGATGCCCCTGCGCAGACGGCTAACCCTCGCCGCCCGGGGGCTGCTCCGTCTGCGCCTGGCCCGTCGGACGGGCCGGCACCACACCGAGCCGGTCGCGCAGGCTCGTGCGCGCGAGCCCCAGGCGTTGGCTGTAGTGCATGGCGTTGGCCATCACCTTCTTGACGTATTCGCGCGTCTCCAGGAAGGGGATGGTCTCCACGTAGATCGCCCCTTCGAGCGGCTCGGCGGCCTGCCAGCGGCGCGCCCGCCCAGGCCCGGCGTTGTAGGCGGCGGTGGCCAGCACGGGCGAGCCCTGCAGGTCGTCCAACACGCGCTTGAGATAGAAGCTGCCGAAGCGCACGTTGGTCTCCGGATGGTTCACGTCCACGCGGGCGCGGCGCGGCACGCCGAGCTGGCGGGCGATCCACTCGGCGGTGGCGGGCATGATCTGCATCAATCCCTGGGCGCCGACGCGCGAGCGGGCATGCGCCACGAATCGCGACTCCTGGCGCATCAGCCCGTAGATCCACGCCTCGTCGAGACCGAACTCGCGCGCGCGGGCCTGGGCCAAGTCGCGGTAGGGCGTCAGGTAGCGCAGGTCGAAGTCGTGCAGTTCGCGCGTGCGTTCGGCGGTGATGATGGCCCGGTCGTACCACTGGCGCCGGCGCGCAAGCTCGGCCGCGGCGAGCAGCGTGACGTCGTCGGCACCGCGTAAGCTCCAGTCCCACTCGGCCACCGCATTGGCCTCGAGCCCGATCTCGCGCAGCAGCAGCGCCCGGCGTATGCCCGGCAGGGCGGCCACCCGGTTGACCTCCTCCTCGGCCACGCGGTAGTCGGCCGCCCGCGTCTCTAGCCGCACCGGCAGCTCTTCTTCCGCAAGCAGGCCGTAGTAATGATGCTCGCGCGACAGGCGAGCAAAGATCTGATTGGCCTGAAACTCGGCACCCAGGGCCTTGTGGGCGCGGCCGCGCCAGTAGCGCCAGACCGGCTCTTCCTGCATCTCGGGCGGCATGGCGAGGATGGCCTGTAGCAGCTCCGCCCAACGCCCGGCGCGCAGATGGGCGCGCGCCCGCCAGGCATGCTGTGCCTCGGTGAGCGCATTGCCGGCACGGTCGAACCAGTCGTGCGCCCGGTCGTCGTGGCGGCGGGCGGCCTGCAGCGCGAGCTGCCCCCAGCCGTGACGCTGCTCCAGCGGGCCGAACTTGTCCAGCTGCGTCTCCCACAGCCGAACCGCGGCATCGAGGTCCCGCTTCGCCAGCTGGGTGAGGGCGTACAAGGCCACCTCGGCCTGGGCACGGTTGTCCACCGCGGCTGAAAGCACGCGCTCCGGTGCCTGCCCCGCTAGGTTAAGGCTGTCGGCGGGCGGACGCTCATCTAGGGGGAGCTGGGCGATCAACTCGCGGGCAAGCCGCAGGTTGTTCGCCTCAAACGCCAGGCGCAGGCGCGCATAGCGATCCTCGACGTTGAGGAGGCCTCGCTCGAAGAGCTCAGCGAACAGGCGCTCGCAGCCGGTGGGTCGGTCGCTGCCGCTGCGATAGAGCGCGAGCGCCGTCTGGCGCGCAGGCGGCTGACCCCGCGCCAGACCTGCATGCAGGTCCAGGCATTGCAGCTCCTGGTCCTTACGCTTGAGTTGGGCGGACCAGCCCTCATAGGCCGCCCAGTCCTCGCGCCGCGCCACCTCACGTGCCAGATCCGCGCGTAGGGTCTCCGCCAGCGGGCCGTCCGGGTACTGCTGGATGAATTCGAGCCTGGCGTTGACGTTGTTGTTATGCGACCGCAGCCGCCAAAAGGCGAGGTAGGGCGCCAGCAGGTGGTCGGCGGGGAGCCGGCGCGCGTGTTGCTCGAAGCGGTCCATGCGGCCCTTCTGGTAGGCCTCGCGTGCGGCGAGGAAGTCCTTTTCCCAGGTCGCCCAGGCCGGAGCGAGGAGCAGCAGCAAGATGAGCCCGCCGATGAGCCTGCGGATACGCGCGGCAAGGCCAGAGCATGACGGACGTCCGCGAGAAGCGTTTCGTCTGTAGGACAGACCTCTACAGGGTGAACCGGACACCGGATAGGACGCAAGGGCAGAAAGTTGTGAATCTAACGCAACCCCGCCGCCGCGTCCAAACGCCGGCCGGATGCCTACTCGGCCAGGCTCACCTGTACGCGCACTCGCACCGTGTTGCCCGGATCAAAGGGCAGGAAGGCAGTGTACTCACGCCCCTGATAGCGGTAGACCACGTTGTAACCCGCAAGCCGGCGCTCCCACTGGTCGACCACGCGGCAGCGCTCTTCAAAGCGCGGCCGGCTCGTGACCCGCTCTCCGCGCCAGCCGTCGTTGTCCAAGTTGTCGCCGACGATGGCGCCGGTGGCCGCCCCCACCGCAGTCGCCACGGTCCGGCCGGTACCCTTGCCCACCTGGTTGCCGAGGATGCCGCCGGCGATGGCCCCGATGATGGCGCCGCCGTAGGAGCGCGAGGCGCTGCTGCTGTACTCGTAGCCGACCTGCTCGGTCCAGCACTCCCGGCGCGGCGTGTTGACCTCCTCGTACACGGGGGTGCGCGCCACCACCCAGGCGGTGTCGTGGAAGCTGTCTTGGAACTCACGCGCCTTGAACGGCGGCTTGGCCGCGGCCAGGCCGCTCGCGGCGAGCCCCGCCACCAGGGCGGTAACGGCCAGCGTGCGTGTCATCGGTTTGCGGTTCGCTTTCATGTCGATCTCCTTTCGCTGCAAGTCGGAATGGGTGCGTCAACGGCGGCCGGGCCGCTCGCGTAGCTCCTGGCGGCGCTCGAAGCCGCGTCCGAAGCCGCGCATGTCGTCCTCCCCGCGCCAGTCGCGTTCATCCATCAGCGGGCCGCGGCGCTCCTGCCAATCGCGGCCGCGCTCCCAGCGCTCGCGGCCGGGTTGCTCGCGCCAGTTCTCCAGGATCTCGCGCCGACGAAACGCGCGCTGCTCGGGCGGCAGCGCCTGCAGGCGCTCGCGGAACTCCTGGCGCAGCAAGGCCTGTTCCTCGGGCGGCAGGCGCTCCCAGCGCAGCATGAGCTCGCGCCGCTCCTCGGCGGAGAGCTGTGCCAGGCGCAGGGCGGGTTCGGCCCAAGTGGGCTCGCCCGTGCTGGCCAGCGCCGGCGTCGCGGCCAGGGCCAGCAGGGCGAGCGAGACAGACAGGATGGATTTCGCTTGCATGGCATTTCTCCGTTAGATGCTTTGCAGCTTAAGCGGGACCGGTTTCCCGGGCGTTTCCCCCTGGGTTAAATTTGTAACAGACTGTTTCCGGGAACGACCATGCCCATGCCCCCCCACATCCTGGTGGTGGACGATGATGCCGGCATCCGCGACCTCTTGCGCGAATATCTGAGCCAGCAGGGCTATCGTGTCAGCACCGCGCGCGACGGCGCCGAGATGGACGCCGAGATCGGGCGCGAGCGACCCGACCTGGTGGTGATGGACCTGATGCTGCCGGGTGAGGACGGCCTCACCCTGACACGCCGGGTCAAGGCCGGCGCCGGCTGCCCGGTGATCATGCTGTCGGCGCGCGGCGAGGACATCGATCG
>JBKBRS010000130.1:0-6277 GCA_046292095.1 Thiobacillaceae bacterium
CCGCCGACTTCAAGGAACGGCGACACCGCACCGCCGACGGCGGCAACCTGCGCGCCGCAGTGTTCGGCGTCAACGATGGTCTGGTCTCCAACGCCAGCCTGATCCTGGGCGTGGCCGGTGCCGGTACCGAGCCCGCGCTCATCGTCCTGTCGGGCGCCGCGGGGCTGCTCGCCGGGGCGCTGTCCATGGCGGCGGGCGAGTATGTCTCGGTACGGGCGCAGAAGGAATTCTTCGAGTACCAGATCGGCCTGGAGCGTGAGGAGCTCAAGCAATATCCCAAGGAAGAAGCGGCCGAGCTCGCGCTGATCTACACCGCCAAGGGAGTTCCGCGCGAGGAGGCGCAACGCATGGCCGAGCGCCTGATCAGCGACCCGGACAAGGCGCTCGACACCCTGGCGCGCGAGGAGCTTGGCCTCAACCCCGAAGAGCTTGGCTCCCCGCTGGGCGCCGCTATCTCGTCTTTCCTCGCCTTCGCCGTCGGCGCCGCCATCCCGCTCGCCCCCTACCTGTTGTTGAGCGGGGAGACCGCCCTCACCGGCACCATACTGGTCACGGCCGTGAGCCTGTTCGGCGTGGGCAGCGCACTTAGCCTGTTCACCGGCAGGCCGGCCTGGCAGGGGGGGCTACGCATGCTGGCCATCGGCGGCGGGGCGGGGCTGCTGACCTGGCTCATCGGCCGGGCGCTGGGGGTGGCCCTGGGTTAGAATCGCGCCTCACGCCTCACCCCTCACGCCAAATGGACCGCGTCTTCAGCATCGAATTCTTCCCACCCAAGACCCCCGAGGGGGTGGAAAAGCTGCGCGAGACCCGCCGCCAGCTCGCGCAACTCGGGCCCAAGTTCTTCTCCGTCACCTACGGCGCCGGTGGCTCCACCCGGGAGCGCACCCTAGAGACGGTGCTGGAGATCCAGGCCGAGGGGCTGGAGGCCGCGCCGCACCTGTCCTGCATCGGCTCGACCCGCGAGAGCATTCGCGAGATCTTGCATACGTACCGTGCGCACGGCATCCGCCACATCGTCGCGCTGCGCGGTGACCTGCCCTCCGGCATGGCCGAGCCCGGTGAATTCCGCTATGCCAGCGACCTGGTCAGCTTCATCCGCGAGGAGACGGGCGACTGGTTTACGATCGAGGTGGCGGCCTATCCGGAGATGCATCCGCAGGCGCGCAACTACCGCGAGGACCTCGCCAATTTCAAGCGCAAGGTCGAGGCCGGGGCCAACGCTGCCATCACCCAGTACTTCTACAACGCCGACGCCTATTTCAATTTCATCGACGACTGCCGGGCCCTGGGCGTGGACATCCCCATCGTGCCGGGCATCATGCCCATCTCCAATTACGCCCAGCTGGCCCGTTTCTCGGCCACCTGCGGCGCGGAGATCCCGCGCTGGCTGGCGAAGAAGCTGGAGGCCTACTACGACGACAGCGCCGCCATCCGCGCATTCGGGCTCGACGTGGTGGCGGCGATGTGCGAGCGCCTACTCGCCGGCGGCGCGCCGGGCCTGCACTTCTACACGCTCAACCAGGCTGGGCTGACGGCGGCCCTTTGGCAGAGACTTGGGCTCAGTCGCACCGGTCAGCCATAAAAAGCTAGGGAGACGCTCATTAAATTGCCGCACGGCCGCAGCACGGCACGACACGGTGTGCGGCACTTTCCAAGACCGCGCTAGGCACAATGCACCCGCAGTCACGCTGCTTGTAGAGCCTCCCACGCCGGGGGCTTGCTTGTGCAAGGCACCGGTCGTTGACGTGCCGGCCGCAAGCCAAAACCCGCACCCGTAGGGCGGCAAAGCCGCGACCATGGGCGTATGCCGCAACACCCCAGTCGTTTCGCCAGTCCTGCGCATTGGGCCCCGCGAGCCGCGACAGGTCGCTAGCGGAGTTTGGGTCGCGACTGGCGTCGCTCCTTGTATCGTTTACTCCGGGTCGAACGGACGGCGAGGGTAAAATGGCGCTTTTGGTCAGTAGCGAGTTCCGGGCATGGAGAATATCGTCATCGTCATCGGCCTGGGTCAATTGGGCCGCGTCTTCGCAGGCGGTCTGCTGCGCACGGGCCACACCGTGGTGCCGGTCAACCGCGGCGACGACATGCAGCGCGTCGCCGCGCGCTGGCCGCAGCCCGAGCTCACCCTGGTGGCCGTGGCCGAGGCCGATCTGCACCCCGTGCTCGAGGCCTTGCCGGCCATCTGGAGGGACCGCGTGGGGCTCTTGCAGAACGAGCTGCTGCCGCGCGACTGGCAGGCGCACGGCATCGAGGCCCCCACCGTGGTGTCGGTCTGGTTCGAGAAGAAGAAGGGCATTGATGCCAAGCCCTTGCTACCCTCGCCCGTGCACGGCCCGCAGGCGCAGTTGCTGGCGGATGCCTTGACGTGCATCGATCTGCCCGCACGCATCGTGGAGGACCCCGATCGGATGCTCTGGGAGCTCGTGCGCAAGAACCTCTACATCCTCACCACCAACATCGCCGGCCTCGAGGTCGGCGGCACGGTGGGCGAGCTGTGGGAAAAACACCAGCCACTGGCCGAGACGGTGGCGAGCGACGTGCTCGATCTTCAGGAGGCGCTGACCGGGCGGCGCTTCGACCGCTCGGCGCTCATGCAGGGCATGCTGGAGGCCTTCGCCGCCGACCCACAGCACGCCTGCGCCGGCCGCACGGCGGCGGCCAGACTCGAGCGCGCCGTAAACCAGGCAGATGCGCTCGGTCTGAGCGTGCCCAGGCTCAGGCAGATGCGGTCACGGACCTCTAAGGCGTGACCACGGCGCAACCCGCGGCGCCGGCGACCAGCCTGCCGATCGGCGCAGCCCGCTCGAAGCCGTGCTGCTTGAAGACCCGCATGACCTCCGCGAGCGCCGCCTCGGAACAGGCGACCAGCAGACCGCCGCTGGTCTGCGGGTCGGTCAGCAGCGCCCGCTGCCAGTCGGTTGAGCCCTCGAACAGCCGCACGCTGGCGCCGTAGCTCGCCCAGTTGCGGCCGCTGGCGCCGGTGACGTAGCCTGCTTGCGCCAGCTCAGCCGCCTGGGGCAGGACGGGCACCCGGGCGAATTCGATCTCAGCCGTCAGCCCCGAACCTCGGGCGATCTCCAGGGTGTGGCCCAAGAGGCCGAAGCCGGTGACGTCGGTCATGGCGTGCACCCCCTCGATCTCGGCCAGCGCCGGCCCTGGCGTGTTGAGCTGGGTGGTCGAGGCGATCATGGCCGCATAGCCATCCGCCGGCAAGGCGTCCTTCTTGAGCGCCGCCGAGTAGATGCCCACGCCCAGGCCCTTGCCCAGCACCAGCACGTCGCCGGCCTGAGCGGCATTGTTGCGTTTGATGCGCGCCGGATGCACCACGCCGATCGCCACCAGGCCATAGATGGGCTCGGAGGCGTCGATGGAGTGGCCGCCGGCGATGGGGATGCCCGCGGCCTGCGCCGCGGCCTCGCCGCCGGCCAGGATGCGGCGGATGTCCTCGGGCGCGAGCTTGTCGAGCGGCATGCCGACCAAGGCCAGGGCGAAGAGCGGCCGCGCCCCCATGGCGTAGACGTCGGAGATGGCGTTGGTGGCGGCGATGCGGCCGAACTCGTAAGGGTCGTCGACGATGGGCATGAAGAAATCGGTGGTGGCGACGACGGCCTGCTGGTCATTGAGCCGCCACACCGCGGCGTCGTCGCCGGTCTCGATGCCCACCAGGA
Organism: Thiobacillaceae bacterium; assembly: GCA_046292095.1. GTDB lineage: Bacteria > Pseudomonadota > Gammaproteobacteria > Burkholderiales > Thiobacillaceae > JANWZL01. Next base: position 3,669 of record JBKBRS010000130.1, read on the forward strand.
GGTCGGGGAAGGCCGCGGCGATGCCCTTGGCATAAGGGGTCTCGGCCAGGATCTGTTCGAGCACGGCGGGGGCGATCTTGCAGCCGCAGCCACCGCCGTGCGACAAATGGGTCAGCCTCTGGGTCATGGGTCAAGCCGGTCATCGTGTAGGTCTGCCTATTTTAACCCCGCCGAGCTCGCCGACCCGACCAGGCCGCCACGGCCAGAAGCACGAGCGCCAAGCCCAGGGCTGCGCTGTCGCCCCAACGGGCGTAGGGCGTCATACCCGCGTGGCCCTGCGCCTGCCCGTGCAAGGCGCCGGTGGTGAAGGGGTCGAGCCGCGCCACCACGCGCCCGCGCGCATCCAGGATGGCGGTGATCCCCGTGTTGTTGGCGCGCAGCCACCAGCGCCCGGTCTCCAGCGCCCGCATCTGGCTGATCTGCAGGTGTTGCCAGGGGGCAAGCGAGTCGCCGAACCAGGCATCGTTGCTCACGTTGACCATCAAGGTGGCTGCCGGCAGGGCGTGGATGAGCTCCGCCCCGAAGACGTCCTCGTAGCAGATGTTGACCGCCACTCGCTGCCCCGCCAGCTGCATGGGCGGCTGGTCTGGCCGGCCGCGGGCGAAGTCGCCCAGGGGGATGTGCATGAGCTCGATGAACCAGCGAAAGCCCGGCGGCACGAACTCGCCGAAGGGCACCAGGTGGACCTTGCGGTAGACCTGGGACGCCGCCGTGCCGAGTGAGACCACGCTGTTGTAGTAGCGACCGCGCTCGCGTTCCGGCACGCCCAGCAGCAGGTCGCCGTCGTTGGCGCGCGTGTGCGCCGCCAGCTCGGCCAGATAATCCACCGGCGCGGTGTCCAGGAAAATGGGCAGCGCGGTCTCCGGCAGGACGATGAGCCGCGATGGGCTCTCCAGAGTAAGGCGGCGATAGGTGGCCAGGGTCTGCATGAGCCGTTCCGGCCGGAACTTGAGCGACTGTTCGATGTTGCCCTGGATGAGGCTCACCGTCACCGGCGCGCCCACCGGTCGCGTCCACGGCACCTGCAGCAGCGCCCAGCCGGCGAGCCAGACCCCGGCGGCGAGCGCCAAAGGGCGCCAGCGCGCCAGGGCGAGCGCCCCGGCCGTGAAGACCGCCAGCCCCGTCACCCCCAGGAGGCCCAGCACCGGCGCATAGCCGGCCAAGGAGCTCAGCGGCGCCTGGGCGTAGCCGATCGCCTGCCAGGGGAAGCCGGTGAACAGGGTGCCGCGCAGCCAATCCGCGAGCAGCCAGAGCGCCGGGGCGGCCAGCAGCCAGCGCGCCGCCTCGGGTAGCGTCCAGCGCACCGCGAGCGCCAGGGCCAGGGCCGGGAACAGGGCCAGGTAGGCGGCGAACAGGACCACCGCCAGGGCGGCGATGGGCGCGGGCATCCCGCCGATCGCGTGCATGCTCACATAGACCCAGGACACCCCGGCCAGGAACCAGCCCAGCCCGAAGGCATAGCCCAGGCCAAAGGTCTCGCGCGGGCCGCGACCGCGCAGCAGGCGGATGAGCAACGCCAGGGCGAGGATGGGCAGCGGAAACCAGTAAAAGGGGGCGAAGCCGAACACGCTCGCCGCGCCCAGGCCCAGGGCCAGCGCGACGGGGCGCCAGGCGGCAAGGGGTGTGAGACGGCGCATAGCGGCGGCGGGCATGGTCCGGCGATGATGCCGGAAAGCCGATGACGAAGGAATCGTATGCCGCCCCCCGCATGCCAGTGAGCGCTGCCAAAGACCGCCAGCGAGGTAGTCGCAAGGCGATGGGTGTGCGCATCGTGAGACCCAACCCGTAGGCGCGGCGCAAGCCACGACCTATCGACGCGACGTTTTGGCTTGAATCGCGACTGATTACAACGGCGCCTACACCGTCGCACCGACGAGCGCCGAGCGACCGCGGCCACAACGAAGTTGCGGCGTAGGCCAACATGGGCGAGGCCCCTGTTGAGCGAGGCGAGGCCAAGCGGCCGAAGCCAGCGCCGCGCAACGCCACGATGCGCCCGCGCAGCCAGTTATGCAGAGCTTTTCTTGGCAGCAGCGATGCACGCTTCGACAGTCACGGCATCAGCCGAAGCAACTTCGCAAGGAACTCCAGCGCGTTTTGGTTGAGGAAGATCACGGTGAAGATCGTGACCAGGAAATAGATGGTGAACTTCTTGTCCAGCCTCTCGAAACGGGCATCCATCCGCCTCTCGAGCTTCGCCAGGTCCTCCCGCAAGGAGCCCTCGGGCTTCGCTGAGTCTTCCTTGGTCGCCAGCTCGTCGCGCAGCTCGCGCTTGAGCTCGTCCTTGGCTTTAAGCTTACGCTGGGTGGCGATTTCCTGGCTGCGCGCTTCGATGTGTGTAAGCGATGCCTCCATGCTTTTGGCCGCCGCCAGCGCATCCTCGCGCCCCAAGCGTTTTTCGAGTCGATCGAAGACTTCGAACGGTATTCATGGTCGCATCCGAGCACAACCCCCAACGACGTCACATGCCATGCCCTACCGCCAAGGTAGGAGGCCCGCTCGCGGGCCGAACCCGAACAACGCGTCGCTGGGCTTTGGTTCGCGCCGCAAGCGGCGCTCCTTGTATGTTGACACTCATGATCCATCATAATCTTGATCGAGGGCTGTGGCGC
>JBKBRS010000131.1:0-6273 GCA_046292095.1 Thiobacillaceae bacterium
ATAACGATCGATCACCTGCGCGCCCGCCAGGGGGTAACGCTCCAGATCGACATAGGCCTCGCGCGGCAGGTCCTTGACCACCGTCTCCAGGCGCAGGCCAAACTCCTTCAGGCCGACGATGTACTCGCTCATCAGCCCGTAAATGGGCGAGTTGAGGCGCGGGTTGGCCAGGCGCTTGATCTGGTAGACGTAATCGGCGGCGACGAGCTCGCGGCTGCCTGTCTCGCGGAAGTCAGCGAGCCGCTGCACGCGCTCGAGCTCGGCCGGGTCGATCGGCACGTAACGCGGACGCCCCTGCGCATCCAGGGCAAAACAGGGATGCGGCTGATAGCGGATGCCCGGCCGGATGCGGATGTCGTAGGTCGTGTAGGCGATCGCCTCAGCCGGCGCCTCTGCGGACAGCTCGCGGCCGCTGGCGTCATAGTAGCGCACCCGCGGCATCTCCGCGGCGGTGAGCGGCTCCAGGACATAGGGCCGGCGCAGGTAGTGGTACTGCAATGGCGGCTCGTAGATCTGCCCGGTGAAGACGATCTCGTTCTCGCTGTAGGAGCGCGCCGGGTCCAGGTGTTTGGGGCGTTCGGGGCCGAAGCTCGAAAACAGCACTTCGCCGGCGGCCTCGCCCGGCGCATAGGGGTTGTTGAGCGGCCCGTCACAGGCGGCCAGCATGAGGGTAAGCCACACCATCCATGCGCGCATGCGCGCCAGTGTATAAAAGGCCCCGCCGGCCGTCACGGTATAATGCGCCCACCATCAACGAGCAGGGGATAGTCCATGGGTTTTCTCGCCGGCAAAAAGATCCTCATCACCGGCCTCATCAGCAACCGCTCCATCGCCTACGGCATCGCCCGGGCCTGCCACCGCGAGGGGGCTGAGCTCGCCTTCAGCTACCAGGGCGAGCGCGCACGCGACCGCGTCATCGAGTTCGCGCGCAGGGACTTCGGCTCCGAGCTGTGCTTCGACTGCGACGTCGCGAGCGACGAGCAGATCGAGCGTCTGTTCCAGGACCTTAGCCGGCACTGGGACGGGTTGGACGGCATCGTCCACTCCATCGCCTTCGTCCCCAAGCAGGCCCTGGCCGGCGACTATCTGGCCAGCGTCAACCGCGAATACTTTCGCATCGCCCACGACATCTCCAGCTACTCCTTCACCGCGCTGGCCAAGGCGGGCCTGCCCATGATGCTGGGACGGCGGGCGGCGCTGCTCACCCTCACCTATCTGGGCGCGGTGCGCTCGGTGCCGCACTACAACGTCATGGGTCTGGCCAAGGCGAGCCTGGAGTCCTCCGTCTATTACCTTGCCGCCAGCCTCGGCCCGCGCGGCATCCGCGTCAACGGCATCTCGGCCGGCCCGATCAAGACCCTGGCCGCCTCGGGCATCGCCGACTTCAACAAGCTCTTGGCCTGGGGCGAGAAGCACGCGCCGCTGCGGCGCAACGTCACCATCGAGGAGGTCGGCAACGCGGCCGCCTTCCTGCTCTCCGACCTCGCCTCCGGCATCACGGGCGAGATCACCTATGTGGACGCCGGCTTCAACAGCACCGCGGGCCTGGCGGTGGATGACTGATGCCCGAGTCCGCTGCTTTCCTGGGCGTGTGTTGGGACCCGCTTGGTTGCATACCTGTAAGGAGCCATCCTTTGTTTACTGCCCGCAAGGCTCTGCTGAACTTGCCGCCGGCGTCGCGACAACCGGATCGGTGAGAAATGGATCACTCCGTCTGTACGCCTACACAAAACGCGGCACGAAACGCAGACCCCCGGCAGGAGCGCCGCGTGCAGCGCGAACCGACAACCAACCTCCGGTAGGAGCGCCGCTTGCGGCGCGAACCAAAGGCTGCTTGCGGCGCGAATGACAGACCGCCACCCGCGGGGATCATCGCCACGGCGAACAGGTTCGGCCCGCAAGCGGGCCTCCTACCATCGGTGGTCGGTTTGGGGATTCGGCCCGCAGCGGGCCTCCTACCAGGCACTGTAGGTCGGCAATCCCTTGCCGACAGCCTCAAAACGCGAGGGGTAAGAGCGCCGCTTGCGGCGCGAACCGCAGACCAAATGCGGTGCGCCGTTCGGATTCGGCTCCAGGCTCGGCCCGCAACACTTCCACATTTCCGTCTCAACGGAAGGCCCCTTCTCGTCTCGACCATCCGGCGCTTTCACGGTAACGACCTTGAAGCCTATGGCCCGAATCCAGGTCATTCATCGCAACCCAAGAGGCCCTGGGTCCGATGGCGAGCGAGTCCGAGTCTTGGCTCAGTCGGCCTTTTGCTCGGTCACTTCCTTGTTGATCTCGATCTTGGCCTTGCTGCGCAGGTCCTCGAGATAGGCGCGCATCTCCTCTTGAGCAACCATGCGCTGCAGGTCACGCCGGACTTGGTCCACCTGCTCCTGGCTGATCGCCGGCTGGGTGATGCGGTTGATGCGGTATAGCCGGTAGCCCTCGCGCGTCTCCACCCCCACGTAGACCGGGGTCTTGTCGGCGCTGGCCTTGAAGATCGCCTTGACCGCCTCGGGCGGCAGGTTGATCGGCTGCAGGCGCGAGAGGCTGATAGGTGCCGAGAGGCCATCCGGCTCGCTGCCGGCTTGGGCCGCCTTCAGCGCCGCCTGCCCGGCAGCGATTGCCTGCTCACGTGCTGCCTTTGCCGCCAGTTTGAGACGGATCTCGTTGGCGACCTCGGCCAGCGGCCGCTGACCCTCGGGGCGGTGTTCGATGACGCGGGCGGCCACCAGGACATTCGGCGCCACCTCGACCGCCTCGGTGTTGTGGCGCCTCTCGATGGCATCAGGGCTGAACAGGGCATCGAGCAGCTTGGGGTTGCTAAGGACGCGCGGCTGCGCCTCACGGCGGCTGATCCAACCGCTTTCCTGGATGGTCAACTGGAGATCTTTCGCCGCGGCCTCCAGGCTTTCGGGGTGTTCATAGACCAGGTTGCCGAAACGGTCGGCCGCATCGGCGAATTGGCGTTGGGCCTCCTGCTGGCGAAGTTCATTCATCAGCTCATCCTTGACCACCGCGAAACCGAGCTGGGTGCCCGGGGTGATCGCGTCGAGGCGGATGATGTGATAGCCGAACTCTGTCTCCACCAGACCGCGAATCTCCCCCGGCTGCATGCTGAAGACGGCATCCGCGAAGGGCTTGACCATGGTCTCGCGGGTGAAGGCCCCCAGGTCGCCGCCCCGCTCGGCGGAGACAGGGTCCTGGGAATGCTGTTTGGCCAGGGCGGCAAAGCGGCCCGGGTTGGCACGCACCTCTTGTAGCAACTGCTCCGCCCGGGCGCGTGCGGCCTGTCGGGCCTGCGCATCCATGCTGGCGTCGGCCTTGATCAGGATGTGACTCGCGCGCCGTTGCTCCGGCTCCTGGAAACGTGCCGGATTGGCCTCGTAATACTGCCGCGCGGCCGCCTCGTCCACCCTGATCTTGTCCGCGAGCACATCGGGGGTGAGGATCAGGTACTGCACCCGCACTTGCGCAGGCGTCATGTAGTCCTGCCGGTGGGCGTTGTATTCCGCCGCAATGGCCTGATCGTCGATGCGCACACTGTTGATGTACTGGTTGAGGTCGAAGATGCGCTCCTGCACCTCGCGAGTCTGGGCCAATAGCGCCCCCAGGCGTGCGGCCGATACCTGGGTGACGATGGCGCCCTCGCCATACGCCGATTGGACCTGACGCAGCAGCAGGTCCTGCCGCACCATCTGCATGAAATAGGCCGGGCTCAGGCCGCGGCTGCGCAGCCAGGCCTCCAGCCTCGACTGGGAAAACCGACCGTTTTCCTGAAAGATCTCCAGACCGGCGAGGAAGGCGCTGACCTGGGCATCGGTGACCTGCATGCCGGCCCTGAGGGCGGCACTGGTCAGCAGACGGGTGTTGACCAACTGCTCGACCACACGATGACGCAAGGCCTTGTCGGCCTCGGGATCGTCATGGGTGGCTTCGCGCAACTGTTTCAGCGCATCGGCATACTCCTGCTGGGTGACCACCTCACCGTTGACGGTGATGGCCGGCGCGCTCCGCCCGCCCCCATCGAAATACCAGTTGATGCCCCAGACCGCGAAGGTCAGGGCGATGAAACCGAGGATGATCTTGGCGATCCATCCCTGGGCGTGGCTTCTGATGGTCTCGAGCATGGGTAGAAAGACGGCATGAAAAAAGGCGAACTCGCGTTCGCCTTTTGGGGTTTTGGCGGAGTGGACGGGACTCGAACCCGCGACCCCCGGCGTGACAGGCCGGTATTCTAACCGACTGAACTACCACTCCTGAAATGTTTACCGCTGGTGGGTGCTGACGGGATCGAACCGCCGACATTCGCCTTGTAAGGGCGACGCTCTGCCAGCTGAGCTAAGCACCCGATAAAGCCCATCAGTTTACAGCATCTTTCAGGGCTTTACCAGCACGGAATTTCGGTACCTTGGCTGCCTTGATCTTGATGGCGGCGCCTGTACGCGGGTTGCGGCCGGTGCGGGCGGCGCGCTTGCCCACGTAGAACGTGCCAAAACCGACAAGGGTGACCATATCGCCCTTTTTGAGTGCCTTTTTGATCGCCTCCATGGCACCATCCAGCGCACGGCCGGCAGCGGCCTTGGAGATGTCGGCGGATGCGGCGATAGCATCGATCAGTTCAGACTTGTTCACAAATTCCCCCTTTCCGTGGATGAGAAGCGGCGCAGGACACTTGCGCGACCTTTATAGCAGCGCGGAAAGCGCGGTGTCAAGCGCATTTTTAGCGGGAATGCCCGTCAGTGCTTGATTACAGCCGATGCCTCCTCTGCAGGCGGCATGGGCTTTGCTTCTTCGGACACGGTCTCCTCGGGCAGAGGCTCCGGCTTGCGCTCCAGGGCCACCTCCAACACCTGCTCGATCCACTTCACGGGCTGGATGTCCAGGCGGTTCTTGATGTTGTCCGGGATCTCCACCAGATCCTTGACATTGCCCTCGGGGATCAACACTTGTTTGATACCACCGCGGTGCGCCGCCAGCAGTTTTTCCTTGAGGCCACCGATGGGCAGCACCTCGCCGCGCAGGGTGATTTCCCCAGTCATGGCGACGTCGCAGCGCACCGGGATGCCAGTGAGCACCGACACCATGGCCGTACAGATGGCGATGCCGGCCGAGGGACCGTCCTTGGGGGTGGCCCCCTCGGGCAGGTGGATGTGCATGTCGAATTTCTCGAACTTCTCGCTCGGGATGCCGAGGGCGCTGGAGCGGCTGCGCACCACGGTGCGGGCCGCCTCGATCGACTCCTTCATCACGTCGCCGAGCTGGCCGGTGCGGATGATGTTTCCCTTGCCCGGCATGATGGTGGCCTCGACGGTGAGCAGCTCACCCCCCACCTCGGTCCAGGCCAGCCCAGTCACCTGGCCGACCTGGTTGGTCTTCTCGGCGATGCCATAGGTGTAACGGCGCACGCCCAGGTACTTGTCCAGATTCTTGGGCGTGACGTTGATCTTACCGCGTGCCTTTTTGAGCTGATGCGCCGTGGCGGCCTTGCGGCAGATCTTGGCGATCTCGCGCTCGAGGTTACGCACGCCGGCCTCGCGCGTATAGTAGCGCACGATGTCGCGGATCGCGCCCTCGGCGATGTGCAGATCGGCCTCGGTCAGCCCATTGTTCTTCATCTGCTTGGGCACCAGGTACTTGAGCGCGATGTTGATCTTCTCGTCCTCGGTGTAGCCCGACAGGCGGATCACCTCCATGCGGTCGAGCAGTGGCGCCGGGATGTTGAGCGTGTTGGCGGTGGCGACGAACATCACGTCGGAGAGGTCGAAATCCACCTCCACGTAGTGATCCTGGAAGGTATGGTTCTGCTCGGGGTCGAGCACCTCCAGCAGGGCGGAGGACGGGTCGCCGCGGAAGTCCATGCTCATCTTGTCGACCTCGTCCAGCAGGAAGAGCGGGTTGCGCACGCCGACCTTGGCCAGGTTCTGCAGGATCTTGCCGGGCATAGACCCGATATAGGTGCGGCGGTGGCCGCGGATCTCGGCCTCGTCGCGCACGCCCCCCAAGGCCATGCGCACGAACTTGCGGTTGGTGGCGCGGGCGATGGACTGCCCCAGTGAGGTCTTGCCCACCCCGGGCGGTCCGACCAGACAGAGGATGGGACCCTTGAGTCGATCGACCCGCTGCTGCACGGCGAGGTACTCGAGGATGCGCTCCTTGACCTTCTCCAGCCCGTAGTGGTCGTGCTCCAGGATCGCCTCGGCCTTCTTGAGGTCCTTGCTGATCTTGGTCTTCTTCTTCCAGGGCAGGCTGACCAGGGTGTCGATGTAGGTGCGCACCACGGTGGCC
>JBKBRS010000132.1:0-6268 GCA_046292095.1 Thiobacillaceae bacterium
GATGCGCAAGCTTGTCCATGTGGCCTACGGGGTGCTCAGGTCGGGGCTTCCTTTCGATCCCCGCAAGCATGGGTTGGCGCTGTGTAGGAGGCCCGCTTGCGGGCCGAACCAGGCGCTTGACGGCGAGGTAGGAGGCCCGCTTGCGGGCCGAAGCCAACCCCTGCCGCCGTTGGTAGGAGGCCCGCTTGCGGGCCGAACCGGTTCGCCGGGCGATGTTTCGCGCGGGTGGCGGTGGTTTGGTTCGCGCCGCGAGCGGCACTCCTTGCATTGTGGCATACACGGAAAACTTATTCTGTGTTTTCTTGTTGATCCGAAACGTACCATCTTTATGGTCGATGCTTATTTTGTCGGCGCGAGGGGAGGCGCGACCCAAGCGCTATGCAGGCGACCTGTCGCGGCTTACGACGCTCATGCCGTGCGCCTAGGCAAGCTCTGCAAAACGCCGCGAGCGGGAGAAAGCCGCAAGGCGCCCTAAGGGCGAGCTGCGAAACATAACAAGGCGTTTGGCGAAGGAGCCAAAACGAAGTTTCGGCGTGGGCTAACGTGAGCGAAGCGAACGTTAAGCGAGCGGATGCCAGCGGCCGAAGCCAACACCGCGCACCGCAAGCCGCGCCTGCGCAGCAAGTTCTGCAGATCTTCCCAGGCGCTGGCCGCTATACGCCTATTGTCGCGGCTGCGCCGCTCCTGCAGGTCAGATGACGACTGGGCGCCAAGGGATGGAGAGATCAAGTTGATTCGTCTCGGATCAACAACCTTCTACCCCCTCCCGGTGTAACCCCGATACCAGCGCACCCAGCGGTCTATACCCTCGGCCAGCGGCGTTTTCGGCTCGAAACCGACGTCGCGCTTCAGGTCCTCGATGTCGGCGTAAGTGGCCACCACGTCGCCGGGTTGCATGGGCAGGAAGTTCTTTTGCGCCTCACGCCCCAAGGCCTGCTCAAGGGTCTCGATGAAGGTCATCAGTTCCACCGGCTGGTGGTTGCCGATGTTGTAGACGCGGTAGGGGGCGTAGCTCGTGCCGGGGTCGGGGGCGTCGCTACGGAAGGCGGGGTCAGGCTGCGGGATGCGGTCGAGCACGCGCACGGTGCCCTCGGCGATGTCGTCGATGTAGGTGAAGTCGCGCTGCATGCGGCCGTGGTTGAAGACGTCGATCGGCCGCCCTTCGAGGATGGCGCGGGTGAATAGCCAGGGCGACATGTCCGGCCGCCCCCAGGGACCGTAGACGGTGAAGTATCTGAGCCCCGTGGTGGGCAGACCGTAGAGATGGCTGTAGGTGTGCGCCATCAGCTCGTTGGCCTTCTTGCTGGCGGCGTACAGGCTCACCGGATGATCGACATTGTCGTGCACGGAGAATGGCATCTTGGTGTTGGCGCCATAGACGCTGGAGGAACTGGCATAGACCAGGTGCTCCACCTCGCTGTGGCGGCAGCCTTCCAGGATGTTGCCGAAGCCGACCAGGTTGGTCTGGATGTAGGCGTGCGGGTTCTTGAGCGAATAGCGCACGCCGGGTTGGGCGGCCAGGTGTACGACGCGCTGGAAGCGCTCGCGCGCGAAGAGGTCTTCCATCGCCACGCGGTCGGAGATGTCGGCCTGCACGAAACGGAAGCCCGGGTAAGGCCGCAGCTGCTCCAGGCGGGCGAGTTTTAAGCGCGGGTCGTAGTAGTCGTTGAGGTTGTCCACCCCGACCACCTCGTCGCCGCGGGCGAGCAGGCGCAGGGCGACGTGCATGCCGATGAAACCGGCGCAGCCGGTGAGCAGGATCTTCATGGGGCGATTTTAACGTGTAAGTCGCAAAAGCGGCTTTGGCCCAACCAGCACCCGCGCAGTAAAATTCCGGGATTCCGGCCTGCGCCGGAATGACGGACGAGGGCAAGGACCGGATTTTCTCAAATCAGGACGAGCTCCAGGCCGGGTATATCCTGGAAATCCCGACCATTGCGGGACAGCAGGCGGTAGCCCCACTGGATCGCCTGGCTCGACAGCCACAGGTCCTGGACGCGGTAACGATGACCCCGCCCAGCTGCCTTGAGGCTGGCCGCCAGTCTGCCGAATATCTCGCCGGTGTCGCCGTCGATGGGCAGCATCGGCTTGCGCCTGAGCCGTTGCAAGGCGGCCAGGCGCTTGTGCCGTACGTCCTCGTCGCGGGCCACTTCGGCACCAAACTTCAACTCAGCGATCGTCACCGGTGACATAAAGACGGGTGAATCGCCAGTGACGGCGGCGACATCCGCCGGGGCCAACCGGCCTTGTTCCACGTCGATCCACACGCACGTGTCGATCAGGTAGCCCATGGATCACGCATCTCCCGATCCAGGCGGGCATCGCCACCCCGCGCGTCCTCGAGCCATTCACGAGCCGCAGCCTCGGGCAGGGTACGATAGAGGTCCGCCATCACCTCGAGCGCCGTGCGCTGGGGTGGCAGGGCCTGCAGCCGCGCGATGGGCTGGTGATTGCGCTCCACCACGATGTCCTCCCCGCCCGCGGCCAAACGGTCCAGAACCTGTCGCAGGTTGCGGGCGAGTTCGGTGGCAGTGATCGTTTGCACGCTCTTAGAGTTTGTAAAATCTGAATCCATCATAGTTTACGTATTCCTGCCTGCCTCGGCAAATGCACCGTCTCTACACCCTGGCCTGGGTCGTGTCGCTGCCCTTCGTCTTCCTCTATCTGCTCTGGCGCGCGCGCAAGCAGCCCGAGTATCTGCGCCATTGGGGCGAGCGGCTGGGGGCGGCGCCACGGCTCGCCGGCCGGCCGGTGATTTGGGTGCATGCGGTGTCGGTGGGCGAGACCCGCGCCGCCGCCCCCCTGATCCAGGCCCTGCGCGCGACCTATCCGGACCATGCCCTGCTGTTGACGCACTTCACGCCCACCGGTCGTGCCACCGGGGCGCAACTGTTCGGGGCGGAGGTGGTGCAGAGCTATTTACCCTACGACCTGCCCTGGTGCGTGCGGCGCTTTCTCGCACGCACTCGTCCGCGTCTGGGCGTGATCCTGGAGACGGAGATCTGGCCCAACCTGCTGGCTGGCTGTGCCTGTGAGGGGATACCGGTCTTTCTGGTCAACGCGCGGCTTTCCGAGCGCAGCTCGCGCGGCTACGCGCGGCTTGGGCGGCTTGCCCGGGCAAGCCTCGAGCGCTTTGCCGGCATCGCCGCGCAGTCGGCGGCGGACGCCGAGCGGCTCAGACGGCTGGGGGCGCGCACGGTGCTCGTCACCGGCAACCTCAAGTTCGACGTCCCACCGCCTGCCGACACCGCGCAGCGCGCCGCGCAACTGCGCGCCGCCTTCGCCGGGCGTTTCGTTTTACTTGCCGCTAGCACGCGCGCCGGCGAGGAGGACTTGCTGCTCGCTGCCCTGCCAATGCTCGACTTGCCCGATCTGTTGCTGGTCATCGTGCCGCGGCATCCGCAACGCTTCGAGGCGGTGGCCCGCGCCATCGCCACGCGTGGGCTAAAGTTCGCCCGGCGCAGCGAGGGCGGGGCGCCGGCGGCCGACATGCGCGTGTATCTGGGCGACAGTTTGGGCGAGCTCGCGGCCTTCTATGCCGCTGCCGACCTGGCCTATGTCGGCGGCAGCCTGCTGCCCTATGGCGGGCAGAACCTGATCGAGGCGGCGGCCGCCGGCGTGCCCATCCTGATCGGCCCGCACACCTGGAACTTCGCCGAGGCCGCCGAGCAGGCGCTCGCCTGCGGGGCGGCGCTGCGCGTGCACGACGCTGACGAGTGGGTGGGCGCGGTCAAAGCGCTCTATGCCAATGCCGCGCGTCGGCAGGCGATGGCAGCGGCGGGACGCGCCTTCGCCCGGTCCCAGCAGGGGGCAACAGAGCGGGTGATGGCGATGCTCACCGCGGCGCTGCCGCCGCAGGCGTGAGGGACGGCGCTCAGTCCTTGAGTAGCGCGTCGATGGCCTGTAAATCGTTCTCGCTGAGCTCGCCGGCGGCGGCCTTGAGCTTGAGCCCGCTCAGCAGGACCTGGTAGCGCGCGGCGGAAAGATCGCGCAGGGTGGCGAAGCGCTGCTGTTCGGCATTGAGCGCGTCCACCCGCGTGCGCACCCCCACCTCCAGGCCTAGCTTGGTGGATCTGAGCTGCGCCTCGCTGGAGACCAAGGCCTGCTCCAGGGCCTTGGCGCGGGCGGTGCCTGCGACCACGCCCAGGTAGGCCTGCCGCGCCTCGAGCGCGGCCTCGCGCCGGGCGTTGTCAAGTTCACGGCGGGCGCGTTCCAGATTGGCCGCCGCCTCGCGCACGCGGGCATCGGTGCCGCCGCCCTGGTAGAGCGGCAGGTTGAATTCCACGCCGATGGTCCCGTTCCTCTGGTTGATGGTCCCGCTGCCGGGCAGGGCGCTGGTGCGGCGGGTGTCGTTGTACTGGGCGGTGAGGTCGAGGGTGGGATGGTGGCCGCCCCTCTGCCGTTCGACCTCGCGCCGGGCGATCTCCAGCGCGCTCTGGTTGAGCAGCACGCTAAGGCTCTGTTCCTCGGCCTGGCGCACCCAGGCCTCGATCGCATCCGGGTTGGGGGTGGGCAGGGTGACCGGGTCCTTGAGCACCGACAGACGGGGCATGTCGCGGTTGATGAGCCGCTCCAAGGCCCGGCGTTTGATCTCGAGGTCGTTCACCGCGGCGATCTCCTGCGCCACGGCCAGGTCGTAGCGCGCCTGGGCCTCGTGGCTGTCGACGATGGTCGCCGCCCCGACATCGAAGGCCTTGCGGGCCTGGGCGAGCTGCTCGGCGAAGGCCTGTTTCTGCGCTTGGGCCGTGGCGAGGTTGTCCTGCGCCAGCAGAACGTCGAAATAGGCCTGTGCTACGCGCAGCATGAGCTGTTGCTCGGCCAGCCGCAACTGCTGCTCGGCCTGGGTGACGATCAGGCGCGCCTGGGCCAGGGCCTCCAGGTTTTGTTTGCGGTAGATCGGCTGGATGAGCGTCAGCCCGTAGCCATAGGGCTGGTTCGAGGTGTTGCTGGAGGTGGCACCGCTCACCTCGACATCGGTGTTGCGGGCGAAGGCCGAGAGGCTGAGGCTGGGCAGCAGGCTGGCGCGCGCCTGGGGCAGCCGCTGCTGGCTAGCGCGATAGGCCTCGCGCGCGGCGGCATAGACCGGGTCGTTGGCCAGCGCCAGGCGGTAGATCTCGCTCAGGTTCTCGGCCGCGGCCCAAGCGGGCAGCAGGGCGATCAGGGCGATGAGCAGATGGCGCATGGCGCAGTCCTCAATAGGTCGGCATAGTCGGGTCGACCTCCTTCGCCCAGGCGTCCACCCCGCCGGTGAGGTTGATCACCCGCGTGAAGCCGTTGTGGTCCAGGAAGCGGGCGACGTGGTAGCTACGCACGCCGTGATGGCAGATCACCACGATGTCGCGGTCGCGCGGCAGTTCGGCCAGCCGCGCGGGGATGCCGTTCATGGGTAGCGACACCGCGCCTTCGATGTGGCAGCGTTCGAACTCCCAGGGCTCGCGCACGTCCAGCAGCAGGGGGTCTTCGCGTTGGGGGTCGGCGAGCCAGGTCTTGAGCTCCGCGGGGCGGATGTGCTGCATGCGCCTGCGCTCAGAACTCGAAGCGCTCGGGTTCGAGCGCATTGACCAGGGGCTTGAGCGCGGTCTCGAACAGCACGTCCGTGCGCCGCGCCTGCTCATCCAGGCAGGTGACGAGCTGCGCCTGCATGACCGGTGGCTCGCCCACCACCGCGAATAGCCGCCCGCCGGGGTTCAACCGCTTGAAAAACGCCTCGGGCAGCACGGGGGTGGAACCGGTCAAGACGATGACGTCGAAGCGGCCGTCCTCGCCCCAGTCGCGCGCCGCGTCGCCCAACTTGACCGTGATGTTGGCAAACCCATGCGCCTTGAGCTTGGCCTCGGCCGATTCCCTGAGGTCGGCGTGGATCTCCACGCTCACCACCTGCATCGCCTGTGCGGCCATGAGCGCCGTGAGATAGCCGCTGCCGGTGCCGACCTCGAGCACCCGGTCGGTGCGTTTGAGCGCCAGGGCCTGCAACACGCGCGCCTCGACCTTGGGGTACCACATGGCCTCGCCGTGGCCAAGCGGGATCTCCATGTCGACGAAGGCGAGCGAGCGGTAGACCGGCGGCACGAAGTCCTCACGCTTGACCTGCCAGAGCAGATCCAAAACGCGCTGGTCTAGTACCTCCCAGGGCCGGATCTGCTGCTCGATCATGTTGTGCCGCGCCACATCCATGTCCATGCCGGGCATCCTTCGTATCGCTCACTACAGGCCGATCTTAGCACAGGCATACGCGCGCCCGACACCGCAGACAATGCCCACGATGGGG
>JBKBRS010000133.1:0-6238 GCA_046292095.1 Thiobacillaceae bacterium
GCAGGCGCTCAGATCCGGCAGCCGCGCCGCCTCGTGTTCGAGCAGTGCGGCGGCCGCCGCGTCGAAGCCCACGAGTTCGGGGCGGTGATTCGGCGTGCAGGTCACGAGGGGGGCGGACATGACGCGGATTCTGCCTCAAGCCCCGTGTGCCTCGCACCCCGTCGAAACAAAAGCCCCGGCGGTTTGCCGGGGCCAAGAGAGGAGGAGGATGTCAGTCGCACCGGATGACCTTGCGACCAACAACCCCTATCGTTCGCCAGATGGCTCAAGCGCCCAATAGGGGATACGACGACATGAAACGCACATACCGCAGACAGCCCATATGCACATTTCAGATACGAATATATGAAATGATGGCGAGCAAGTCAAGCGAAAATCGCGCTCGTCGATCGGGTGTCCGGCTCAGTGCCGTGGCGCCGGGGCAACGGCCGCGGGCGCGGTGCGCACCAGCTTGTGCGGCGGGGGCGGCTGCCAACCGACCACCGCCAGCATGACGGCAAAGCCGACCACGTAGCCGAACGCCACGTGCCAGCCCGACTTGAGCCAGGCGACCACCGAGCGCGCCTCGGGGAACAGGCTGGACAGGGCCACACCGGCGGAGGAGCCAAACCAGATCATGGAGCCGCCATAGCCGACGGCATAGGCCAGCACTCCCCAGTCGTAGCCACCCTGGGTCAGCGCCAGGGCGGTGAGCGGGATGTTGTCGAACACGGCGGAGACGAAGCCGAGCCCCAGGGCGGTGAGCCAGCTCGCCTCGGGTAGGTGCTCCACCGGCATCATCGAGGCACAGACGACCAGGGAGAGCAGGAAGACGCTGCCCTTGGCCGCGTCGGGCAGCAGCCGCCATTCGGGGCTTCGCAGCGGCGTGGCGGTGAGGATGGCGAGCCACACCGCTACGCCCAGGAAGGGGAAGCGATCGGCCAGTTCGGGGTGCAGGCTGTTGACGCCGACATTGGTGGTGATGGCGGCGGCAAGGATCCAGACCACGATGGCCAGCCGTGCCCAGTCCAGGGGCGCTGACGCGCCGCTGTGACGTACGATGGGCTGCAGCGCGTGCTGCTGACGGGCGGCGATAAGTCCAAAGACCAACAGGGCGCTGATGGCGGCCACGTAGGCGTGCACGACCTGCAGCGGGGCCACCCCGTCGATCCACATCATGGTCGTGGTGGTATCGCCCACCACGCTGCCCGAGCCGCCGGCGTTCGAGGCGGCGACGATGGCGGCGAGGTAGCCGATGTGCACGCGTCGGCGGAAGACGTGGGCGGCCACCGTGCCGCCGATGAGGGCCGCGGCAATGTTGTCGAGGAAGGCGGACATGACGAAGACCAGCGTCAACAGCAGGAAGGCACCCCGCCAGTCGCCTGGCAGCAGGCGGGGCAGGGCATGGGGGATGTGGCTGTCCTCGAAATGTCGGGCAAGGATGGCGAAGCCGAGCAGCAGCCCCAGCAGGTTGGCGAGCACGACCCACTCGTGCGTGAGGTGCGCAAGCCAACCCGTCAAGCCCGTCCCCTCGTGAAAGCCGGTGAAGACGATCTTGTACAGCGAGATGACGACCATGCCCGCGACGGCGATCGGCAGGGAGTGCCGGTGCCAGAGGGCCACCCCCAGGAGGGTCGCGGCGAACAGGACGAATTCGATGGGGATGCCCAGGACGGCGGGCGTGGCATCCGCCGCCAGGGCGGGGGGGCATGCCAGGCCAGCGGCCAGGAGGCTGCAGATGCGGCGCACCACCTTATTTGACCAGGGTGACGGGGATGGGTGAGAGGTGCAACACCTTGGTGGCCACCGAGCCCATGAGCAGGCCCGTGAGGGCGGATTGCCCGCGCGTGCCCATGACGATCTGGTCGCACTTGAGCTCGTTGGCCAGCCGCACGATGCTGGGGGCCACCTCGCCCTGGCTCAGATGGCAGTGGGGCTCGATGCCCGCCTCTCTCAGGATCATGCAGGCGGGTTCCATCACCGCCTGGCTCCACTCCCGCTCCATCTCCGCCAGCTCCTCAGGGCGGATCAGACGGCGCACGATCCAGTCTTCCCCGGTGGGTTGCACACTGACCACGTGGACTTCGAGCCCAGGCACCAGCCGGGCCAACCCGGCGACATGACGGGCGGCACGGAGCGAGCCCTCGGAGCCATCGACGGGGAGCAGGATCTTGCAGGGCATGGGTAGGGTCCCTTCAGGACTGGTTGACCAGGATGGGCATACCCTCTAGTGGCCAGAGCGTGACCAGGGCGAGCACCAAGACGGCGAGCAGGATCAGGCTCAGAGGGATGCCGTGACGGAAGTATTCGCCGGTGGTGAACTGCTTGGAGTCGTAGGCGATGGAGTCGTAGGCGATGGCATTGGGTGCTGCGCCGATCAACAGCAGGTAGGGCATGCCGGCGGTGACCAGGGCGGAATAGACGATGACCTCGGGCGCCACGCCCAGGTAGCGGGCGATGACCAAGGCCACGGGCAGGACGATGGCGATGGCCGCCACGTTCATGATGAAGTTGGTCATGATCAGCACGAAGGCGGCGATACCCATGACGAACACCCACCAGTGCGCTTCCTCGAGCAGCCCCAGCCAGTTGACCGCCATCCACTCGGCCGCACCGGTGTTCCACAGGCAAAAACCGATGGACATGGCACCGGAGAACAGAAGCACGATGTTCCAGGGGATGTCCTCAAGGTCTCTGACGGAGAGGATGCCCAGGATGAAGAAGAGCAGGGTGGTGGTGAGGATCACTGCCGACCGGTCGATGGGGGCGAGCAGCGGGATGAAGGACTTGGTCGACATCACCAGGACCAGGACCGCGACGATGACGATGACCAACTTCTCCTGCAGGGTCATCGGCCCCATGGCGACGGAGAGCCGCCGAACCTTGTCCCTGAGGCCGGGGATGCTGGCCTTCTCGGGCTTCAGGAAGGCGCGCAGGTAGAGCCAGATGAGGAAGACCATGCCCCAGCCGATCAGGAACATGTACTCGGTGAGCTGGAAGAAGGTGATGTGCCGCCCGGTGAAGCCCTCGTACATGGCGGCGGCGGCTGGGGCGCGGGCGGCGCCGAGCATGGTGACGATGCTGCCGGCGCCTGCGGCGTAGGCCATGCCGATGAACAAGGCCTTGCCGAAGTTGCTGGGGCGCTCGCCCACACCGTAGAGGGCGTAGATGGCGAGCAGGATGGGGAACATGGTGGCGGCCACGGCGGTGTGGGCCATCAGGTGGGCGAGCGCCGCCGTGATGACCAAGGCACCCAGCAGGATCCGGTCCGTGCGCTCGCCCACCACCGCCAGCATCTTGTAGGCGATACGCTTGGTCAGCCCAGACCGCGTGAAGGCCAGACCGATGACGATGGAGCCGAAGATGAACATCACCGCCGGGTCCATGAAGTCGTGAAAGGCCTCTTTGGCCGGACGGATGAAGAACATCGCCTGGAACACGCCGATGGCGATGGCCGTCACCCCAATGGGGATGACCTCGAACACCCACCAGATGCCGGCCATCAGGAACAGGCCGATGGCCGCCTTGCCCTCGCGCGTGAGCACGAACGCCTTGCCGGTGGGGTCGACCGCGGCCGGCCAGGGGGGTGAGAAATAGATCGCCAGGAAGACGGTGAGGCCGAAGAGCAGGATGCCGGTCTTGCGCCAGTCGATGGGCAGGCGTGCCGGCTGCAGGGTGACGCCGTCGCTGCGTTCGCCTTCACTCATCGAGTATGGCCCGGGCGGCTTCGTTGAACACGTCGATCATGCGCACGACCCCGGCCAGGCCCGGACCATCGGTCACTGGCAGCATGCTGATGTCGTGGATGACCATCAGGTAGGCGGCCTTGGTGATGGGGTCGTCGATGCCGACCCGAGCCGGCACGGATCCCATGAACTCTCGCACCGGGCGATGGGCTGCCTCCTTGCACTGTTGATGGCAGGTCTCGGCCCAGATCAGGGTGAGCGAGGGGAAGTCGGGCACGGGACCTTGCGCGTGGTGGCCGAGATTCCGGCTACGCAGGTAATCGGGAAAAAGGCCGCGCAGGATGTCGCGCATGCCTAGCAGACCGATCAGCTCGTGATGCGCATTGAGGACCAGGACGTGGCGGTAACGGCGGCCGGTGGTCAGGCCCTCGCGCAGGGAGACGAAGGCGTCGCGCAGGCTGGCATCGGCCCCGACATGGGGATACTCCGCGAGTGGGACGCAGATCTCCCGGATGGGTCGGCTGAGCGGCATGGGTTTTTCTCCTGGATACCGAACCTGCAGAGACGAAAATAAGCAATCCTCCCCAGTAAGGCAATCCTGTCCACGTGGAGGTGTGATGTGGGTTGTGGCCCAAATTTCGGCGGTGAGCGCCCGAGCCGGTCCCGGTGATAAGGGTTTCCTGATATACTGATCAGTTCATTCACGACCCCCAGCCCCCTCTTTACCCTGCCAGGATTGCCGATGAACCCCCTGCTGCTGCGCTTTTTCCCTTTTCTGCGCTGGTTTCCTCTCAAGCCCGAGACCCTCAAGCTGGACTTCATCGCCGGACTGACCGTAGCCCTGGTATTGATCCCGCAATCCATGGCCTATGCTCAGCTCGCCGGCATGCCGGCCTATTATGGTCTGTACGCGGCCTTCCTGCCGGCGGCGGTGGCCGCCCTGTGGGGTTCGTCCAACCAGTTGGGGACCGGACCAGTCGCGGTGGTGTCACTGCTGACCGCCTCTTCGCTGTCGGTCTATGCGGCGCCTGGCTCACCCGACTTCATCGCGCTCGCCATCCTGCTCGCCTTCCTGGTGGGCGTCATCCAGTTCGCCCTGGGGGTGTTCAAGCTGGGGGTGGTGGTCAATTTCCTCTCGCACCCGGTCATCGTTGGCTTCACCAACGCCGCCGCCATCATCATCGCCCTGTCCCAGGTGAGCAAGATCTTTGGGGTACCCATGGGGCGCAGCGAGCACTTCATGGTGGACATGTGGGGGGTGGTCAAGCAGGTTGGCGACACGCATCTGCCTACCCTGGCAATGGGGGTGGGGGCGATCGCCATCATGTGGGCCGTCAAGAAGTATCGCCCCAAGTGGCCCGGAGTGCTGATCGCCGTGGTGATCACGACGGTGGTGTCCTGGGCGATCGGTTTCGAAAAGAACGCCGATGGCCGGCTCGAGCAGGTGCGTGACCCCGAGCTCTTCGCCCTGGTGAAGGCGGTCGAGGCTGGGACGCAGCGGCTGGACGAGCTCAACAAGGCGGTTGCCGCCAAGCAGGAGGCGTTTGCGGCGGCGGAGAAGGCGCATGTGGATTCCGCACAGCTCCTGCGGCTTGAGGCCGAGGTGGGGCTGGCCCGTCTGGCGGCGAAACAGGCCGAGGAGCAGTTGAACGAGATCAAGGCGCGGCTGCGCCACGTCCAGGTGGTGCGCGAGGTGGACGCACAAGGCAACACGGTGGCCGTTTATCCGGTCGACCGTGCTCCGGCAGGGGCCAAGCTGGACGAGGCCAGGTACCGCATCCGCAAGGTGAACAAGGGCCAGTTCAAGTTGGTCGGCGGCGGTGAAGTGGTGGGCGTCATCCCCGAGGGACTGCCGAGCTTCACGCTGCCGAATTGGGACTGGGACAAGGTTCGGGCCTTGTTCTCGACCGCCCTGGTGATCTCCCTGGTCGGATTCATGGAGGCCATTTCCATCGCCAAGGCCATGGCCGCGAAGACCAAGCAGCGCCTGGATCCCAATCAGGAGCTGATCGGCCAGGGGATGGCCAACGTGGTCGGATCCTTGTCCCAGGCCTTCCCGGTGTCGGGTTCCTTCTCCCGCTCGGCGGTGAACCTCAACGCCGGGGCGGTGACCGGGATGTCCTCGGTGTTCACCGCGCTGATCGTGCTGCTGACCCTGTTGCTGCTCACCCCGTTGCTCTACCACCTGCCCCAGGCCGTCCTGGCCGCCATCATCATCATGGCGGTGGTCGGGCTGGTCAACGTTGAGGGCATCAAGCATGCCTGGGCGGCGCACAAACACGACGGGGCGGCCGCCATCGTCACCTTCGTCGCCACCCTGGCCTTCGCGCCACACCTGGACATGGGCATCATGGTGGGGGCGGGGCTGGCCATCGTGCTCTTCCTGCTGCGCACCATGACGCCGCGCGTGGCTTTGCTGGGGCGCTATTCCGACGGCACCTTGCGTGACCTCAAGGTGCACCCGCATCTCGCCACAAGCAAGCATGTCATGGCCCTGCGTTTCGACGGCTCGCTCTATTTCGCCAACGTGTCCTACTTCGAGGATGCCGTTCTGGAGGCGTTGGCCTCCCACC
>JBKBRS010000134.1:0-6200 GCA_046292095.1 Thiobacillaceae bacterium
GCCCCATCCTGCTCGGGCACGGCGGCGAGCGCATGAAACGCATCGCCACCGAGGCGCGACTGGAGATGGAACGGCTGTTCGCTGCCCGTGTCTTTCTCCAATGCTGGGTCAAGGTCAAGCACGGTTGGGCGGACAACGCGGCGCTGCTGCGGTCGTTGGGGTATGAAGGGTGAGGCGTGAAGGGTGAGGGGCGTCGACAACGAGCCGGCCTATGTCCTGCACAGCCATCCGTGGAAAGAGTCCAGCCTCGTCATCGAGGCCTTCACGCGCGGGCATGGCCGCATCGGGTTGGTGGCGCGGGGCGCGCGCCGCGCCCACAGCGCCTTGCGTTCCCGGCTGCTCGCCTTCCAACCACTAGCCCTGTCCTGGTTCGGCAAGGCGGGGCTCAAGACCCTGCATGCCGCCGAATGGCTGGGCGGACGCCTGGACCTGAGTGGGCGGGCGCTCATCTGCGGCTTCTATTTGAATGAGCTGGTCCTCAAGCTGCTCGCACCGGAGGACCCGCACGAGGCGCTATTTGCTCGCTACGAGGAGGCGCTTCAGGCCCTGCCGAGTGCGAGCGATCCGCAACCGGTGCTGCGCCGCTTCGAGCTGGCGCTGCTGTCCGAACTGGGCTATGCCCAGACCCTGGACCGCACCGCCGAGGGCGAGGCGGTGCAGGTCGGGGCGCGCTACGCCTATGCCTTCGGCCTGGGTCTCGTGCATGCGAACGGCCACGAGCAGAGCTTCAGCGGCAAGGCCCTGCTCGACATGGCGGCCGGCGACTACAGCGATCCGCGCACCCTGGCGGAGGGCAAGCAGCTCATGCGCATCCTGATCAATCACTATCTGGGTGACAAACCCCTTTATACCCGCCAGTTGCTTTTGGATTTGCAGGCCTTGTGACTTGTGAGCGTTTTGACGGAGGAGAGAGCATGGCCCAACCCGTGACGATCGGATTGGTCTCGATCAGCGACCGCGCCTCGAGCGGGGTCTATCAGGATCAGGGCATCCCGGCCCTCAAGGCCTGGCTCGATGCCGCCTTGATCAACCCCATACGCTACGTCGAGCGGCTGATCCCGGACGAGCAGCCGCTGATCGAGACGACCCTCAAGACCCTGACCGATGCCGAGGGCTGCAGCCTGGTGCTCACCACGGGCGGCACCGGCCCCGCCCCGCGCGACGTCACCCCGGAGGCGACCTTGGCGGTGGCCGACAAGGTATTGCCGGGCTTCGGCGAGGCGATGCGGGCGGTGAGCCTCAAATACGTGCCCACCGCCATCCTCTCGCGCCAGGTGGGGGTGGTGCGCGGCGCCTGTCTGATCCTCAACCTGCCCGGCCAGCCGAAGGCCATCCGGGAGACCCTGGACGGCGTCTTCGCCGCCGTGCCCTACTGCGTGGACCTGATCGGCGGGCCCTACATCGAGACCCGTCCGGAGGTCGTGCAGGCCTTTCGGCCCAAGTCGGCGCAGCGGCCGCCCGCCAGTTAGTGTGAAAGTCGCGCCAGCGACTCGCGAACCCCCCTCGTCCGCCCTCTCCCCCAGCCCCTCCCCCGCAGGCGGGGGAGGGGAGCGTCGAGCGGCTGACGCCGGCCATCAAGCCGGAGAGGCGGGGGTGAGGGAGCGTTCATGGCCGGCAGGCACGTTTGCATCGGTGGGTGTGGCCTATCGGCCATTAACGGTCAATCGAATGAGGCCAGATTGGTCCCGGCGAGCAGGTCCAGCCGGTTGATGAGCGGCCGGCTCTCGGCCAGGAAGCGGCTACGCTCGCGCCCATCGAGGGTGAAGGCGATGGGTAGTCTGAGCGACTGCGGGTCCCTCTGCACGCCGGCGACACGGAATTCGTAGTGCAGGTGCGGGCCGGTGGCGAGCCCTGTGGCGCCGACATAGCCGATGATGTCTCCTTGGCTGACCCGCCGGCCTTTTTTGATGCCTGCGGCGAAGCGCGACAGATGCGCATAGGCCGTGCTGTAGGGTTTGTGGTGCTCCAGGACGATGAGGTTGCCATAGCCGTTCTGCCGGCCGGCGAAGGCGACCACGGCATCGGCCACTGCGCGTACCGGGGTGCCGGTGGGAGCGGCATAGTCGATGCCGCGGTGCGCCCGCCACTGCTGTAGGATGGGATGGAAGCGGGCAGTGGTGAAGCCTGAGGAAATGCGCGAGAAGGGGATCGGCGACTTGAGGAAGGCGCGCTTGAGGCTTTGGCCCTCCGGCGTGAAGTAGCCGTCGCGGCCGCTGCTGTCGCGGAAGTAGATCGCCCGATGGGCCTTGCCCTGGTTGACGAACTCGGCGGAGAGCAGGCGCCCGGTCTTGATGAGATTGCCGTTGTGGTAGAAGGCCTCGTAGACCACGGAGAAGCGGTCGCCGCGGCGCAGGTCGCGGTGGAAGTCGATCTCGCCGGAGAAGATCTCGGCCATCTGTGAGGCGATGGAGTCCGGGATGTCGGCCGCGTCGGTGGCACCGTAGAGCGAGGAGCGGATCTCGCCGGAACGCATGATGGGGCGGGCCTCCAGCGTGACTGGGGTCTCCTCGACCTCGAACCGCTCCTCGACGCGGTTGAGCGTAACCAGCCGGTCCTCGCTGGCGAGATAACGCAGGAGCAGCAGGCGGCCCGAGGCCGTCACGCGGGCGAGCACCGTGCGCCCGGGGGCGAGCCGCTGTAGGGCGGCAGACTGCCGGCCGGCGGCGACGATGCGGGCCTTTTCTTCGGTCGCAACGCCGAGCCGGTCGAGGAGCGTGGCGAGGGTGTCGCCGCGCAGGATGCGTTCCTCGGTCCAAAAATCGAAGCTGTCCGCATCCGCGACATCGGTGGTCTGCGGCTCGGGCAGGGCAACGGGCTCCACCACGACCTGTGTCGGCACCGGGTCGGTGATCGTGTCGGGGGCGATGCCGAAGGCGGCCATGACACCGAACAGGGGCAGGGCGGCGAGCAAGGGCAGCCAGCGGCGGTGACGCACGGGGGGGCGGTAGACCGGTTGCATGCGTTTCATAGGCTCTCCCTGTGGCGGATCAGCGCGGGATAGTATCAGACAAAACAATTTTTTGTGAACCTGCTGTCGATATCGGCCAGCCGGCTCTGAACTTTAGAGGAGAGGCCCTAGGGATGAACCCGGACGGCCAACCCCAGGGCCTCGATGCGGGCGGCGAGCGCCGTAAGCCATGCCTCGGGCAGATGGCTGAGCCGCGGTGCCTCCGGTTGCAGCGAGGGCCGGGCCAGCCCGTAGAGCAACACCCCCTTGAGCGGCACACCCTCGGCCATGGCCCGCGCGAGCAGGTTCAGATAGGCTTGCACCTCTCCGGCCTCGGGCGGTCGCGCATCGATGGCGAACAGACAGGTCTGCACCCAGGTGGGGCACAGCCCGGCGCTGGTCTTGAGCCGCCGGTAGTGATGCTCGGGGTCGGTGTGGGTGTCGTTGACCTGCCGCAGACCGGCGCGGGTGGCGCGGTCCAGCTTGAACCAGACCTCGCCGTTAAGCCCGGCCATCGACCGAACACCCGCCTGCACGCGCGGGCGGTCGAGCTGGCTGCCGTTGGTGATGAGGATCAGCTTGATCCGGCCAGCGAGCCTGAAATCCGCCAGGATGTCACCGATGAGCGAGACCACTCGGGGGAATTCGGGCGCCGTGGTGGGCTCGCCGTTGCCGGACAGGGCCACGTCGTTGAGCCGCCGCATGCCCTCGGGGACGTGCCGCGCGAGATAATCGCCCTGGACGATGTCCGCGAGCATCTGTCGCAACTCCCGCTCCAACACATCGAGCGCGATCGGCGGCGGCCCCCCCCGTTTCAGATCAGGGACCTGGCAGTAGATACAGCGCCAGTTGCAGGCGTTGTTGGGGTTGAGATTGACCCCGACCGACACGCCCTGGCTGCGCCGTGACACCACCGGATAGACATAGGTCATGCCGGTGACATCACGCGCGTGGTCGTTGATGCTAAGCTGCGTCATCCGTGCATTCTAGAATGAAATGCCCCCGACTCACCGTGTTCATCGCCCCCCGATGGCTGTCGGTCTCGTGCGGCACGGGTGGCGCGCAGCACAGTGGGGCAACTGACATTGCTCGACAGCCCGCGTCGCTCATGGAGGACTTCGCCCAGCGCCTGATCGCCTGGCAGCGCCGGCACGGCCGCCACGACCTGCCCTGGCAACAGGACCGTGACCCCTATCGCATCTTGGTCTCCGAGGTGATGCTGCAGCAGACGCAGGTGGAGACGGTGATCCCTTACTACCGGCGCTTTCTCGCGCGCTTCCCTGATGTGGCTGCCCTCGCGGCGGCGCCCCTCGACGAAGTGCTGGCGCTGTGGAGCGGGTTGGGCTACTACGCCCGCGCCCGTCACCTGCATGCGGCCGCCCGTCGCATCGTGAGCGAACATGGGGGGCGCTTTCCCCGGGATTTCGCGGCCATCGCCGCCCTGCCTGGGGTCGGACGCTCCACTGCCGCCGCCATTGCCGTCTTCGCCTTCGGCGAGCGCCAGGCCATCCTCGACGGCAACGTCCGGCGCGTGCTCTGCCGTGTCTTCGGCATCGAGGGCTGGCCCGGCGAGCCGGCCGTGACGGCCCGCCTGTGGCGGCTGGCGGAGTCGCTGTTGCCGCAACTGGACCTCCCTGCCTACACTCAGGGCTTGATGGACCTGGGGGCGACGGTCTGCACACGCGCCCGGCCGCGCTGCGATCTCTGCCCCATGACCGAGTGCGTCGCACGCGACACCGGGCGACAGAACGAGTTACCCACGCCGCGCCCGCGCAGGGACCTGCCCGAGCGGCAAAAGGCGGTGTTGCTGCTGTTGCATGCCGGCGAGATCCTGCTTGAGCGGCGTGCCGCCACGGGGGTCTGGGGCGGGCTGTGGAGCCTGCCGGAGTTCGAAGTCGGCGCGGACCCGGTCGAGGCCGCGTTCGCCCTGGGCTGTCGAGCCGAGCGCGTCGAGGGTCTGCCGCGCCTGACCCATGGCTTCACGCACTTCAAACTGGTGATGCAGCCCTGGCTCGTGCACGTGCGCCGTCCGGCGCGGGTTGCCGAGGTGGATGGGCGGCTGTGGCTGCCGGTCGAGGCCGCGCTCGGCGCCGCCTTGCCGACCCCCGTGCGCAGGCTGCTCGCCCCCCTGGCGCTGGGGGCAGGGCGGCCGTGAAGCGCCACCTGCCCGAGACCGCGGCGGAGCACCTGACCGCCGCCGTCGCCCGCGCACAGCCGCAGGAGTTGGCCGGCGAGGTGCGCGCGCGGCTCACCGAGCACGAGCTGGAGGACACCGAGATCGTCTGCGTGACCGACCCGGAGGGACGCCTGCTGGGTCTGGTGACCTTTGCCGATCTGCTGCGCCTGCCGGCCGACGCAGCCATCGAGCCGGCCATGCGCCGGGCCCCACCCGCCGTCCAGGCGCATGAGGACCAGGAGAAGGTAGCCTCGATCGCCCTGCACTATGGCCTCAACAGTGTGCCGGTGGTGGATGCCGGCCGTCGGTTTTTGGGTGTGGTGCCGGCGCGGGCCTTGATGACCATCCTGCGCCACGAGCACGTCGAGGACCTGCACCGCCTGGCCGGCATCCGGCGCGAGACCAGCGTGGCCCGCCGGGCGCTGGATGCACCGCCGCTCAGGCGAGCGCGCGACCGTCTGCCCTGGCTGATCCTGGGGCTCGCCGGCAGCGCCCTGGCCACCTTCGTGATGAGCCGTTTCGAGGCATTCCTCAACTCGCAACTGGCGCTGGCCTTCTTCGTGCCAGGGCTGGTCTATCTGGCCGACGCGATAGGCACCCAGACCGAGGCGGTGGCGGTGCGTGGGTTGTCCTTGGCCCATGTGGGCCTGGGGCGGCTGTTGGGCGGCGAGCTGCGCACCGGTCTCATTATCGGTCTGGTCCTGGCCGGCCTCACCCTGCCAGGTGTGTGGCTCGTCTTCGACGACTTTAAGCTTGCCGTGGCCGTGGCCGGGGCACTGCTGGTGGCGGGCGGGCTCGCCAGCACGGTGGGGCTGCTGCTGCCCTGGCTG
The DNA here is from genome assembly GCA_046292095.1 of Thiobacillaceae bacterium. Classification (GTDB taxonomy): domain Bacteria; phylum Pseudomonadota; class Gammaproteobacteria; order Burkholderiales; family Thiobacillaceae; genus JANWZL01. Next base: position 5,954 of record JBKBRS010000134.1, read on the forward strand.
CTCGCACGCATGAAGCGCGACCCGGCCTTCGGCAGCGGCCCGCTCGCCACCGTGATTCAGGACGTTTTAACCTTGTTGACCTATTTCGGCTTCGTCAGTGTGCTTTACTAACCGTTCATGGCCGATGACCTGCCCCCGCCGATGGGAACGCTTGCGCCGGCCATGAGCGATTTCCTCACCTCCAGCCCCACTCCCGCCGGCGGGCGAGGGGCGCTTCGTGATCGGTTGCGCCGATTTTCATGGTAGG
>JBKBRS010000135.1:0-6074 GCA_046292095.1 Thiobacillaceae bacterium
GCAGGACGGGCAGCTTGTTGCGGTAGGCCGCCTCGAAGATGGCGATCTCGTCGCCGACCGGCTCGTAATAGGGTTGTTTGCGGATGTAATGCTCTTCAGGGGCGAGGGTATGGGCGCTCATGGAGGTCGATCTGGTCAGGCAATGAACGGTTAGAGGGGCACAAAGGCGGGATTGTCGTCAAACCAGACGGTCAGACTCAACCCTTCGGCATACAGGGGAAGCGGTAACGATTCGACACACGCTGACACAGGGGGGCTAACGCGGTGCTAACAGGCGAGGCCTAGGCTTCAATCACCGGGTCGCGGTGTGCGATCCGGCGCGATGTAGCCAACCCAGTAAAGGAGCCAGACCATGTCCAACACCATGTTCAAGACGCTGACCATTGCCGGCCTCACCACCCTTGCCCTGGCCTCATGTGCCGCCAAGGCCGATGGGCGGCCCTGCCACTTGAGCGGCGGGCCCAATCCCTATCTTCCACAGTCGACACCCGCCCCGGCATGGGGCTGGCAGCCCTCGCCCGGCCCAGACCGCTGGAACGACCGTATCGACGCGCGTCAGAAGCGGCAGATGCAGCTCATCCGCTACGGCGTGAACACGGGCCAGCTCACGCCACGCGAGGCACACCAGCTGATGGAGGAATAGCGTGCCATCGAGCGGATGCAGCGGCAATTCCTGGCGGATGGCCATCTGAGCCTGGAGGAGCGCAAGCGCCTGGAGATGGCCCTGCTCGAGGCCCGATTCAACATCCGCGGGCAGTTGTACGACCGCCCGCATCATCCGCACTGGTGAGGTACACGCTGGTCGTGACCGGGGTCACGGCCAGCGTTCAATCCCCGCCGCCGAGCTTGCGGAAGGCCTCCGAATACTTTTCGTCCTCGAGACGCTCCCGGTTGGCCTCGAATTCGGCCCGCATCTGCTCGGCCTTTTGTTTCAACCGGGCCAGGCGCTTTTCTTGTGCGCCGGGCTTTTCCTCTAGGAATTTCTCGTTGAAGAGCACCTGTTTGAGGAAGTTCATCGCGAAGTCAAGCAGTTTCTCGTCGTCGGCGACGATCTCGGCCATGGTCGCGACCGGCACATCGTAGGTCTCGTTGAACGAGGGGCTCATGACGAAGGCGCGGAAGCGGTCGAGGTCGTAGCTGGCCATGAAGAACAATTGGTTCGACAGCGGCGTGGGTCGTCCGATGGAGGGTCCGGCCGACTTGCGCTTGAGCACGAGCTGGCGCCAGGCGCGGCCCTTTTCGTCGTACTCGGTCACGCCCTGTTCCTGGCGGTATTCGTCGATGGTCAGCTTGCGATCCTCGAGGTGGCCCAGGCAGGTCGACTCCTTGACCAGGGCGTAGGCCTGGCGGTCGACATACTCGTCCTGGCGGCGCAACGACAGGAGCGCCACAGGGTAGTAGCGGCAGGCGGTGGGGCGGTCCTCATAGACGCTGCAGCCCTCCGGCACCATGAACTGGCAGGCAGTGCCGCCGTCGACGGCACGCAGCTTCACTCCGGGCATGCCATCCTTGTCCATCTCGTAGGGGACGGTGTACTTCTGCAGGAACTCACCCGAACTCATCCCCAGGCGGTTCTTGAGCCGGAGGATGTCGTAGGGGGTCAGGGTGATGTCGATGTTGCTGCAGCAAACATTCCAGCATTGCACGCCGCGATGGCAACGGAACTGGATCACGTGGTCGCCGTCGAGCATGTTGGGCATCACCGGCGCGGCCGGGATGGGGGAGTCCTTGGCGAGGTTCTTGAATTGCGATTCGTCCATGTCGGGGATCGGGAATCAGGGATCAGGGCTGGGTGCGAGGCTAGCTGCGCATCATAACCCTCTGAGCCGGTGTATGGCGGATGGTTCCGATACTGCTCGCAAACAGCTCTGTTTACAGCATAAAAAAGCAAAAAACCGGGCGCCTTGTGGGCGCCCGGTTTTGCAGCCATGACGACCGCTTAGTGCGCGGCGGTCTTGAACAGCTTCGACTTGTCCACCAGGTCGACGTGGGCGCGCTTGAACACGGTCCACTTCTTGGTGGTCTTGTCGTAGACGGAGTTGACGAAGCAGTGCCAGTTCTCCTCGTCGATGAAGTTCTTGTCGGCGCGGTAGTAGAAGCCCGGATAACGGGTCTCCTCACGGAACTGGATGTGCTTCATGTGGGCCTCCGCCGTCAGGATGCGGTGGTAGTTCTCCCAGGCCCGCAGCAGCTCGTGCAGGTCCTTGGCACGCATCTTCTCGGCGTCTTCCTTCAACATCTGCAGTTTTTCTTCGGCCACCTCCAACATCTTGGCGTTGGTGGTGTAGTAGGTCGCCACTCCGGCGACATACTCGTCCATGATCTTCTGCAGGCGGAACTGCAGCATCTTGGGCGTGATGTAGTGCGGGTTGACGTCGATGGCGGTGGTGTAGTCCTTGAACTCCAGGTAGTTACGCACCGGCTTGTAGATCTCCTCGACGAGCTGCTCCACCGGGGTGTCGAGCTCGGGCTTGAGATCCTTGTGATCGAGGCAGTACTTGACCATGGCCTTGGCGGCGATGCGGCCCTCGGCGTGCGAGCCGGAGGAGAACTTGTGGCCGGAGGCGCCCACGCCGTCGCCAGCGGTGAACAGGCCCTTGACCGTGGTCATGCCGCGATAGCCCCAGTGCCAGCCGGAGGGCAGGTGCGCCGGGATCTTGTCCTTCTCGGGGTGGGTCTCCTCGGTGGGCGCGCCCACGTCCTCGGGACCGGACACCCAGATACCGCAGCAGCCGGAGTGGGAACCCAGCAGGTAAGGCTCGGTGGGCATCAGCTCGGAGTTCTTCTTCTCCGGCTCGATGTTTTCGCCGACCCAGATGCCGCACTGACCGACACACATGTCGAGGAAGTCTTCCCAGGCCTCGGCCTCGAGGTGCTTGACCTCACGCGGGGACAGGGTCTCGCGCAGCTTGGCCAGCGCCGTCACGGTGTCCATATAGATGGGACCGCGGCCTTCCTTCATCTCCTTGAGCATGAGGTGGTTGCGCAGGCAGGAGGCGGGCACGGCAGCCTGGCCGTACGGAGGATACTCGTTGAGCAGCTCCTTGTTGCGCTGCATGTAGACCTCGCCGAAGGCGTTGACGGCCTGGGCCTTGAACAGCAGGAACCAGGCGCCCACCGGGCCGTAGCCGTCCTTGAAGCGGGCGGGCACGAAGCGGTTTTCCATCATGGTCAGCTCCGCGCCGGCCTCGGCGGCCATGGCGTAGGTGGAGCCGGCGTTCCACACCGGATACCAGGCGCGGCCGGTGCCCTCACCGACGGAGCGCGGACGGAAGATGTTCACGCAGCCACCGGCGGCTAGCAGGATGGCCTTGGCCTTGTAGACATAGACCTTGTGCTCGCGCACGGAGAAGCCGACGGCTCCGGCGATGCGGTTCTTGTCGTTCTTGTCGTTGACCAGCTTGACGATGAACACGCGCTCCTGGATGCGGTCCATGCCCAGCGCCTTTTTGGCGGCCTCGGCGACGATCCACTTGTAGGATTCGCCATTGATCATGATCTGCCACTTGCCGGAACGCACGGGCTTGCCACCGTCCTTCAGAGCCGGCAGACCCTGGGCACCGTCATGACGCTCGCCGTTCTCGTCAGTCTTCCAAATCGGCAGGCCCCACTCCTCGAACAGGTGCACCGAGTCGTCGACGTGGCGGCCGAGGTCATAGGCCAGGTCGTCGCGGGTGATGCCCATCAGGTCGTTGGAGACCATGCGGGCATAGTCGGCGGGGTCCTGCTCCGGGCCGATATAGGTGTTGATGGCGGACAGGCCCTGGGCCACGGCGCCGGAACGGTCCATGGCGGCCTTGTCGACCAGCTTGATCTTCAGATCCACGCCGGCCTCGGCCTTGGCGGCATCGGCCCAGCGCATGATCTCGTAGGCGGCGCCGCAGCAGGCCATGCCGCCACCGATCAACAGGATGTCGACCTCTTCCTGGACGACTTCGGGATTACCAAATTCACCAGCCATTGTCTTTACCTCTCAGTCTATTCAAGCTTGCTTGCGGATCAGCTCGGCGGGGTTGCCGGGACGGTAGCCCTTGGCGTATTCGGTGGTGAAAAAGCCGGGCTTGGTGATGTCGGCCAGTTTCGCCATGGGCTTGCCGCCATAGGGGTCGATCGAACCCTCGGGCGTGGTGCGGATCGGGAACTTGAAGCGCTTGAGCGTGCCATTGCGGAACTTGATGGTCCACATGATGGAGTCGGAACCGCGCAGCGGCTGAACCTGACCGCCCAGGGGCACGATGTCGGCATAGTGGCGCGCCTCGATGGCCTGTTGCGGGCAGATCTTCACACAGCTGTAGCACTCCCAGCACTGCTCGGGTTCCTGGTTGAAGGCCTTCATGGCGTGGCCGGTCTCGGAACCGTCTTTGTCCAGCTTCATCAGGTCGTGCGGGCAGATGTACATGCAAGCGGTCTTGTCCTGACCCTTGCAGCCGTCGCACTTGTCGGTACGGACGTAGGTAGGCATCGAACTTCTCTCCTTGTTAGCTAACAATCCGCGCGGTTGACGCGGCCCTTCGAAATCCGGGCCCCACCTTGGCCGGGGCGTATCGCGAATCCGCTTCCGGCGGGCCCGGGGATTACGAATCCAACTTGTGAAAGCCGCTTTAGCATGAAAGTTGGCGCAGCCAACTCACGAAGCTCCCCTCTCCCAGCGGGAGAGGGGCGGGGGGTGAGGGGACCGTACATGTACGGTCAGGCAGCCGAGTGGCCTTTCAACTCCACCTTCACCTTCTCGTGCTCGGCCAGGCTGGCATAGTACTTCTTGAGCACCTCCGCCACCTCCGGCCGGCTGAAGGTGGCCGGTAGGTCCTGTCCCTCGGACAGCATTGCCCGCACTTTGGTGCCTGACAGCAGCACGCGGTCCTCCTTGGTGTGCGGGCAGGTGCGCATGGAGGCCATGCCGCCGCACTTGTTGCACCAGAAGGTCCAATCGATCTTGAGCGGTTTGGTCTCCAGCGACCCCGCGGGGATCTCGTCGAAGATCTTCTGCGCGTCGAACGGCCCATAGTAGTCGCCCACACCGGCGTGGTCGCGGCCGACGATCAGGTGCGAGCAGCCGTAGTTCTGGCGGAAGAGCGCGTGCAGCAGGGCCTCGCGCGGGCCGGCATAGCGCATGTCGAGCGGATAGCCGGCCTGGATCACGGTGTTCTTGACGAAATAGTTGTCGATCAGCACGCGGATCGCCTCGGTGCGCACCTCGGCCGGGATGTCGCCCGGCTTGAGCTTGCCCAGCAGGGAGTGGATCAGCACGCCGTCCATGGTCTCGATGGCGATCTTGGCCAGGTACTCGTGCGAGCGGTGCATGGGGTTGCGCGTCTGGAAGGCGGCGATGCGCGTCCAGCCGAGTTCCTGAAACTTGGCGCGGGTCTCGGCGGGGGTCATGAACTGTTCGCCGTACTTGGCCTTGAAGCCGCCGTCGGAGAGGACCTTGACCGGGCCGGCCAGGTTGTACTTGCCCTGGGCCATGACCATCTTCACGCCGGGGTGCTCCAGATCGGTGGTCTTGTACACCTGCATGCACTCGTGCGCCTTGTCGATGGTGTACTTCTCGGTGATCTTCATGGTGCCCATGATCTCGCCCGACTCACCGTCGACCAGGGCCACCTCGTCACCGGCCTTAATACCCTCGTCGTCGGTGGACAGGGTCACGGGGATGGGCCAGAACAGGCCATTGGCCATCTTGTAGCCGTCGCACACGCCGAGCCAGTCGGCGTGGGTCATGAAACCCTCCAGCGGGGTGAAGCCGCCGATGCCCATCATGATCAGGTCACCGGTTTCGCGGGAGGTCATCTTGACCTGTTTGAGGGACTGGGCGCGCGCCTTCTCGGCGGCGAGCGCCTCACCGGTCAGCAGTAGCGGTTTGAGTTCACCGCCACCATGGGGATTGACGAGACGGGACATGCGGACTCCTTGCTTATGTCGTTGAATTGATTGACGGGATGGGCATCTAGGCGCGGCAGAATAGCACGCGGCCGGCAGCCGCCATAATCAATATTATTTTTTTCTAAATAAACTTTTTGGATGTCCTGGTCCGCAAAGCGGGCAAGAATATCCCTGCCCATGCAATGGCCTTATCG
>JBKBRS010000013.1:0-2598 GCA_046292095.1 Thiobacillaceae bacterium
CAGCGAGACGCGGCCGCGCAACCAGGGGACGCTCACCGCCTGGGAGCTCGCCTGCCATGGGGTGCCGCACACGGTGATCGCCGACAACGCCGCCGGCCACCTGATGCGGCAGGGACAGGTGGACCTCGTCATCGTTGGCGCCGACCGGGTGGCGGCCAATGGCGATGTGGCGAACAAGATCGGCACCTATTTGAAGGCCCTGGCCGCGCACGACAACGGCATCCCCTTCTATGTCGCCGTGCCCGGTCCCACGATCGACTGGCGGCTTGCCGACGGCGCCGGCATCCCCATCGAGGCGCGCGATGCCGCCGAGGTCACCCACATCCGGGGGCAGGCCGAGGACGGGCGCGTGCTGGACGTGCGTCTTACCCCGACGGCGAGCCCTGCCGCCAACCCCGCCTTCGACGTCACGCCCGCGCGGCTCGTCACCGGACTGATCACCGAGCGCGGCCTGTGTCCCGCCAGTCGCGAGGGACTGCAAACGCTATACCCGGAGCAGGCGCATGGATGAGCTGGGCGCGGCGGCGCTTCTGGCCGAAGCGGCGCGGCGCACGGTCGCTTTGGGCCTCAATCGCGGCGCCGAAGGCAATGTCAGCCTGCGTTTCGGAGAAGGTTTCCTCATCACCCCCAGCGGCCTGCCCAACGACAGCCTGCAGGCCGGGCAGATGGTGTACATGGACCTGGATGGCGGCTGGCGCGGGCCGCTCAAGCCCTCGAGCGAATGGCGCATCCACCGCGACATCTACCGCGCGCGGCCCGAGGCGCAGGCGGTGGTGCACGCGCACTCGCCGCATGCGGTGAGCCTCGCCTGCCTGCGCCGGCCCATCCCCGCCTTCCACTACATGGTCGCCGCTGCTGGCGGGCACGACATCCCCTGCGCGGCCTATGCCACCTTCGGCACCGAGGCCCTGTCGGCGAACGTGCTGACGGCCCTCGCCGGCCGGCGTGCCTGTCTGATGGCCAATCACGGGCAGGTCGCCCTAGGGCGCACGCTGGAGGAGGCCCTGCGCCTGGCGGAGATCGTCGAGGAGCTGGCCGCCCAGTACTGGCGCGCACGCCTCCTTGGCGAGCCGGTCCTGCTGACGGAAGCCGAGATGGACGCGGTGCTCGAACGCTTCGCCGGCTACGGTCAGGCCCCAGCCGGCGGCTGATGCCTCTGGGCGAGCGGCAGCACCACGCTCACCGTGAGCCCGCCACCCGGCGTGGCGCTGAGCAGGACGCGTCCTCCATGCTGCTGCGCAATCTCACGCACGATGGCCAGCCCCAGGCCGCTGCCAGTCGTCGTGCCTGGCAGGCGGTAGAAGCGATCGAAGACCTTATCGCGTTCCGGCTCGGGGATGCCGGGCCCGTTGTCGCGCACGATGAGCCAGGCCCCATCGGCGCGCTGGTGCACCTCCACATTCACGCGACTGCCGGGTGGGCAGTGGCGCAAGGCATTGTCCAGCAAATTGTTGAGCAGCACGCGCAAGGCGCGTGCGCGCCCCAGCATGGCCACCTGCTCGCAGGGGCCGAGGCCTAGATCGATGCCAGTCGCTTCGGCCTGGACGGAGAAGTCCGCCACCGTGGTACGTGCGAGCGCGCACAGGTCGACCGCACCGACCGGCTCGGCATTGGCCTGCGGGTCAAGCCGCGCCAAGTCCAGCAGTTGCTGAACCATATGACTGGCGCGGTCCACACCGGCAATGAGCCGGGACAGCCACGCCTCGCGCTCGGCCGGACATGTTGCCTGCTGCACGAGCTGTGCCTGCAGGCGCACGGCAGCAAGCGGGGTTCGCAGCTCATGGGCGGCGTCGGCGATGAAACGTCGCTGCAAGCGCAGGGCCGCATCCAGCCGTGTGAGCAGGGCGTTGAGCGCCTCGGCCAGCGGGCGCAGCTCCTCGGGCAGGTCGCGCGTGGTGACCGGTTGCAGCTTGTCCGGTTCGCGGTGACAGATCTCCTCGCGCAAAGTGGCGAGGGGCCGCAGCGCCCGGCCCACGGCGAACCAGATGCCAGCGGCGAGCAGGGCGATGAGCAGCCCCATAGGCAAGATCAGCCAGGGCACGATGCGGGCAAACATCGCCTGGCGGTTGGCGGTGGTGTTGGCCACCTGGATGGTCAGCCCGCCTTCGCGTAGGGTGTAGGTATGCCACTCGGCGCCGCGCCAGTACAGGACGTGCAACCCATCGGGCTGTTGCGGCAATTCGCTGTCGGGATGTGAGGAGAACACCAGCTCACCAGTGTCATCCCATATCTGACTCAAGAACTGCCCGCGGTCCTCCAGCGCGTCCTGTGGCTCGGTCACCACGCCGTGGCGCAACACCGTGTAGGCGACCTGCTCCATGGTGAAATCGCGCACGCGGTTGAAGGCGTTCCAGGCGAGTGCGTAGGTGACCACGCTTACCAAGGCAGCGGTGGTCAATAGGGCACCGATTTGCCAGGCGAGCAGTTGCCGGCGGATGGCGTTCCTCATGCGGGTGGCGTGAGCCTGTAACCCACTCCGCGCACGTTGCGGATCCAGCCCGGTCCCAGCTTACGGCGCAGATGGTGTAGATGCACCTCGACGGCATTGCTCTGGACCTCCTCACCCCAGCCGTAGAGCCGGGTCTCGAGCTGGGCGAT
>JBKBRS010000013.1:2697-4397 GCA_046292095.1 Thiobacillaceae bacterium
ATGGTGTAGATGCACCTCGACGGCATTGCTCTGGACCTCCTCACCCCAGCCGTAGAGCCGGGTCTCGAGCTGGGCGATGGAGAGCGTGGCCCCGGGTCTTTCCATCAGGGCGTACAGGAGACTGTATTCACGCGCCGTCAGGTGCAGGGGGCACCCATGCAGCCGGACCTCGCGGGTGATGGGGTCGAGCTCCAATGCCCCAAGGCGCATGAGGGTCTGCGAACTGACGCGTCGGCGCCGCAACAGGGCATGTACGCGGGCGATCAACTCGTTGAGGTCGAAGGGCTTGATGAGGTAGTCGTCGGCGCCTAGGTTGAGGCCTGTGACCCGATCATCGATGGCGTCGCGGGCGGTGACGATTAGCACGGGGATCGCATTCTCGCGCTGGCGCAAGCGTTTGAGCAGGGTGAGCCCGTCCATCCTGGGCAGCCCCAGATCGAGCAGGAGCAGATCATGGCTGCCGTCGGCCAGGGCCAGCTCCGCCGCCTGGCCATCGCGCACCCAGTCGATGATGAAGCCGGCGCGCCGCAAGCCTTGCTCGATGCTAGCCCCGAGCATAGCATCGTCCTCCGCCAGCAACAGTCTCATGAGGCGGATTATGCCGCTGCGTAAACGAAAAGCGGGGCGGTGCCCCGCTGTACTGCTAATGAAGCTGTTCGATCAGTACTTCTTCGCCGGCTCAGCGGGCTTGGCCGGCTCCGCCGGTTTGGCGGCTTCGGCGCCATGCATGGCCTTCTCTTCGTGCTTGGCCTCTTCCTTCTTGGTCTTCTTGGCCACCTTGGCCTTGTGCTCGCTCTTAGCGGCCTCGGCGGCCTTGGCCGGCTCGGCGGGTTTGGCGGGTTCGGCGGCGTGTGCGGCACCCAGGGTCATAAAGGCGGCGGTGGACATCAGGGCTGCAAGGGTCTTCAGGTTCATGTGGTGCTCTCCTATCAGTGGATGGACTGCCTAACGAACATCGTGTCGGCAGGCACCATTATCCGGATCGAAACTTAAGACAGCCTTAACCTCGACCAGCCTCTCGTCAAGCGCCCCTGTAGACCCACTGCCGCGCTGCCGCACCCGGCCAACGCCGTCGTTCAAAGGCCCAACACCGCCCAGAGATCATCGACCCGCTGCTTGACCGCAGCGTCCATACTGATCGGCGTGCCCCACCCGCGCGTGGTCTCGCCCGGCCACTTGTGGGTGGCGTCGATGCCCAGCTTGCCGCCCAGCCCCGCCACCGGACTGGCGAAATCGAGGTAGTCGATGGGGGTATTCTCCACGACGACCAGGTCGCGGCCGGGGTCGACCCGGGTGGTGAGCGCCCAGATCACTTCCTTCCAGTCGCGCACGTCGACGTCGTCGTCGGTGACCAGCACGAACTTGGTGTACATGAACTGGCGCAGGAAGGACCACACGCCAAACATCACCCGTTTGGCATGGCCCGGATACTGCTTTTTCATCGACACCACGGCCAGGCGGTAGCTGCAGCCCTCGGGCGGCAGGTAGAAATCCACGATCTCCGGGAACTGCTTCTGCAGCAGGGGCACGAACACCTCGTTGAGCGCCACGCCCAGGATGGCCGGCTCGTCCGGCGGCTTGCCGGTGTAGGTGCTGTGGTAGATGGGGTCGCGGCGTAGGGTGATGCGCTGGATGGTGAAGACGGGGAAGCGCTCCTGCTCGTTGTAGTAGCCGGTGTGGTCGCCGAAGGGGCCCTCGAT
>JBKBRS010000013.1:4497-8234 GCA_046292095.1 Thiobacillaceae bacterium
ATGCGCTGGATGGTGAAGACGGGGAAGCGCTCCTGCTCGTTGTAGTAGCCGGTGTGGTCGCCGAAGGGGCCCTCGATCGCCGTCTCCTCGGGGTGGATGACCCCTTCCAGCACGATCTCGGCGCTGGCCGGCACCTTAAGGTCCGAGCCGATGCAGCGCGCCACCTCCGTCCTCGCCCCGCGCAACAGCCCCGCGAACTGGTATTCGGACAGGGTGTCCGGCACGGGCGTGACCGCCCCGAGGATCGTTGCCGGATCGGCGCCGATAGCCACCGCCACGGGGAAGGGCTCGCCCGGGTGCTTGAGGCAGTGGTCGCGGAAGTCGAGCGCGCCGCCGCGATGTGCCAGCCAGCGCATGATCACCTTGTTCGGGCCGATCACCTGCTGACGGTAGATGCCCAGATTCTGGCGCGGCTTCGTGGGCCCGCGCGTGATGGTCAGCCCCCAGGTGATGAGCGGGCCGGCGTCGTTCGGCCAGCAGGTCATGATCGGCAAGCGCGCGAGGTCCACGTCATGCCCTTCCCACACCACCGCCTGGCAAGGCGGGTCTTTCACCTCGCGCGGGGCCATGTTGAGGACCTGTTTGAGGATGGGCCACTTCTCCCAGGCGTCCTTGAGCCCTTTGGGCGGTTCCGGCTCCTTGAGATAGGCAAGCAGCCGCCCGATCTCGCGCAGCCTCGCCGGGTCTTCCTCGCCCATGCCCAGGGCCACCCTTCTGACCGTGCCGAACAGGTTGGTGAGCACCGGCAGCGAGTGCCCCTTGGGCCGCTCGAACAGGAGCGCGGGGCCGCCGCGCTTGAGCACCCGGTCGCTGATCTCGGTCATCTCCAACCTCGGGTCCACCTCGACGCCGATGCGCTTGAGTTCGCCCAGGCGTTCGAGTCGTTCGATGAAGTCGCGCAGATCGTGATAGCGCATGGCGGCTTGGCTGGCGTCCCGGAGTAGAATAGTCCTTTGATTTAACCTGCAAAGCGCATGTCACGCAAAGTCTTCATCAAGACCTTCGGCTGCCAGATGAACGAGTACGACTCGGCCAAGATGGCCGACGTTCTGGGGGCCACCGAGGGCTACGAGCCGACCGACGACCCCGAGGCGGCCGACGTCATCCTGTTCAACACCTGCTCGGTGCGCGAGAAGGCGCAGGAGAAGGTGTTCACCGACTTGGGGATGGTCAAGCACCTCAAGCAGAAAAACCCCGACCTCATCATCGGCGTGGGCGGCTGTGTGGCCAGCCAGGAGGGCGCGGCGATCGTGCGCCGCGCCCCCTATGTGGACCTGGTGTTCGGGCCGCAGACCCTGCACCGCCTGCCGGAGCTGATCGGCCGGCGGCGGCAAACCGGCCGCCCGCAAGTGGACGTTTCCTTCCCCGAGATCGAAAAGTTCGACCACCTTCCCCCGGCCCGCGTCGAGGGGCCCACTGCCTACGTCTCGGTGATGGAAGGCTGCTCGAAGTATTGCAGTTTCTGCGTGGTGCCCTACACCCGCGGCGAGGAGGTCTCGCGGCCGCTGACCGATGTGCTGGCCGAGGTGGCGGGGCTGGCCGAGCAGGGGATCAAGGAGGTCACCCTGCTGGGGCAGAACGTCAACGCCTACCGCGGGGCCATGGACGACGGCGGCGAGGCCGACTTCGCCCTGTTGTTGGAGCTCGTGCATGCGATCCCCGGCATCGAGCGCGTGCGCTTCACCACCTCGCACCCGCGCGAGTTCACCGATCGGCTGATCGAGGCCTATGCGCGGCTGCCGAAGCTGGTCTCGCATGTGCACCTGCCCGTGCAGTCCGGCTCGGACCGCATACTGGCCGCCATGAAGCGTGGCTACACGGTGCTGGAGTACAAGTCCATCATCCGCCGGCTGCGCGCCGTGCGGCCGGACATCAGCATCGCCACCGACTTCATCGTCGGCTTTCCCGGCGAAACGGAGGACGATTTCGCGGCCACCCTGCGCCTGATCGAGTCGGTGGGCTTCGACCATTCCTTCAGCTTCGTCTACAGCCCCCGGCCAGGGACCCCTGCTGCGAGCCTGCCGGACGACACCCCGCAGGCGGTCAAGCTGGAACGCCTGTACAGGCTGCAGGCGGCGATCCGCGCCAACGCCGAGGCCATCAGCCAGGCGATGGTGGGGACGGTACAGCGCGTCCTGGTGGAGGGGCCGTCGAAGAAGGACCCGGGGGAACTGACCGGCCGCACCGAGAACAACCGCGCGGTCAATTTCGCCGCCCCGCCCCGGCTCATCGGCCAGATGTGTGACATCCGCATCACTGCGGCGCTACCCAACAGCCTGCGCGGCGAGGTGGTCGTGCGCTGAGCCGTCGCCGGCATGGAACGCGGTGCTGTGAGTATTCCGGGTTGTGCTAGACTAACGGCCATGGCCGCTGCCACCTCAGAAAATGAAAGCGGCCATGGCCGTTCCCTCACCTTGAGCCCCTCTCCCGCTGGGAGAGGGGAGCTTCGTGAGTTGGCTGCGCCAACTTTCATGCTAATACTTAGTCCATTGCCGACCGGCACCCATGCAAACCGTCAACATACACGAGGCCAAGACGCATTTCTCCAAGCTGATCGAGCGAATCCAGCGTGGCGAGGAGATCGTCATCGCCAAGGCCGGGGTGCCGGTGGCGCGGCTGCTGCCCTATGTGCTTAAGCAGTCCGGGATCAAACCGCCTGGCGGGATGAAAGACCAAGGTTTCTGGATTGCCGACGATTTCGATGCGCCCCTGCCGGAGGACCTGCAGGCCGCCTTCGAGGGCCGTGATGAATGAGGCTGTTGCTCGACACGCAACTGGCCATCTGGTGGCAGATTGCGCCCGAGCGCTTGCCCCCGCGTTGCGCTGAGCTGGTGCTCGATGCCGACAACAGTGCCTATGTCAGCCGCATCAGCCTTTGGGAAATCGCGATCAAGATCGGCATCGGCAAGCTCCATCTCGATCTGCCTCAATTCATCTCGCGTATGACGGATGATGGATTCACCTGGCTCGGCCTGGAAGACGAACACATCATCGGTCTATCTGGTCTGCTCCAGCAGGATGACCACAAAGATCCCTTCGACCGCCTGCTGGTGGCGCAAAGCCTCACCGAGCCGATGATCCTGCTCACCACGGATGCCAAACTGGCGCGCTACGGCCCGACCGTGCGCATCGTCTGAGTGCTGGAGATCACCCTCACCCCGCCCGACAACACCCGGCTCGCCAATCTCTGTGGCGCGCTGGATGAAAACCTGCGTCAGATCCAGACGGCCTTGAACGTGACGCTGTCGCGTCGCGGCGAGGTCTTCCGCATCGGCGGCGCACCGGACAAAGCAGCGCTCGCGGCACGTGTGCTGCAAGACTTCTATGCGCGCGCGCGCAAGCCCCTCGATTTGGAGGACGTCCAGCTCGCCCTGGTGGAGGTGGCGCGGCAGACGCCGGAGGCCGAGGCGGCCAGCGACGTACCGGTCCTGATGACCCGGCGGGCGGGGCTACACGGCCGCACCGCGCGGCAGAACCAGTATTTGCGCCAGATCCAGGAGTTCGACGTCACCTTTGGCATCGGTCCGGCCGGCACCGGCAAGACCTATCTCGCAGTGGCGGGCGCGGTGGACGCCCTGGAGCGCGACTTGGTCAAGCGCATCGTGCTGGTGCGTCCCGCAGTGGAGGCGGGCGAGCGCCTGGGCTTCCTGCCCGGCGACCTGGTGCAGAAGGTGGACCCCTATCTGCGGCCCCTGTACGACGCCCTCTATGACCTGATGGGCTTCGACCGCGCCACT
>JBKBRS010000013.1:8332-21203 GCA_046292095.1 Thiobacillaceae bacterium
CCGCGCCTTCGAGCGGCAGGTCATCGAGATCGCGCCTCTGGCCTTCATGCGCGGCAGGACCCTCAACCATGCCTTCATCATCCTGGACGAGGCGCAGAACACCACGCCGGAGCAGATGAAGATGTTTCTCACCCGCATCGGCTTCGGCTCCAAAGCGGTGATCACCGGCGACGTGACGCAAATCGACCTTGCCCGCGGCCAGAAGAGCGGGCTGGTCGAGGTGCGCGAGATCCTGCGCGACGTGCGCGGCATCGCCTTCACCGAGTTCCAGAACGACGACGTGGTGCGCCACCCCCTGGTGGCCCGCATCATCGAGGCCTATGACCGGTATCAGGGATCAGGGGGCGGGCAGCAGGCATCGGGCAGTAGCGACAAGGATGGTGCCTGAACGCCGTCCGCCCCGCCTGCGGCTAGCCGTGCAGTACGCCCTCGAGGCCGCTGGATTGCCTGATCGGGCGCGGCTGCGGCGCTGGACACAGGCAGCGCTCCTGCAGGATGCCGAGGTGACCCTGCGCTTCGTGGACGCGGCCGAGGGCCGGCGGCTCAACCGCGACTACCGCGGCAAGGACTACGCCACGAACGTGCTCACCTTCGCCTACGACTCACCCCTCCCCCCTTACGCCTCACGCCTCACGCCTACCCCCTCACCCTTGAGCGGCGACATCGTCCTGTGTGCGCCGGTGGTGGCCCGCGAGGCGGCGGCGCAGGGCAAGCCGTGTGAGGCCCACTACGCCCACCTGGTGGTGCATGGGCTTCTGCACCTGCAGGGCTATGACCACGAAGACGAACGGCAGGCCACTGCCATGGAGGCGGTGGAAAGCTTTATCCTACGCAGGTTGGGTTATCCCGACCCCTATGCCCTTCCATGAATGACGACAGTCACCCGCGACCGAGCTTTCTCGAACGACTCACCTCCTGGCTCTCGCGCGAGCCGGACAACCGCGAGGCGCTGCTTAACCTGCTCCACGCCGCCTACGACAAGAACCTGCTGGACGCCGATGCCCTCTCCATGATCGAGGGGGTCATGCAGGTCTCCGAGATGCAGGTGCGCGAGATCATGATCCCGCGCGCGCAAATGGACGTGGTCGACATCAACGACCCGCCCGACAAGATCCTGCCCTTCGTCATCGAGACCGCCCACTCCCGCTTCCCCGCCGTCGATGGCGACCGCGACGACGTGGTGGGCATCCTGCTCGCCAAGGACCTGCTCAGGTTGTGCCTCGACGAGGAGGTGGACCTGCGCGACATGCTGCGCCCGGCCGTCTTCATCCCGGAATCCAAGCGGCTCAACGTCCTGCTGCGCGAGTTTCGCGTCTCGCGCAACCACATCGCCATCGTCGTGGACGAATACGGCGGGGTGGCGGGGCTCGTCACCATCGAGGACGTGCTCGAGCAGATCGTCGGCGACATCGCCGACGAATACGATTACGACGAGGCCGAGGACAACATTCTGCAGGAGGGCGATGGCAGCTTCCGCGTCAAGGCTAAGACCGAGATCGGCGACTTCAACCTCGCACTGGGCACCGCCTTCTCCGACGAGGCGTTCGATACCGTGGGCGGGCTGGTCACGCACGCCTTCGGGCGGCTGCCCAAGCGGGGCGAAAAGATCGCGATCGGCGGTCTGGAATTCGAGGTGCTGCGGGCCGACAGCCGGCGGCTGCACACCCTGCTGGTGCGCCGCCTGCCCCAGGCCAGCCTCTTGTGACCATGAGACGCCCCCTCTTTCTGTTCGGGCTCTTCCTGCTGCTATTCCCGGCCTTCTCGGCCCTGTTCACCGGACTGCGCGACGGATTTGCGACGCTCGCCGTCTGGCAGTGGGCATTGGTGCTCCTGCTGCCCGGCCTCGTCTGGCTCTGGTACCGGCATGGCTCCCGCCTGGGCTGCGGCGACGGCTGCAGTCCGTTGCGCTGAACCGGCGCCCTTGCCCGCCGCATTGCCCCGCTTGTCAGTGGGGTGGGCGGCCGGGTAAGTTACGCCTGTTCCCTGCACGCCCCTTGCGACATGATCCCGAGCTGGAGTGAATACTTGCAAACCCAAGGCGCCGTGGTCCTCGACGGCGTAGTCCAGCACTTCGGCGATCCGGCCGCGGAGCTCGATCGCGCCCGCGATGGCCTGGTCCTGGCCGACCTGTCGCACTTCGGCCTGATCCGGCTCACCGGCGAGGACGCGCAGAATTTCCTGCACGGGCAGATCACCAACGATCTGCGAGTCCTGAAGGACGAGCGCGCGGTCTTCGCCGGCTATTGCTCGGCCAAGGGGCGTCTGCTCGCCGACTTCCTGGTCTTCCGGCGCGGCGCCGAGCTATACGTCATGCTGCCGCGGGCGTTGCGCGAGGCGGTGCAGAAGCGACTTGCGATGTTCGTCCTGCGTGCGCGGGTGCGGCTTGCCGACGCCTCGGATGCCTGGGTCGCCCTAGGCTTGAGCGGCGCCGGCGCTGAAGTGCTGGTGCGCGAATATTATGGGCGAGTTCCCGATGCGCCCATGGACGCGGTGCAGGCCGCGGACGGCTGGGTGGTGCGACTGGGGGAGGGCCGCTTCGATGCCTTCGTCTCGCCACCGGCCGCCCCCTCGCTTTGGCAGGCATGGTCGGCTAAGGCCCGGCCGGTGGGCGCGCCTGCCTGGGATTGGCTCACCCTCCGCGCGGGAATACCGGTCATCCTGCCCGCCACCCAAGACCACTTCGTGCCGCAGATGGTGAACCTGGAGGTCTTGGGCGGGGTGAGCTTCAACAAGGGCTGCTATCCCGGTCAGGAGATCGTCGCGCGCAGCCAGTATCTGGGCAAGCTCAAACGGCGCATGTACCTGGCCCACGTCGAGGCCGAGGCGGCGGCCGGTGCCGAGCTCTACAGCCCGGAGCTACCCGGCCAGGCCTGTGGCCTGGTGGTCAACGCCGCACCGGCCCCCGAGGGGGGCACGGACGTGCTGGCGGTCATCCAGGTGTCGAGCCACGAAGCGGGCGAAGTCCGCCTGGGCAGCCCCGACGGACCGCGCCTGGCCTTTGCACAGCTGCCCTACGAACTGCCGGCCTGAGCCGCACCGAGCGATGCGCTTCACCTACTGCGTCTGGTACCGGGTCCTGGACGACGGCCCCGACACCGAGCGCATCGTGCGCAGTCTGATGGCGCGGCTTGCCTGCCGCACCGGGGTCGGCGGCCAGCTCATGCGCAAGCGCGACGAGCCGCGCCTGTGGATGGAGCTGTATGCGGGCGTCGTCGCGCCCGCCGCCTTCGAATGCGCCCTGCACGAGCTCGCCGACACCTACGACGTGGACATGTTCCTGAGCGGCGAGCGGCGTATCGAATGCTTCGTCGAGGATCAGGCCCGCGCCGAGGCGCACTGCGGGACGGGGGGCGGCGCATGAGCCGCCAGCCGGGCGAGCGCCGCCAGCAGATCCTGCAGGCCCTGGCGCAGATGCTGGAGGAGCCACAGCCGGAAAAGATCACCACCGCCGCCCTGGCGCAGCGGCTGCAGGTCTCGGAGGCGGCCCTCTACCGCCACTTCGCCAGCAAGGCGCAGATGTATGAGGGGCTCATCGAGTTCATCGAGCAGGCCCTGTTCAGCCGCATCAACCGCATCGTCAGCGAGGAGGCGCAGGGCGTGCGTCAGCTCTATGCCATCCTGACCCTGCTGTTGGCCTTCGCCGAGAAGAACCCCGGCATGACCCGCGTGCTGGTGGGGGAGGCCCTGGTCCACGAGAACGAGCGGCTGCAAACGCGCGTCAGCCAGCTACATGACCGGCTCGAGGCGGTGTTGCGCCAGAGCCTGCGCATCGCCGCCAGCCAGCCGGCCTCGCCCGTGCCCCAGGATGCCACGGCGGCGCTCGCCAATGCCCTCATCTGCTTCGTGCTTGGCCGCTGGCACCAGTTCGCGCGCAGCGGCTTCAAGCGCCTGCCAACCGAACACTGGCAAGCCCAGTCGGCATGGCTGCTCCCCCCGGCAGAGGGTTCGACTGGCTGACCACGGGCCCGCGGCAGCACGGTCCTCGGTCCTCAGTCCTCAGTCCTCTGTCCCCCACAGACCGCACAGTGCGGATCGCGCCTGACCCGGATCGTGCGCCACTGGGCATTCAGGCTGTCGATCAGCAAAAGGCGGCCACTCAAGCTTTGGCCCGTACCGATGAGCAACTTCAGGGCCTCGGCGGCTTGCAGGCTGCCCACCACCCCGACCAGGGGGGCGAAGACGCCGAACTCGGCGCAGCGCATCTCGCCCGCTTCCGCCTCCGCCGGAAACAGGCAGGCGTAACAGGGGGCGTCGGTCTGGCGCAGGTCGTACACGCTCACCTGACCGTCGAAGCGCACCGCGGCGCCGGAGATGAGCGGCCGCCGGTGGGCGACACAGGCGGCGTTGGCGGCATAGCGGGTGACGAAGTTGTCGCTGCAATCGAGCACGACATCCGCCTGTGCCACCGCCGCGTCCAGCGCCTCCCCTGTGAGCCGCGTCTCCACGGGCAGGACGCCGACCTCCGGGTTCATCGCCTGCATGCGGCGCGCGGCCGAACGGGCCTTGTTCACCCCCAGGCTCGCCATGTCGTGCGCGATCTGCCGCTGCAGATTGGTCAGGTCCACGCGATCGTGGTCGGCCAGGGTGATGCGGCCCACCCCGGCGGCGGCCAGATAGAGGGCCGCCGGCGAGCCCAGGCCGCCGGCGCCGATGATCAGGGCGTGCGCGTTGAGCAACCGCGCCTGACCCTCGATGCCGATCTCATCGAGCAGGATGTGGCGCGAATAGCGCAGGAGTTGGCTGTCATCCATGCGCCACGCGGCCGCTTCCCAAGCCCCCCTTCACCCCTCGCCCTATTTGTACTGCCGCCACTCCTGCGGCGTGTCGTCGTGATCGCCGTGCGGGCGCTGGTCCCAGACCTGGATGTGGGGCTTGTAATTCTTGGTGCTGACCTCCGGGCGGGTCAGATTCTCACGCTGGACGCGCTCGACGTGGTAGATGAGGGCGCGCTTGATCTTGATGAACAGGCTCGCCTCCAGGTGGAAGCCTTGCTCGCTGAGCAGGTTCTCCAAGTCCTCCAGGCAATGGTCGGCGAGGTCGTAATGGACGCTGAGCTGACGCTCGCCGCAGCGCTGCACGGACAGGCGCGGTAGTGCCGAGAGCAGGGCGAGCGCCCGCTCGGTCTGGGCGGGCGGCGTGGGGTGGAAGACGATCTCCCGCTGCTTGCGGGTGTCATCCGGAGGTGTCATGCGCGGCGGGCAGCGTCTTGCATTCGGGGTCGCGCCAGTGAGGCGCGCGGCGCGCCACACCCGTGGATGCGGCAGTAAACCGGCGGGCAACGGCCGTGCTCGTCGATGCCCATGGTGTTGGCCTCGCAGCGTCAGCGCGCTTGTAGCAGGTTCAGACCCTTGAGCAGGATCAGCGCCTGGTTGAACTGGTAGTCGTTACGGGAGATGATCTCACGCGTCTCCGGCTGTTTCTCCGTCTTCTCGTCCTTTGGGACCCTGTCCTTGTCGGGCTTGGCGGGCAGCGCCTCCTGGCCGTTGGACAGGTGCCGGCTGAGGTCGGCCTCACGCACGGCGAGCGAAGCCCCACTGTCGGCCGCGGCGGTGACAGTGGCCTCCTCGACGACGATGTCGGGGGCGATGCCCTTGGCCTGGATGGAGCGGCCTTTGGGCGTGAAGTAGCGGGCGGTGGTGAGCTTGATGGCGGCGCCGTTGTTGAGCGGCAGGATGGTCTGCACCGAGCCCTTGCCAAAGCTCTGGGTGCCGACCACCAGCGCCCGCTTGTGATCTTGCACGGCGCCGGCAACGATCTCGGAGGCCGAGGCCGAGCCGCCGTTGACCAGCACGACCAGCGGCGCGGTCTTGGCCCAGGCCGGCACGCGCGCCAGGTAGTCCTTGTCGCCCGTGCGTAGATAGTGTTCGCGCGCGTTGGTCAGACGCATGCGGGCGTCCTCACTGCGACCGTCAGTGTAGACGACGAGTTCGCCGGGCTTGAGGAAGGCCCCGGCCACGCCGACGGCGGTGTTGAGGAGCCCGCCGGGGTTGTTGCGCAGGTCCAGCACCAGGCCGCTCAACGGCCCCTTGTTCTGCGTCTCCAGGTCGCGCAGGGCGTCGACCAAGGCCGGGCCAGTCTGCTCCTGGAACTGGGTGATGCGCACGTAACCGTAGCCGGGTTCGATCAACTGGTACTTCACGCTCTTGATCTTGATCACCGCGCGCGTGAGGGTCACCACGATGGGCTTGGCCTCGCCCTTGCGCATGATGGTGAGGGTGATCGAGGTGCCGGGCTTGCCGCGCATGCGCTTGACCGCATCGTTCAGGCTCATGCCTTTGACCGGGGTCTCGTCGAGCTTGATGATCAGGTCGCCGCTCTTGATGCCGGCGCGGTGTGCAGGGGTGTCCTCGATGGGGGCGACCACCTTGACGAAGCCGTCCTCCATGCCGACCTCGATGCCCAGACCGCCGAACTCGCCCTGGGTGCCGACCTGCAGCTCCTTGAAGGCCTCGGGGTCGAGGTAGGCGGAATGCGGGTCGAGCCCCGAGAGCATGCCGTTGATCGCCTCGGTGATCAGCTTTTTGTCGTCGACCGGCTCGACATAGTCGCTCTTGATCTTGCCGAAGATCTCGGTGAAGGCGCGCAGGTCCTCGACCGGCAGCCCCTCGCGCTCGCGTTGGGCGACGGCAGGATAGTTGAGGGTCAGCGCGGCGCCCAGCAGGGCCCCGAGCGCCAGCAGGCCGATTTGCTTGAATCTGGAGATCTTCATGGGGCTCACACCTAACACGTCCGTTAACCCGCTTTGCCGGGCTTGACCCAGGTCATCGGGTCGAACGGTCGGCCCTGGCGACGCAGCTCGAAGTACAGGCCGGTATCGGCTTGGCCGCCCGTATTGCCGACCGAAGCGATGACATCCCCGGCGCGCACGAGTTCACCGGCCTGCTTATACAGGCTTTCGTTGTTGCTGTACAGGCTCAGGTAGCCGTCGCCGTGGTCGATGATCAGCAGGTTGCCGAAGCCGCGCAGCCAGTCGGCGAAGACCACCCGTCCGCTGCCGACGGCGCGCACCTCGCGGCCTGCCGGCGCGCGGATGAACAGGCCCTTCCAGGAGGGGCCGCCGCCTTCGCGCGCCTGGCCGAAGCGGGCGATGATCTCGCCGGCCACCGGCAGGGCGAGCCGCCCCTGCAGTTTGGCGAACTCGACACCGGCAAGGCTGGCGTCGGCCACCTCGGTCACCGTCTCGCCGGGGCGCGGCGCCGGGGTGCCGGGCTTGCGCGGCGGACGCGCGGGCCTCGCCGCCATGCGGGCGAGGCGTTCGATCAGGCGGGTGAGGCGCTGCTCGTCGCGCACCAGGGTGTCGACCTGGCGGCGCTGGGCGCGGATCTGCTCGGAGAGCTTGTCAAGCACGACCTGGCGCTGGCGTTTTTCCGCCTCCAGCTGGCGCCTGAGCGTGAGCTGCTCGGCGCGGGCCTGGCTGAGCTCCGCCTTGCGCGCGAGGGTGCGCTGCTCGATGGCCTGCAAGCGATCGAGCGCTGCCTGGTGATCGCGGATGAGGTCCTGCCGCGCCTGACCGATGTAACGCAGATAGGCGAGTTGACGGGAGACCTCGGCGGGGTCGCGGCCGCTCAGGAGCAGGCGCAGTGCATCGGCATTGCCCTGGGCATGCCGGGTGCGCAAGAGGGTGGCCAGGGCCGCCTGCTGTGCCTGGATGTCCGCGCGGGCCTTGTCGGCGGCGGCATCCAGTTCGGCAAGCTCCCGGTCCAGGGTGCGTAGGCGGGCAGCCAGCTCGCGCAGGTTGCGGTTGACGTCGGAGATCCGCCGCTCGGACTGCTTGAGGGCGTCGGCCGCCTCGGAGCGGTCGCCCGCCGCCTGCTCGATCTCGCGCTTGAGCTGCTCGATGCGCTGGCGCAGGTCCATGAGCGCCTGCCGTTTGCCATCGAGGCTGCCCCAGGCTGGGGCGGCGAGACCCAACAACAGCAGGAGTAGGCGCGCCGCTTGCGGCGCTAAGCGCAGACCGCATCGAACGCGCATCATTCAGGTTCGGTCCCGGATTCGGCCCGCAAGCGGGCCTCCTACTCGTCCGCGAAGTCGATCAGCGGGTGGCCGGTCATTTCCATCGGCTGTGGCAACCCCATCATCTTGAGCAGGGTGGGGGCCACGTCCTCGAGCGCCCCCTCCTCGGCGACGCGGGCAGGACGGCCGATGTAGAGGAAGGGTACCAGGTTGGTGGTGTGGGCGGTATGGGGCTGGCCCGCGGATTCGTCGAGCATGCACTCGGCATTGCCATGGTCGGCGGTTATGAGGACCTCGCCGCCGATCGCCTGCATGGCCGGCACCACACGGCCGAGGCAGGCGTCCACGGCCTCGATGGCACGCCGCGCGGCGTCCAGGTCGCCGGTGTGGCCCACCATGTCGGGGTTGGCATAGTTGCAGATGATGGCGTCGAAGCGGCGCGAGGCGATCGCCTCGACCAGCCGGTCGGTCACCTCGTAGGCGCTCATCTCGGGTTTGAGGTCGTAGGTGGCCACATGCGGCGAGGGCACCATGATGCGCTCCTCGCCCGGGAACACCGTCTCCACCCCGCCGTTGAAGAAATAGGTCACGTGCGGGTATTTCTCCGTCTCGGCGATGCGCAGTTGTCTAAGCCCCAGGTTGGAGATGTATTCGCCGAAGCTGTTGCGGATGCGCTCCGGGGGGAAGGCCACCAGCACGTCGAACTCCTCGCTGTAGCGGGTCAGCGTGCAATAGGCGGCGAGCCTGGGCACGTAATCGCGCTCGAACTCGGCGAAGTCGGGGGCGACGAAGGCGCGCGTCAACTGGCGCGCGCGGTCGGAGCGGAAGTTCATGAAGACGACGGCGTCGCCATCGTGCATGCGCACCGGCGCCTCGCCCGCTGGAACGATGGCGGTGGCCTTGACGAACTCGTCGGTCTCGCCGCGCGCATAGGCGAGCGCCAGGCCCGTAAGCGCTGTCGGTGCCTCGAACTCAGCGCGGCCCAGGGTGATCAGGTCATAGGCCTGTTTCACCCGCGGCCAGCGGCGATCGCGGTCCATGGCGTAGTAGCGGCCGACGATGGAGGCGATGCGGCCGCGGCCCAGGGCGTCGAGCTTGTCCTGCAGGCGTTGCAGATAGACGTCGGCGCACTTGGGCGGCGTGTCGCGTCCGTCGAGGAAGGCGTGCATGTAGAAGCGCTCGAGGCCCTCGCGCGCGGCCATCTCCAGCATGGCGTGGATGTGGTTCTCGTGGCTGTGCACGCCGCCGTCGGAGACCAGGCCGAAGATGTGCAGGGCGCCGCCGGATTCTTTTACCCGGCGGATGGTCTCGAGAATGGCGCGGTTTTCGAAGAAGTGCCCGGACTGGATGGCCAGGTCGATGCGGGTGAAGTCCTGGTAGACCACGCGGCCGGCGCCGATGTTGAGATGGCCCACCTCGGAGTTGCCCATCTGCCCGCGCGGCAGCCCCACGGCCGACTCGGAGGCGTTGATCAGGGTGTGTGGGAACTCGCGCCAATAGCGGCCCCAGTTCGGTTTGTGGGCGATGGCGATGGCGTTGTAGGGGTCGTCTTCCCGGTAGCCGAAACCATCGAGGATGACGAGAAGTACGGGTCTGACTGCTGGGGGCATCAGTATATTTTATTAGAATTCTGGCGCTCTTTAAATCGCCATTTTATTATATTTGGATTAAGCCTTGCCCCCTGTGTGGGGTTACAGTATGGTTACCGGGTTGACAGGGGAAGTGCCCACATGCTCTCCAGCGAACTCATTGAGAAAGACGAACACATCGAACAGGCCTCCCGTGCACTGAAGGCCATGTCGCACCCGCTCAGGCTCAAGATCCTCTGCGTGCTGGGTGATCGCGAGGTCAGCGTGCAGGACATCGTCGACAACGTGGGCACCTCGCAGAGCAACATCTCGCAGCACCTGGCCATCCTGCGCGACAAAGGGGTGCTGCGCACGCGCAAGGATGCCAATCGGGTGTACTATCGGGTGAGCGATACCCGCACGCTGCAACTCATCAGCATGATGCGCGATGTGTTCTGCGGCTTCACCAAGTGATGCCGGGGCGGCCCGCCGCCGCTCCAAGGTTGCATAAATATTTTTGATAAGGTATATTAGCCGGTACTAATATTCCGGTCGCCGCTCGCCATTGCGGCCGGTAGCCTGCATGATGCGCACCGCGCATCCCGAGTAGGAGTACGGTTATGACCTTGAGTGCCCTGCAGCGGCAGGCCCTGTTGCTCGCCGTCGGTCTGCTGCCCGCCTTGGTGCAGGCGGAGACGCTCGACTTCCGGCAGTGCGTGGAGCTCGCGCTGGCCCAGAACCCCGAGCTCATGGCCAGCCGCAGCCAGATCGCCCAGGCCGAGGCGAGTCTCAGGCAGGCCGAGGCCGGCAGGCTGCCGCGTCTGAACCTCTCGCTCACCGCCACGCACACCAACGATCCGCTCTCTGCCTTTGGCCTGAAGCTGGGGCAGGCGCGGGTAAGCGCCGGAGACTTCGCGCCTGCGCGCCTCAATGATCCCAAGGGCATCAACAATCTGAATACCCGGGCCGAGCTGGTCTGGCCGGTCTACACCGGCGGTCAGGTCGAGAGCGCCGCGGCGCAGGCGCGCGCCCTGATCCGCGCCGCCCAGTCGGGTGACGCCGCGGCCCGCCAGCAACTGATCCAACAGGTGCTCGCCGCCTACCAGGGTGTGCATACCGCCCGCGCCTATGTGCGCGTGGCAGAGCAGGCGGTGGCGGCAGCCGAGGAGTCGGTGCGGGTGACGCAGCGTCTGCACCAGCAGGGCATGGCGGTGAAAAGCGACGTGCTGTCCGCCCGCGTCCACCTGGAGGACGCGCGTGTGCGCCTGGCCGAGGCGAGAAACGGCGTGGCGGCAGCGCTCGATCGGCTCAAGCTGTTGCTGGGCAAGTCTTTGGACGATGCCCTCGATGTCGGACCGCCGGTGATGCCGCGCCTGCTCGCCGGCAGCGAGCAGGAACTGCGGCGCCAGGCGATCGAGGGGCAGGCCCAAATCGCCGCGCTGCGTGCGCAAATGGAGGCGGCTGGCGCCGCGGTCGAGGCGGCGCGCGCCGGCCGGCGTCCGCAGGTGAGCCTGCTGCTGCGCCAGGACTTTAATGACAAGGGCATGGGCCTGGACGCCAGCAGCCAGACCGTAGCCGGGATGTTGACCTGGACGGCCTTCGACGCCGGGGCGACACGCGCCGCGATCGATCGCGCCGAGGCGGGTCGCCAGGCGATCGCCGCCCGGCTGCGGCAGGCCGAGGACGACATCGCCCTGCAGGTGGCCGAGGCCCGGCGGCGGGCGCTGGAGGCCGAAGAGCGCCTGGCGGCGCGCGAGCTCGCGGCCGAGCAGGCCGAGGCGGCGAACCGCATCGTCAAGCGCCGCTACGAGAACGCCATGGCCACGGTCGTCGAACTGCTCGCAGCCCAGACGCAGCTCGACCGGGCGCGCGCCGAGGTGGTCGCCGCCCGCCATGACCTGGCGCTTCGTCGTGCCGAGCTCGCCCGCGCCGTCGGCGTCTTGAACCCCGATCAGATCTGAGGAATCGCCATGCTCGTATCCAGAACCACCCTGTTGCTGACCGCGGCGCTGCTGCTGGCCGGTTGCGGCGCCGAGGAGAAGACTGAGACGGCCGCTGGCGAGACGCGGCGCGTCAAGGCCCGCGTCGAGGCGGTGACCGCCGCCGAGCTGCCCACCCATCATGCCGCGCCGGCCACCGTCGTGGCGCGCGAGCGGGTGGAAGTGGCCTCGCGCCTGATGGGTTATATCCGTGAGATCAATGTGGCCGAGGGCGCCAAGGTCAAGGCCGGCCAGCGCCTGTTCACCGTGGATCCCATCGATGTCGAGGGCCAGGTGGCGCAGGCGCGTCTGGCCGTGCAGCAGGCTGAAGACGCCTGGCGCGACGCGGTGGCCGATTACGAACGGCATGCGGCGCTACTGAAGGAAGAGGCGGTCACGCGCCAGCAGTACGAAAAGATGAAACTCAACCGCGACCTCGCCGACGCGCGCTTGGCTCAGGCCCGTGCCCAGCTCGCCACCGCCGGCGGGCAGTTGCGTTACGCCACGGTGACTGCGCCGATCGCCGGCGTGGTCACGCGCAAGCTGGCCGACCGCGGCGATCTCGCCACGCCCGGCCAGCCCATCGTCGTCCTGGAATCGACCGGTCCCATGCAGGTGGAGACCCAGGTGCCGGAGGCGATCCTGGCGCGCCTCAAGGTCGGTCAGGTGGTCCCGGTCGAGATCGACGGGGTGAGCGGGCCGGTCGAGGCGCGCATCGCCCGCATCGCGCCGGCGGCCGACCCGGTGAGCCATACCTTCCTGGTCAAGCTGGACGTCGCACAGGCGGGGCTCAAGAGCGGCAGCTTCGCCCGCGTGCGCTTCCCCCTGGCCAGTCGCCAGGCGCTCACGGTGCCGGCCAGCGCCCTCACCCAGCGCGCCGGCATCGAGGGGGTGTTCGTCGTCAACGCCGAGGGCACTGCGCAGTTCCGCATGGTGCGCAGCGGCGAGCGCCAGAACGGCCGGGTCGAGATCCAGGCCGGGCTCGCCGCCGGCGAGCGGGTCGTCGTCGAGGGTGCCGAGCGGCTCGCCAACGGCTACAAAGTGACCGGCTGAGAGGCTTACATGGCAGACACCAAGCCTGCGGTGAACGAGGAGGTGAACATCGCCGGTCGCCTGGCCGGCGCCTTCCTGGAATCCAAGATCACTCCCCTGATGATCGTGTTCCTGTTCATGCTCGGGGCGCTCGCCCTGATCATGACGCCGCGCGAGTACAACCCGCAGATCGTCGTGCCGGCGGCCAACATCATCGTCGCCAAGCCCGGTGCGAGCGCCGAGGAGGTGCACAACCTCATCGTCAAGCCGCTCGAGACCATCATGAACGCGCAGTCGGGCGTGGACCACACCTTCGGGGTGGCGGCGAACGACGTGGGC
>JBKBRS010000013.1:21212-22707 GCA_046292095.1 Thiobacillaceae bacterium
GTCAAGCCGCTCGAGACCATCATGAACGCGCAGTCGGGCGTGGACCACACCTTCGGGGTGGCGGCGAACGACGTGGGCATCGTCACCGTGCAGTTCGAGGTGGGCCAGGACCAGGAAGACAGCCTGGTCAAGCTCTACAACCAGCTCATGCAAAACATGGACCGCATCCCGCCGGGGGCGATGCAGCCGGTGGTGCGGCCGATCAACGTGGACGACGTGCCCATCCTCACCCTCACGCTCAGCTCTCAGGTGCACGACGAGGCCGTGTTGCGCGAGCTGGCGGCGCGCCTGCTGGAACAATTGCGCAACGTGGAGGGGGTCTCCTTCACCCAGCTGGTGGGCGGGCGGCCGCGCACGGTGAACGTCTGGATCGACCCGGAGCGTCTGTCTGCTGCCCGGCTCACGCTCGACCAGCTCGACCGCATGCTGCGCGGGGCCAATGTCGCCGCGCCCCTGGGCGAGCTCATCGACGACAACCGCGCGCATCCCCTGCGCCTGAGCGGTTTTCTCGGTTCGGCGCGCGAGGTGGGGGAGATCGTGGTGGGCGTGCACGAAGGCCGTCCGGTCTATCTGAAGGACGTGGCGCGGGTCGAGGATGCCGGGTTGGAGGTCGAGGAGGGGTCCTGGATCGGCTTCAAGGGTCGGGGCGAGCTGCGGCCGGCGGTCACCCTGGCCATCGCCAAGAAGGCCGGCACCAATGGGGTTACGGTGTCGCGCGCGGTGCTGGCGAAACTCGAGGAGATCAAGCGCCTGGCCCTGCCCGCGGGGGTGGAGGTCACCGTCACGCGCGACGACGGCGAGCGCGCCAACGCCGCCGTGAACCTGTTGGTGGAGCACATGGGCATCGCGATTGCCACCGTCATCCTGCTCATGTGGTGGTTCTTGGGCTGGCGCGAGGCGGCCATCGTCACCATGACCATCCCGCTGATCCTGTTCATCGTCCTGGCGGTGGGCTATGTCCTGGGTCAGACCATCAACCGCATCACCCTCTTCGCCCTGATCCTGGCCTTGGGGCTGTTGGTGGACGACTCCATCGTGGTGATCGAGAACATCCACCGGCATCTGCACCACGGCAAGGAGAAGCTCAAGGACTTCGGCCGCACCCTGATCCGGGCCACCAACGAGATCGGCAACCCGACCAACGTGGCCACCCTGGCGGTGATGCTCGCCTTCATCCCCATGGCCTTCGTCACCGGCATGATGGGGCCCTTCATGCGCCCCATCCCGATCAACGTGCCGGTGGCCATGCTGGCCTCGCTGTTCATCGCCTACTCGGTGGTGCCCTGGGCGGCGCGGCGGGCGCTCAAGGGCAAGGCGCGCCGCGCGCTGGAGGACGCGCCTACCCTGGAGGACCGCGATCACGAGGCGACCGATCCCCTACGCCGGGCCTATCTCGCCGTGATCCGGCCGCTCATCGCCAGCGCCGCCAAGCGCAACGTCTTCTTCCTCATCGTGCTGGCCCTGCTGGTCGGTGCCATGGTCATGCCGGCCTGGC
>JBKBRS010000136.1:0-5997 GCA_046292095.1 Thiobacillaceae bacterium
CAGAGCGTGTCAAGGCCTATTTCAGGCATCCCTTAGCCGCCTATGCAGCACAGGGTATTTAAGGGCCGGGTTAATAACGACGGCGGAAGCCGCGGAAAATTGCGCAAATTGTCGCGCGACAACATGTCGCAGCGAGCCCGCCTTGACCAAGGTCAAGCGCGGCCGCGACACATTGACGCACCCCGCCGGGGTCGGGGTAGGGACGAATACAATTGCCGCTGCCGCAACAAGACCTCTTGGGCGAGCGAGCAGGCCATGAAAGTGCTGATCGTGGACGACGATGCGACATTCGCCGAGACCCTGGCGCAGGCCATGCGGCGACGCGGCATTGCCACGATCGTGGCGCACGATGCCGATGGCGCACTGGCCCAGGCCGCTCGCTGCGAAACCCTCGATGCCGCCGTACTCGACTTGCGCTTGTCCTCCGAGTCGGGGCTACGCCTGATCGAACCGCTGCGCGCGGCGCACCCCGGCATGCGCATCCTGCTGCTCACGGGCTATGCCAGCATCGCCACCGCCGTCGAGGCGATCAAGCTGGGGGCCGTCCACTACCTGCCCAAACCGGCACAACTGGACGAGATCCTGCAGGCGCTGGCGCGCAGCGCCTGGGATCCGCACATCCCCGCCCCGACGGAGCCGATGTCGGTGGAGCGTTTGGAGTGGGAGTACATCAACAAGGTGTTGACCGAGCACGGCGGCAACCTCTCGGCCACCGCACGGGCGCTGAAGATGCACCGCCGCACCCTGCAGCGCAAGTTGGCAAAACGCCCGGTCAAGGCTTGAGCGGGGATGATGCTGGCGCCAGCCGTTGGGGTTCGGCCCGCAAGCCGGCCTCCGACCAGGCGCCGTAGGTCGGCAATCCCTTGCCGACAAACCCGAAACGCGGGTGCGGATCGTCGCGCTCGCCGACGGTTCAGGCCGGGCGCAATCCGGCGAAGAAGCCGGCGACATGCGGCAGATCGGCCTCGGCGGCACGCACCGCGGCATGCAGGGTGCCGCCGAGCCCAGCGCCGCCGCCCAGGCGCAGCGTGCAGATGCGACCCTCGGCGAGGACATGGGCATAGGCCCAGTCAGGCAGCACCGCCACGCCCTGCTCGAGCGCCGTGAGCTCGATGAGCATGGCGGTGCTCTCCACCGTGCGCACCCGCGCCGGCTCCACCCCCGCCGGCCAGAGAAAGCGGACGAAGACATCCAGCCGCGCCCTGGGCACGGGGTAAACCAGCAAGGTCTCGGCAGCCAGGTCGGCTGGCTCGATGCGGCGGCGTCTCGCGAGTGGATGACCCGCGGCCACCAGAAGACGCATCTCGTAGTCGAACAGCGGCGTCCACACCACCCCCGACAGGGCGCGCGGGTCCGGCGACAGGACCACGTCCAGGCCGCCATCGAGCAGGCGGGGCAGGGGATCGAGGCTGGCCGAGGACAGCACGTCCAGCTCCACGCCCGGAAAGCGCTCGCGGTAGTGGCGTAGCCGCGGCAGCAACCACTCCAGGCAACTGTGGCACTCGCTGGCGATATACAGCCGCCCGGCGCGACCACGCGCCAGGTCGCGCAGCCCGTCCAGGGTCTCGTCCACCAGGGGCAGCACGCGGCGCGCCAGGTCCAGCAGACGCTCGCCGGCCTGGGTGAGCCGGGGCGGGCGGGCGCTGCGGTCGAGCAGCGACACCGCCAGTCGCGCTTCCAGTTCCTTGAGCTGATGCGACAGGGCCGACTGGGTCAGGTGCAGTCGTGGCGCGGCCAGGGTGAGGCTGCCCGTCTCGGCCAGGGCGAGCAGGGTGCGCAGATGGCGGAGTTCAAGCATGAATTCTGCTCATGGAATTCTGAAAACAAATCGTTTGCCCTCATTCTAACCGCTGCGCCAAACTTTTCGCTTTCCTGCATTCCGGAGCGAGCACATGCCATACATCCACACCCTGGGGTTGCCCCGCATGGGCAGCGGGCGCGAACTGAAATGGGCCCTGGAGGGCTATTGGAAGGGCGAGCGCAGCGCCGAGGCGCTGCTCGCCGTGGCCCGCGAGCTGCGCGCGCGGCATTGGGGGCTGCAGGCGGCGGCCGGCTGTCGCTACGTGGCGGTGGGGGACTTCTCCCTCTACGACCACGTGCTGGACATGAGCGCGCGTCTGGGCGTGGTGCCGGCGCGTTTCGGCTGGACGGGCGGGCAGCTCGATCTGGACACCTACTTCCGCATGGCGCGCGGCCGCGCCCCCAGCGGCGAGCCCGCCTTCGCCTGCGAGATGACCAAGTGGTTCGACACCAACTATCACTACCTCGTGCCGGAGCTCGCGCCGGGGCAGCGCTTTGCCCTGTCGCGCGAAGACCTGTTCGAGCAGGTGGAAGAGGCCAAGGCCCTCGGCCACGCGCCCAAGGCCGTTCTGGTGGGGCCGTTGACCTGGCTGTGGCTGGCCAAGGCCCAAGGCGGCTTCGACAAGCTCGAACTGCTCGACGATCTTCTCGCGGTGTATGGCGAGATCCTGACGCGCCTTAAGGCCCAAGGCGTCGAGTGGGCGCAACTGGACGAACCCATCCTCGCCCTGGACTTGCCGCAGCGCTGGCGCCTGGCCTTCGAACGCGCCTACCACCGGCTGCACAATGCCGGCCCCAAGCTCATGGTGGCGGTCTATTTCGGCGCGTTGGAAGACAATCTGCTCACCGCCGTGAAGCTGCCGGTGGCTGGCCTGCATGTGGACGCCGTGAGCGCGCCGGACGAGCTTGCGCAGGTGGCGGACTGGCTGCCGGCGACCAAGGTGCTGTCGGTGGGCGCGATCGACGGCCGCAACGTCTGGCGCGCCGACCTCGACGCCCGGCTCGAACGGCTCGAACCCCTCTACGCCCGGCTGGGCGAGCGGCTGTGGCTGGCCCCCTCCTGCTCGCTTCTGCACGTGCCGCTCGATCTCGCGCTGGAGACCGACCTGGACCCCGAGGTCCGTTCCTGGCTGGCCTTCGCCGTGCAGAAGCTCGATGAACTGGCCCTCCTGGCGCGCGCCCTGGCGCAGGGCCGTGACGCGGTGGCCGCGGCCTTGGCGGAAAACCGCGCGGCGCTTGCGGCCCGGCGCGCCTCGCCGCGGGTCGTGAACCCCGCCGTGCGCGCGCGGCTCGCCCAGATACGGCCGGAGGATTGCCGCCGCGCCTCGCCCTACCCGGTGCGCGCGGCGGTGCAGCGCGCCCGTCTGCGATTGCCGCCTTGGCCCACCACCACCATCGGCTCCTTCCCCCAGACCGCCGAGATCCGCGCCGCCCGACGCGACCATCGCGCCGGCCGCATCACCCAGGCCGAGTACGAGGCGCGCATGCGCGCCGAGATCCGCCATGCCGTCGCGGTCCAGGAGCGTCTGGGCCTGGACGTGCTGGTGCACGGCGAAGCCGAGCGCAACGACATGGTGGAGTACTTCGGCGAGCAGCTCGCGGGCTACGCCTTCACCGCGCACGGCTGGGTGCAGTCCTACGGTTCGCGCTGCGTCAAGCCGCCCATCCTCTACGGCGACGTGGCGCGACCGGCGCCGATGACCGTGGCCTGGATCACCTATGCCCAGTCCCTCACACAAAGGCCCATGAAGGGCATGCTCACCGGGCCGGTGACCCTGCTCAAGTGGTCGTTCGTGCGTGACGATCAGCCCTGGCGCGACACCGCCCTGCAGATCGCGTTGGCCTTGCGCGACGAAATCCTCGACCTGGAGGCCGCCGGCATCCAGGTAATCCAGGTGGACGAGCCCGCCTTCCGCGAGGCGTTGCCGCTGCGCGCGCGGGACCGCGAGGCATACCTGGGCTGGGCGGTGCAGGCCTTCCGCCTGGCCACCGCCGGGGTCAAGGACGCCACACAGATCCATACCCACATGTGCTATTCGGAGTTCAACGACATCATCGCCGCCATCGCCGAGCTGGACGCCGACGTCATCACCATCGAGACGGCGCGCTCCAACATGGAGCTTTTGGATGCCTTCGCCGATTACGAGTATCCCAACGAGATCGGCCCGGGGGTGTATGACATCCACTCGCCCAACGTGCCCGAGGTCGAGGCCATGGTGAAGCTGCTGGAAAAGGCCGCCGCCCGCATCCCGCGCGAGCGGCTGTGGGTCAACCCCGACTGTGGGCTCAAGACCCGCACCTGGCCGGAGACCGAGGCGGCCCTGGCCAACATGGTGGCGGCGGCGAAGACCCTGCGCGCCGCCTTGTCCGCCCCCGCCTGAAGACCATGGGGGACCGCTCGCGCCTTGCGGACGCGAGCTTTTTCGGGGTGTGCCTGCGACGAAAGCGGTGACAGTCGCAGCCTGTCGGGGCGACCGGCGTTTTTCTGGCGTCGCGCCTACAGGGCGCCTCTGGCCTGTAGGCGCGGCTTAAAGCCGCGACTTAACGCGCGAGGGTTGTGTGCGAAAGCCGGGTGTATGGGCGTCCTTCATGCGCAGGACGGCGAAGGGCAGGCCGCCTGGCGGCGGGCCGGACGCGCCGGTAGCGGCGCTACTGATCCGCTTCGCGCGCGCAGCGCGTGCGCTCTGCGAGGCGGCCCGCGCCATGGGTGCCGCCTGGCCGGCCGTGCAGCGTCTGACCCGTCCCGGCAACCCGACCTTGCGGCGAGTCGATCGCGTCGTCGTCGCCGCTCAAGCCTTCGCCACCACCGTGTCATAGAGCCCATAGTGCCTGAGGCCCGGGTGGCTGTCGATGCCGGTGTAGCGCAGCGACGCATCCTCATAGCGACGGAAGGCGAATACCGCCTGATTCATCTGCTCGGTGTTGAATACCTTGAGCCGCACCAGCAGATGGAAGTCTTCCACGCTCAGGCCCGTCACGGCGCGGAACAAATCCGGTTCTATCCGGGTGATGACGTCCTGCAAGGTGTTCTCGCGAAAGTCGGTCAGGTACATGAAGGCCGGGATGCGGGTGGCGAACTTGATGAGCTTCTCCTGCACCAGCCGGCGCATGGACTTGTACGCCTTCTCCTCGGCGCTGAGCTCCCGCCTCTCCTTGGCCGTCAAACCCCCTTGCCTGGCCTTGTTCCTGAGCGCCTTGATCTTATCGCTTTGGTTGATGATGGTCTCGATGACGTGGTCGCCCAGGCTGCGCCAGCCCTCGATGCGCTCCAGCGCGGCCATCGCCTCGGGGCTGTCCAGAATGCGCCGCAGCGTGGCGTTGTCCACGTTCACGAGCAGCGCGCTCTCCCACTTGCGCGCCAAGAGTGTCGCCGAGGTGCCCGCCAGGGCGACGTCGAGGATGCCGCCGGCGTCGATCTGCGTCATGTTCGCGCCGTCGAACGCCAGCACGGGCAGAAACGAAACCAGATCCTTGACCGCGTTTTCCGGGTTTGATTCGTTGGGCGACAGGCCGATGGCGTATTCGGAGAACTGCCGCAGGGCGCGCGTGGGCGCGAAGTCGAAGACGAAGCAGACGGGCTTCAAGACTTCCTCCGCGTTCGGGTCGTCGCCATTGGGGTTCCTGATGGACCAAGGCGACTGCACGCGGAAGGCCGCCTGAAAATAGGTCTCCGGCGACTGGAGATTGCGCAGCATCAGGATGGACGACCACTGCGGCACCGTGATGCCCGTGGTGAGCTTGCCGCAGGACAGCGTGATGGTCTTGGTATCGAACCCGCTGCCGATGGCCTGACGCACCGGCGCCAGCGCATCGAGCCCGATGCCTGCCTGAGTGCCGGCGGCGACGATCACCGTATAGTCGTGCCAGAAGGCGTTGTGCCTTTCCGCCAGCAGGTTCGCCATCGCATGGCAGGCCGCGACATTCGGCAGGAACCACAACGAATGTTGCAGGTAGGGCAGCAGGCGCACGTCCGAGTACGGGAACGGCGGGCGCGTGCCGGTCTTGAGCAGCTCGTGTGTCTTGGGCGCATACTGGCCGCGGAGGATGTCCAGCCACTTCTGCACCTCGTCCTTGTGCTTGAACTGCGCCGCCTTGCCCGTGCCGGTGGCGGCGAAGAATTCGTTGAGATCGAATTCGTCGAACTCGCCGCCGCTGGCGATGGCCAGCAGTTCGTCTGGCATCTGGTAGGTCATGAGG
>JBKBRS010000137.1:0-5845 GCA_046292095.1 Thiobacillaceae bacterium
GGGGTCGGGCCTGAGGGCATAGGCCTGTGACCAGTGACCCGCCGCCTCGTCCCATTGGGCCCGGGCCTCGGCATTGCCGGCGAGGCGGATGTAGAGGTCGGCATTGGCGGTATCCTCGCGCAAGGCGGCCTGCAGCCATGCACGCTCCGACTCGTGAAGTCCCTCGGCACGGGCGCGGTCCGCCAGCGCAAGGGCCAGGGCCGCGCGCCAGGCAGTCGCCCCCGGCAGTCCCGCAAGCACCTGGTAGGCGGCCGCCGGGTCATTCTGGGCCTGCAGGGCGGCAGCCAGCGCCTCGCGCCAGGATGCCCTGTCCTCCACCGCCAGCAAGGAGCGCCAGGCATCGCTGGCTTTTGCCCAATCCCCGCGCCGCTGGGCGTTCCAGGCCAGCCGCTCGCGCAGCGCCCAGTCTTCGCCAGCCGCATCGGCCAGGGCGCGCTCGAGCCAGGACCGCTCGCCGGCATCGTCGCCGCGTGCACGTGCCTGCTCGGCTAGGGTGTCGGCCAGGGCGCGACGCGTCTCGGCCGCATCCGGCAGGGGAACGAGCTGTGCGTACGCCTCGGCGAGCTTGTCACGCCGCGCCAGGCTTAAGGCCAGCCCGCGGCGTGCGGCGCTGCTGGCAGGGTCGCGCGTCAGGGCGAGCGAGAACCAGCGCTCGGCCTGCGCCGCCCGCCCGTCGGCGAGGAGGACCCAGCCCAGGCGCTGCAGCAGGTCGGCATCGGCCGCCCGCTCCAGCCAGGCCGCCTCGGTCTCGACGCGGGCGAACAGCTCGGGTCCCGGTCCGGTACGCTCGGCCTCGGTGAGAAGGGCATGCCAGATCGCCTGGGGTTCGGGCTGAGGGGCGGGTGCCGTCTGGCGCCGGCTGGCCTGGGTCAGGATGCCGTGCTCACCCATGCGCCGCCGCTCGACCGCGGCAACCGATGTCGGCGGGCCTTCCCCGTTGTGCAGCTGGAGGGTCTGCAACCGGGCGCCGAGGGTCTGCACCCGGTCGGTGCGACGGACGGCTGCGACCCCAGCATCCGGCTGACGC
This sequence comes from Thiobacillaceae bacterium, assembly GCA_046292095.1. Lineage (GTDB taxonomy): Bacteria > Pseudomonadota > Gammaproteobacteria > Burkholderiales > Thiobacillaceae > JANWZL01. The sequence goes on from JBKBRS010000137.1 coordinate 1,028, forward strand.
TCAAGCTGCAGGTCCTGGGCCTGGCGTTCCCAGCGCTGGGGCAACCCGGCGGCCTGCGCGCCCAGCGCCCAGGCCGCGACCAGGGCAAGCGGCCATCTCATGGCCTGCCCTCCTGCGTCGCCAGCCGGGCCAACAGCAGCAATGTGGCCGGATAGTAGTCCAGGTCCTCGATCCGGGGTTTGTCCGTACCTGGCCCGTTCAGCCCGAGCAAGTCAGCCACCGCCTGCACACCCGCAAAGCCGCCCCAGGCATCGACCGCGTCCAGATCGAAATCGGTCCAGGCCGGCAGGCGCCCGGTGCACCCGTAGGCACCCCAGTAGGCACGGTAGGGGGCGAGCAGGGCCTCGTCGCGCACCCCGGCCCAGACGAGGTGGAGCGGGATGCGCAGGGCGTCGTAGCCGAAGCGTGCCGGCCAACCCGGCGCCGGGCGTAGCGGGTCGGCGAGCAGCAACCAGTCCGGCGGCAGGCCCCAACGGCCGAAACGCGCCAGCCGCAACAGCCTGAGCCCGCTTTCGCGCAGGGCCGCCCAGGCCGGGTCGGGATCGACGCGGGCCAGCGCGTCGAGGGCGGGGAAGACCCAATAGGAGGGGTTGACCACCAGGCCCTCGGGGCGGTCGAAACCGGCCGGGGCCGGCTTGAGCACCAGGCCCCAGGCGGTGGGGACGACGAGGTGGCGGCGGATGGCCGCCGCCAGCGCTCGGGCCTGGTCACGGTAATCGGGACGCCCGAAGCGCTCGGCCGCCCGCACGAGGGCCCAGGCCACCAGCAGGTCGCCATCGGCGGCCGCGTTGTCGTCCTCCACCCCGCGCTGGGGGTGGTAGCGCCAGGCGAGCAGCCCGTCGGGGCGCAGCGCAAGATGCGTCCGGGTCCAGGTCCACAGGCGCTCGAAGCTCTTGGCATCGCCGGCCGCCACGGCTAGCAACATGCCGTAACCCTGCCCCTCCGAAGTGCTCGCCCCGCCCTGACCCGTGTCGAGGACCCGTCCGTCGGCCAAGACGAAACGGGCACGCCAAGCCTGCCACAGGGCGGCGTCCAAGGCCTGGGCAGCGGACGACAACCCGGCCAGGCCAAGGACGAGCGCCAGCCAGGCCCAGCGCCTCACGGCCCCTCCTCGCGCACACCGGGGTGTTTGCGCGCCTTGAAGCGCAACAGCAGCGCCCGCGTGCTCCAGGCGAGCAGCAGGATCAGAAGCCCTGCACCGGCCCAATACACTGGCCGCTGACTGAGCAGATAGCTCAGCCGCATCGACCAGCCGGCGCTGCCGCGCATGCGGGTGTCCCCCACCCGATCGGTATGGACGGTATCCGCGTCCCGCCACATCATGACATCGCCTTCGATCCGCCCCCACACGGCCGGCTCGATCAGGGTCTGGACGCGGCTTTGCAGTAGCGCCGGCTGGTCGGCGGCGAGCCAGGTGAGCAACCGCCCCCGTTTGTCGAGCCATTGCAACAAGGCCCCTTGCCGACCGAGCGAGGGCGTCTCGATCGTGACGCTGACGGGTTCTGGACGCGCGGCGGCGGCCGGGACCCCTTGCACGAGCCAGCTGAACCACCGCCGCCAGACGCTCGCGGGTGTCTCCGCCAGGAGAGCGGCCCCGCCCTGGAGGATGCGCCCGTCGGCGCGCACCGGTGCTTGGGCGAGGGCGTCCGATGGGAACTGCCTGGGGGTGCCGACCAGGATGAGGTCTTCCATGCCTTCAGGCGGGGTGCGGCCGACGCTCACGCGCAGCGGCGGCAGGATGGCGGCGCGGATCTGCGCCAGGCGGGCCAGCAGCGTCCACGCCGCCGCCAGGGTTTCCGAATCGCTATCAGCCAGCCACAGGCCCAGGCTGCGCGCCCCGGCATAGGGATAAGCGCCGCGCCCGAGCAGGCGCAGATCGGGTACCGCCGCCACCTGTGCGTGTGATGGGAGCTGCAAAGTGGAATCCGCGCGCACCGTCAGCCGCATCGGCTCGATGGCCTGCTCCACGCATCGTCCCCCCACGGCCGGGATCAGGTGGGCATTCAATTCCAGGCGATTGTATCCGGGCTGCAGCAGGGCCAGGGGGATGCGCACTTCATAGCCGTCGTAGCGGGTGCCATCCCGCCCGTCGAGCGGCACGGCATGGGCGAAGCGGCCATTGGCGACCACGTTGAGCGCCGAGTCCTGGCGCAGGCCGGCGCCGTAGGCCAGGTTCAGGCGTAGCGAGAGGAAATCCTCGCGTGGGGTGTAGAAGTCTGCCGGCAGGGTGAACTCAATGGCGCGGCTGCCGTAACGCCCACGCACCTCCAGATCCCCACTCCAGCCCAGGGCGCGCAAGCGCACCGGCCGATCGGCCGGAAGTACGGGCGGCGTGGGAGCGGCAGAGACGGCGACCACCCCGGTTTCCGCCCGATCCGGCAGCGGCATGCGCTGCACGGCGAGGGCCTGCAAGGCGCGTTCCATCTCCTGGGGGCTGCCCTGCACCACGAGCAGCGGCTGTTGCGGCCATCCCGGGTGGCGGTGCAAGGCGAGATGGGTGCCAGCCGGCAGTACAGCCCCGAGGACGGCGGCCGTCGCCTGGGGCTGCCCGAGCAGTATGATGGTGTCATTCTCGCTGGAAGCCTGCAGGAGGGCTTCCAGGGCGTCAGGACGCGGGGCGAGCGCGCGATGAACGACCCGCAGCGGGCGATAGCGCAGCTTGAGGCCGACGACCTGGCTGGCCAGCGCCCCCAGACGGATCAGGTCCGGGGTGACCGTCCCAACGGTGGCGATGGTGAGCGGCTGTGGGCCCCAGCGACGGGGATCGAACAACCGGTCGAGCTCGGCCAGGCTGAACGGCCCCTCCTGCCAGCGTCCCTCCAGCTTCAGCCAGGAGCGCCGCGTGTCGATCTGGGTCAATAGCTCGGGCGCCGCCGAGTCCTCGCAGGCCTCGGTGTAGTGCTGGGCAGCATCGAACACCAAGCGGTGGTATCCGGGCTCGAACCCCTGCACCGGCAGCTCGATGCTGGCCTCGATGCGCGGCAGCTTGGGGTCGAGCGGGATCTGCGCGACTAGCGCGTCGTCGAGCAGCACGCGCAGCACGGAGCGCTTGGGCAGGAGCGCCACGGAGTTGGCAGCGGCCAGATAGAGGGTCAGGCGCTGCGGCGTAAGGCCCGCAGCGATGGGGATGGCCACCTCGGCGCGCGCATGCGCCCCACGCAGATCGATCGGGCTGGGCTCGGGCATGAAGTGGGCTAGCGCCGCCGCCGTGAGGGTCGGCTCGCTCGGTGCCGGGGGCAGCGCAGCGACGGCAAGGCGAGCCATACCCAGGCCGAGCAGACACAGCAAGATTAGGTGTTTCATACGAGCTCCGAGGTTTGTGTGACTTTGGGGGCGGCGGGTGTTGTCGCCGGCATCGCCACCGGCAGCCCCCGCAGAGGCGGCGTGTTTTGCGCTTGAGTGGCGGCGGGGGCTTGGGGACGGACGAGGGCGTCCAGCCGCCGATCGATCCATTCCGGGAACCGCGCCAGCAGGGCGGTGAAGAGATCGAAGGCGGCACGGCTGCCGATCGCCATGAGGCGGGCGAAGGCCTGCACCACCCCCAAGCGGTCGGCCTCGGTGCGGCGGCGCGCCTGCATGTCGCGCCAGCGCTCGCTGTCGCCATAAGCCAGGGCGATGATCTCGCGCTTCTGGGCGACGTCCTCCGGCTCGAAATAAAGGCCCAGCGCCCCTTTGCGCTGCCAGGCGATGGAGACCGGCAGTCGCACTTCGCGGCCCAGCGCGGCCGGCGTGACCTCGACGTGCAGCCGGCCCTCCGGAGGTGTCGCGGCGGCGTCGAAGCCCAGTTGCATGCCGCTGGCGGAGATGTCGAGGATGCGCGCATCGAGGGGCCGACCCAGCGTGCCGACCAGACGCACCGCCTCCTGCGCGGGCACACGCGGTGCGCCGCGGCGCTGGCGGCGCTCGTACATGGCGCCCAGGACCCCGTGCAGCAGGAGCAGGTTGAACACCTCCCAGCCCATGGTGATCAGGGTGACGTCGCGCGTGAGGGGCTGGTCGAACCAGCGCCAGACCCCGAAGCCGAGCGAGACCCAGGCGAGCATGTAGAAGGCATAAAAGGGTTTGGCCAGCGAGGAGACGAAATCGCGGTAATGGACCTCGCCCTTGGGCGTGACGCGAAAACGCGGCGCGCGCGGGTTGCGCAGCACCTGGTTGAGCCCCCGCAGGCTGTAGAACGACTACAGCATCTCGTAGAGTTCGGAGACGAAACTCCAGCGCACCCGCCCGTAGAGCAGGTGGCCGGCCAGCATCACCCCGGCCAGATGCGGCAAGGTGTAGGCGGCGAATTGCGCGAGATTGGCGTGATAGACCTGCAGCCCGAAGATCAGCCAGGCCGAGGGGATCAGCAGGAAGACCGTGCGCGCATAGGGGAACAGCCAGAAGGCGCTATTGTTGAGATAGCCCAGCTTCTGCCAGGGCCTGAGCCCCCGGCGCAGCAGCGGGTTTTTCAGCAGCAGGATCTGCATCATGCCCTGCGCCCAGCGCACCCGCTGGGTGATGAAGCCGGAATAGGTCTCGGGCTGCAGACCGGAGATGAGCGGGCGGCCGTAATAGACGCTGCGCCAGCCGCGGCTGTGCAGCTCTAGGGCCGTCTCGGCGTCCTCGGTGATGGTCTGACCGGTGAATCCCCCCACCTCGTCCAGGGCGGCGCGCCTGAGCACTGCCGCCGAGCCGCAGAAGAAAGAGGCCTCCCAGAAGTCCAGGCCATGCTGGATGGCGCCGTAGAACATCTCGTTCTCCGGCGGCATGCGCCCGAAGATGCGCAGGTTGTGTTCCACCGGGTCGGCATTGACGAAGAAGTGCGGCGTCTGCACCAGG
>JBKBRS010000138.1:0-5819 GCA_046292095.1 Thiobacillaceae bacterium
GGTCGCATGGTGCAGACCGGCAGCGAAGTGGATGGTGCTCGCATCGAGCACATCGCCGAGGATCACGTCATCGTCAGTCGAAAGAAGCGTCGCTACCGTGTGCCGCTGCTGACGGTGGATGGCATCACCGCGCCGCAGGCCATCACCCCGGTTCGACCATGCATAGGAGGCAACCCATGCCCTATACCGGAGCAGTCACCATGATTCCGCCCATCCGCAGGCGACGGACGGTGAGCCGCAGCCTGGCCTTCATCGCCGCCATTGCCTTGCTGGCTGGCTGCGCGAGCCAACCGGGGCGGCAGGGACAGGTCGCCTTGGGACGAGCATTGGAAACCACTTCGGCGCCACGCGAGCTCCCACCGGAGGTGAAACGGGTTGTGCTGGAGGCCGTTCGGCCACTGCCGAGCGTCGAGGCCCCACAGGCGCCGGAGCCGCGCTTCAACCTGACCGTCAACAACGCCCCCGCACGCGAAGTCCTCATGGGCATGGTCACGGGCACGCCCTACAGCATCCTGGTGCACCCAGACGTCACGGGCACGCTGACCCTCAACCTCAAGCAGGTGACGGTCATCGAGGCGCTGGATGCGATCCGGGCACTGTACGGCATCGAGTACGAATTGCAGGGCCGGCGCATCGTCATACCCTCGCCCGCGCAGCGTACGCGCGTCTTCGAGGTCAACCAGCTAGCGTTGTCACGCCAGGGTATGTCCGACATGCGCGTGGTGTCCGGCTCCATCAGTTTGACCGACCCCAAGGGCGGCACCGGCTCGCGTGCCTTGGAGACCTCCAGCGTACAAACGCAGAACGCCACGAAATTCTGGCAGGAGATCGAAAACGCCATCAAGACGCTCGTGGGCGAGCAGGGGCACGTCGTGGTCAGTCCGCAGGCGGGTCTCGTCATCGTGCGTGCTGCTCCATCCCAGTTGAAGCTGGTCGAGGAATACCTGCGCGCCACCGAGACGAGCGGTGCGCGTCAGGTCATGCTGGAGGCGAAGATCGTCGAGGTCGAATTGCTGGATGACTACCAGTCCGGCATCAACTGGGCGCTTCTGGCCCGCCGCGGCAAGCTGCGCATCGGTCAGGATGGCCTGGACAGTGCCAACAACCCCATCAATCTCGGCACAGGCATCAGCGGTATGCTGACCAGTGGGCCACCGGGCGCAGCCGGCACCCCCTTTGGCGCCGCCTTCGTCAATAGCGAGTTTGGCGCCATCATCAACCTCTTGCAGACCCAGGGCACGGTGCACGTACTGTCCAGCCCGAGGATCGCCACCCTGAACAACCAAAAGGCCGTGCTCAAGGTGGGCACGGACCAGTTCTTCGTCACCGAGGTCACGGGCGGCACCGCGCCCACCGCCACCACGCCAGGCACGCCACCCAACGTCGTGGTGCAGCCGTTCTTTTCCGGCATCGCCCTGGATGTGACGCCCCAGATCGATGCCCAGGACAACATCCTGCTGCATGTGCGGCCCTCGGTCAGCCGGGTCGAGGAAGACCGTAAAGTCATCGACCTCGGCAGCCTGGGCAGCCTGATTCTGCCGCTAGCGATGAGCAGCATCAGCGAGACCGACAGCGTGGTCCGTCTCAAGGACGGCCAGATCGTCGCCATTGGTGGACTGATGAAACAGGATCATGGCGACACCGCCCAGCGGCTTCCCGGACTTGGCCAACTGCCTGTGTTCGGGGAGCTATTTGGCAGCACCCGGCGCTCCAGCCGCAAGCGGGAACTGGTGGTGCTGATCAAACCCACCATCATCCGCGACGCACAGGATTGGCAGCAGGACTATCTCGCCACCCGCGAGCGCCTGAGCACCTATGGTCCACGCCTGGAGTAGTGAATGAAGCTGCCGGGGGCCCGAGTCTCAGCGCTTGTCCTGGTCCTGCTCATCGCTGGGCCCGGTCGCATTGACGGCGCTTGCGCCAGCGACCTCGTTCTGCGCGCAGAGTTCGCCCTGACGCACGATAAGCGCTTGCAAGCACGGTCAGCCGCGCGGCGGCCACCTCTCCTCGACATGCCGATGCCGTTGAAACTGGATGAATCGAGTATCGTTATCGACGGAGGAAAGGCACAGGACGATGTCATGGCCCTGCTGTTCGAGGCCATCGTCCAGCATCGGCAGGGGGCGCTGGCAGCGGCCGAGGCGTTGTATCGTCGCCTCCTCGCTCTGCCCAACCCTCCCATCCAGGCCCATCTCGGACATGCCCGCCTTCTGGCCCGGCGCGCGGGCGCCAGGTCTGCCGCCGAATATTTGGAGACGGCCCAGGCCAACGCCGCTGACGCGGCCCTGGCGCGCGAGGCAGCGCTTTGGTGGGCTGAGGCCGGCGAGTATGAACGCGCCCTGGCATGCCTGCAACAAGCGCAACCCTTGTCACGTGCCGCCGACAGCGCCCTGCTCGCTGGCCTATACCTCTTGACCGCCCGTTATGCAGAGGCCGCCGCTGCCTACCGACACGCCCTGGCGCAGAGCGACGCCAACCCCGCCTGGTGGCTCGGACTCGGGCTTGCCCTGGATGCGGAAGGGGACCGAGACAATGCCCAAACCGCCTTACGAAACGCCCTAGACAGGGGAGGGCTGCCGCCTGGGGCAGTTTCCTATGTCCAGTCCCAACTCGCGCAACGCTAGCCGCTCGCGCAACGGCAGTCCGCGAGCGCTGCTATCAAGGCATCGATCGCCCCGGGCTGGGCGGGCGATGCCCTTGTAAGGCGTAACCCGGGGCGCATGCTCGAGTGCCGCAGGGGCATGGGCTCCGAAACCCCTCGCGCTCGTCAGATTTACGCTATCTATTTACACATAGAAACATTCGATTGATCCCAAGGTCGCCCGGGCGGTCTTTGCAAGGTAATATTCGCCAGTTTGTGCGGTTTGGTCCGCAAACCCCTTTTCGCGAATCTACCTTCGGAGGCGACACATGACGTCAGTTGTGGCGACCAACCAGACCATCCTGGTGGTGGGTGGCGGCATCTCCGGCATGACTGCGGCGCTGGAGGCGGCCGAGACCGGCAAGCGCGTGGTGCTGGTGGAGAAGAACCCCTGGCTCGGCGGCCGCACCGCGCAGCTCTACCGCTACTTCCCCAAGATGTGTCATCCCACCTGCGGGCTGGAGATCAACCTGCGGCGGCTCAAGGCCAACCCGAACGTCCAGGTGCTGACGCTGGCCGAGGTGACCGGCATCAGCGGGGTGAAGGGGGACTACACGGTCACGGTCAAGCTCACTCCCCGCTATGTCAACGAGAAGTGCACGGCCTGCGGCGAGTGCGCCAAGGCGGTCACCACCGAGATCCCGGACGCCTTCAACTACAACCTGGGCAAGGTCAAGGCGGCCTATCTGCCGCATAGCATGGCCTATCCCATGCGCTATGTGATCGACAAGTCCATCATCGGCACGCCCGAGGCCGAGGCTGCCCGCGCCGCCTGCAAGTACGGCGCGATCGAGCTCGAGCAGCAGGAGCAGGTAGTGAGCCTCAAGGCCGGCGCCATCATTTGGGCCACCGGCTGGAAGCCCTATGACGCCGGGAAGATCACGCCTTATCGCTATGGCGAATTCCCCAACGTGATCACCAATGTGGAATTCGAGCGCCTGGCCGACCCGCACGGGCCTACGGGCGGGCGCATCCTGCGTCCCTCGGATGGGCGCGAGGCGAAGAACATCGCCTTCATCCAATGCGCCGGCTCGCGCGACGAGAACCATCTGCGCCACTGCTCGCGCTTCTGTTGCATGGCCTCGCTCAAGCAGACGCACTACGTGCAGGAGAAGTACGGCGACGAGGGCAAGTCCACCATCTATTACATCGACATCCGCGCCATCGACCGTTTCGAGGACTTCTACGCCAAGGTCAAGGCCAACCCCAACGTCACCTTCATCAAGTCCAAGGTGGCGCGCATCTCCCAGGACAAGGACATGAATCCCGTCTGCTGGGGGGTGAACACCGAAGGCTACAAGCGCTATGCGAACACGCATGACCTGGTGGTCTTGGCCGTGGGGATGGAGCCCGAGGTCAAAGGGGTGGATATCCCGGCCGAGGTGATGAGCGACTCTTCCGGCTTCATCATGGCCGACCCCGCCAATGGTGCCATCTTCGGCGCTGGCTGCGCCACCAATGCGCTGGATGTCAACCGGGCGGTGCAATCCGCCACGGCAGCGGCGCTGCGCGCCATTCAGGTCGTCAACAAGCTTGCCCGTGCGGAGGCTTAACCATGTCTGAGAAGAAACACGCTGCTTACATCTGTTCCGGTTGCGGCCTGGGCGAGCGCCTGGACATCGCTGCCCTGGAGGCGGTGGCCAAGAAGGAAGGCAAGATGCAGATCGTGCGCACCCACCCCTTCCTCTGCTCGGAAGAGGGCGTGGCCATGATCCGCGCCGACATCGAGGGCGAGGGGGTGACCCACGCCGCCATCTGCGCCTGCTCGCGCCGCGCCAAGACCGAGGCCTTCAACTTTCCCGCCACCGCCATCTCGCGCGGCAATCTGCGCGAGGGGGTGATCTGGGTGCGCCCGGACACCGAGGAGGCGCGTGAGACCACACAGGAGATGGCCGAGGACTATGTGCGCATGGCCTGCGCCGAGGTCAAGGCCATGACCCAGCCGGCCGGCAACCCCAACACCGGCACCAATAAGACCCTGTTGGTGGTGGGCGGTGGCATCTCCGGCATGACGGCGGCCCTGGAGGCCGCCAAGGCCGGCTACAAGGTGGTGCTGGTGGAGAAGACCGCCAGCCTCGGCGGTTGGGCCGCCAAGCTGCACCGCCGCGTGCCCACCCGCGAGCCGTTCAAGTCGCCGGAGGATACCGGTGTGGCCGACATGGTGGCGCAGATCGAGGCCGACCCCAACATCAAGGTGTATCTGAACGCCACTATCGCCAAGACCGCTGGCGCGCCCGGCCGCTTCAAGGTGGACATCGCCGTGGAGAGCGGGCCGACGGTGACCGAGGACATCGGCGCCATCGTCCAGGCGACCGGTTTTTCGCTGTACGACGCCAACAAGCTGCCGCACCTGGGCTATGGCAAATCGCCGCACGTGGTGGACCAGGCCGGCCTGGAGGCGCTCGCTCGCGCTGCCAACGGCGGGGTGATCAAGCGCGCCGACGGCAAGGAGGTGAAATCCGTCGTCTTCGTGCAGTGCGCGGGGCAACGCGACGCCAGCGGCGAGCACCTGCCCTATTGCTCGGGCCATTGCTGCAACACCAGCATCAAGCAGGCGATCTACTTCAAGGACGCCAACCCGGATGTGGACACCGTGGTGTTGTTCACCGACCTGCGCACGCCCGGCAACGGCGAGGACTTCTACCGCTCGGCGCAGAACCGCGGGGTGATCTTCTCCAAAGGGGTGGTCTCCGAGGTGGTGCCCAGCGGCGACGGCCTCAGCGTCAAGTTCCACGACCTGATCCTGGACGACAAGAACGCCCAGATCGAGGCCGATCTGGTGGTCCTGGCCACCGGCGTGGTGCCGAACTCCGGGGTGAACATCGATGCGCTTGTCGCACCCCAGGTCGAGGGACAGGAGGCCGCAGGGGGTGAGGGGACCGAGACTGGCGGCGAGATCAAGCCGGTGTCCATCCTCAACCTCACCTACCGCCAGGGGCCGGACATCCCGCAGTTCAAGTGGGGCTTCACCGACAGCCACTTTATCTGCTTCCCCTACGAGACGCGCCGCACCGCCATCTACGCGGCGGGTCCGGTGCGCCGGCCGATGGACATCGCCCAAGCCATCGAGGACGCCACCGGCGCCGCCATGAAGGCCATCCAGGCGATGGAAAATGCGGGGCTGGGGCGCGCGGCGCATCCCCGCTCGGGCGACTTGTCCTTCCCGACGGCGCGGCTG
>JBKBRS010000139.1:0-5805 GCA_046292095.1 Thiobacillaceae bacterium
CTTGCCCGGCTCGGCCAGCGGATCCTTCCCGAGAGTTTTGAACCGGGCAATTCGGTGCGCCTGCTGCTGAATGGCGATGAGGCATATCCGGTCATGCTCGACATGATCGCCCGCGCCGAGCGTGGCCCTGGCCGTCTGAGCGCCGGCCCTGGCGGGCCGCTGTAACATATCTGTCATCATATTGTAACCCTCACCAGGACGCCTTTCGCTATCATGACGGCCTCGTCGCGGTCATGCCATGCCGCGAAATCCATCGAGGAGCTGGAATCATGGCGAATGCGGTCAAGTCCGTCGCAAGGTATGTGCGCAAGAACGGGGACGACGAGAGCGCCGTCATCCTGCGGGAGCTGTGCGAGGCCTTGGAGAGCGGTCAGCCGTTCGTTCTTACCCGTCTCTACGATATCCCACCCAAGGCCTACGAGCTGGCCATCAAACTGCTGACCGATTGGCGTTTCGACCGCCACCTGACCGAGCGGCGTTTCGCCAAATACTTCGACCAGAAAGAGGCATAGGCAAGCCCTGTATCCGCTGCTGCGCGGGTGAGCGGCCTCTGGCGTGGCGCTCGGCTGCCTCCGCCGGCGCCCTGGTCATGTGGCTGCGAAAGAAAACTTGCGCTGCGCGCGTGCCCGTCTTCGCCAGGGCTACGCATGCATCCCGTTTGGGCGCCGGCCGCCCGTGCCCTGCGCAAAACTGCCCTAGAGTTTGACCCTCCGGGGCTAGGCGGGTAAAATTTAGGTTTTTGGGACTCTCCGCTCATCCATGCGTCGCAAATTCGTCGCCGGCAACTGGAAGATGCACGGCAACCTGGTCGACAACGACGCCCTGCTGACCGGCATACTGGCCGGCATGGGCGATGTGAAGGCCGAGGTCGCCGTCTGTGTGCCCTTTCCCTACCTCGCCCAGGTCAAGGCCAAACTCGCCGGCTCGAGGGTGGCCTGGGGTGCGCAGAACGTGAGCCAGCACGTCAAAGGGGCCTACACCGGGGAGGTCTCGCCCCTCATGCTCAACGATTTCGAGTGTAAATACGTCATCGTCGGCCATTCCGAGCGGCGCACCCACTACGGCGAGAGCGACGCCGTGGTGGCCGAGAAATATGCCGCGGCGCAAACCGCCGGTCTGGTGCCCATCCTCTGTGTGGGCGAAACCCTGGAGGAGCGTGAGGCCGGCATCACCGAGCAGGTGGTCGGCCGCCAGCTCGACGCCGTGCTCGAGAAATGCGGGGTCATCTCCCTGGCCAATGCCGTGATCGCCTACGAGCCAGTTTGGGCCATCGGTACGGGCAAGACCGCCACGCCGGCGCAGGCACAGGCGGTGCACGCCTTCATCCGCGCCAAGATCCGCGCGCTGGATGCCGACGTGGCGGATCATCTGGTCATCCAATACGGTGGCAGCGTCAAGGCCGCCAACGCGGCCGAGCTCTTCGCCCAGCCCGACATCGACGGTGGGCTGATCGGCGGCGCCTCGCTCAATGCCGAGGAATTCCTGGCCATCTGTCGCGCCGCCTGAGTTGGGGGTAGCGTGGAGCTGATCGTCTGGATACTGCACGTGTTGGCGGCCATCGGTATCATCGCCCTGGTCCTGCTGCAGCACGGCAAGGGTGCCAACATGGGGGCGGCCTTCGGCAGCGGGGCCTCGGGCAGCCTGTTCGGGGCGACCGGCTCGGCGAACTTCTTGTCGCGGACTACGGCCGTGTTGGCCACCCTGTTCTTCCTCACCAGCCTGGGGCTGACCTATTTCTCCGCACAAAAGGTGGAGTCGGCCAAGCCGCTGCCGGTGTCCACACAGCCGTCCGCGCCGGATGCACCCGCCCCGGCCGCGCCGGGTCCAGGAGGCCAACCGGTCGAAATACCCAGGTAAGTCGCGTGACCCACTCGTGGCATCCCGGTTGCCGTCGGGGTGCGGCGAGTCTGCATCCACCGATGACGGGGACTGTAGAACGGTTTTCACGCTAAAATAGTCAATCGCGCGACGAGCGCGCCACCTGCCGACGTGGTGGAATTGGTAGACACGCTGTCTTGAGGGGGCAGTGCGGAAACGCGTGCGAGTTCGAGTCTCGCCGTCGGCACCATCAATAATCCTTATAGCCTTCGGCCTTGATCTAATAACCAATTGATATCAATGGGTTTTTGGTTTCGGTCTGGCTTGACACCGGCATGGGCGGCCGCATAGACTTCAAAAACCTACGAGCCACCGGGTGAACGAGCGCGCGCATGCTGGAAAATTATTTCCCGATCTTGTTATTCATCCTGGTGGGGTTGGCCATCGGTATCGGTCCGATGCTGCTCGGTTGGGTGCTCGCCCCCAACCGCCCGGATGCCGAGAAGCTCTCGCCCTACGAGTGCGGCTTCGAGGCATTCGAGGATGCGCGCATGAAATTCGACGTGCGCTACTACCTGGTGGCCATCCTGTTCATCCTGTTCGACCTGGAGATCGCCTTTCTCTTCCCCTGGGCCGTGGTGCTCGAGCAGATCGGCGCCTTCGGCTTCTGGTCCATGGTGGTCTTCCTGGCCATCCTGGTGGTCGGCTTCGTCTACGAATGGATGAAAGGCGCCCTGGAATGGGAATGATGTCATCCACACCAGCCTGTTTCTGCTCCGCGATCCCTGTAGGAGCGACGAAAGCCGCGATCCGCACAGGGGCACGCTGAGGGATAGACCATGAGCATCGAGGGTATCCTGGAACGCGGCTTCATCACCACCACGGCGGACTCTGTCATCAACTGGGCCAAGACCGGGTCGCTGTGGCCGATGACCTTCGGGCTGGCCTGCTGTGCCGTGGAGATGATGCACGCCGGCGCCTCGCGCTATGACCTCGACCGCTTCGGCATCGTCTTCCGTCCGAGCCCCCGGCAGAGCGACCTGATGATCGTCGCCGGCACGCTCACCAACAAGATGGCGCCGGCCCTGCGCAAGGTCTATGACCAGATGGCCGAACCGCGCTGGGTGATCTCCATGGGTTCCTGCGCCAACGGCGGCGGCTATTATCACTATTCCTACTCCGTGGTGCGCGGTTGCGACCGCATCGTGCCGGTGGACGTCTATGTGCCGGGCTGCCCGCCCACGGCCGAGGCCTTGCTCTACGGCATCCTGCAGCTGCAGAAGAAGATCCGTCGCACCAACACCATCGCCCGCTGAAGGAACAGCAACATGCCGTTGACCGCGGAAGCCCTCGCTGCGCGCCTGCAAGACACCCTGGGCGACAAGATCACGCAAAGCCGTATCGCCCTGGGCGAGGTGACCCTCGAGGTCGCAGCCGCCGACTGGCTGGAGGTCGCGCAGCGTCTGCGCGACGAGCCGGGGCTGGCCTTCGACATGTTGATCGATCTCGCCGGCGTGGACTATTCGGCCTACAAGGACGGTGCCTGGGCGGGGCGGCGCTTCGCCGTCGTGCTGCACCTGTTGTCGGTGGCCAAGAACCACCGGCTGCGTGTGCGCACCTTCTGCACCGACGACGATTTCCCCGTACTGCCTTCGCTCGTCGAGGTCTGGCCGGCGGCCAACTGGTTTGAGCGCGAGGCCTTCGATCTGTACGGCATCGTCTTCGAGGGCCACCCCGACCTGCGCCGGCTGCTGACCGACTACGGCTTCATCGGCCACCCCTTCCGCAAGGACTTCCCGTTGTCGGGGCACGTCGAGATGCGTTACGACCCGGAGCTCAAGCGCGTGATCTACCAGCCGGTGACGATCGAGCCGCGCGAGGTCACGCCGCGCATCGTGCGCGAGGACACCTTTGGGGACGCCGGCCGTGGCTGAGATCCGCAACTACACATTGAATTTCGGACCCCAGCACCCGGCGGCGCATGGGGTGCTGCGCCTGGTGCTGGAGCTGGATGGCGAGGTGATCGAGCGGGCCGATCCGCACGTGGGGCTGCTGCACCGCGCCACCGAGAAGCTGGCCGAGCACAAGACCTTCCTGCAGTCGGTGCCCTACATGGACCGGCTCGACTACGTCTCGATGATGTGCAATGAGCACGCCTATGTGCTGGCCATCGAGAAGCTCCTGGGGATCACCCCGCCGATCCGGGCGCAATACATCCGGGTGATGTTCGACGAGCTGACGCGCATCCTCAACCACCTGATGTGGCTTGGGGCGCACGCGCTGGACATCGGCGCCATGACCGTGTTCCTCTACGCCTTCCGCGAGCGCGAGGACATCATGGACATGTATGAGGCGGTCTCCGGTGCGCGCATGCATGCGGCCTATTACCGCCCGGGCGGGGTCTATCGCGACCTGCCGGAGCGCATGCCGCAATACGAGGTCTCGCCCTACAAGGACGCGGAAGAGGTCAGGCGGCTGAACGAAAACCGTCAGGGGTCGCTACTCGATTTCATCGAGGACTTCACCAACCGCTTCCCTGCTTGTGTCGATGAATACGAGACCCTGCTGACCGACAACCGCATCTGGAAGCAGCGCACGGTGGGCATCGGCGTGATCTCGCCGGAGCGGGCCCGCGCCCTGGGTCTGACCGGTCCCATGCTGCGCGGCTCGGGGGTGGTCTGGGACCTGCGCCGGCATCAGCCCTACGAGGTCTACGACCAGCTCGACTTCGAGATCCCGGTGGGTAGGAACGGCGACTGTTACGACCGCTATCTGGTACGCATCGAGGAGATGCGCCAGGCCAACCGCATCGTCCGGCAGTGCGTCGATTGGCTGAAGAAGAACCCCGGCCCGGTGATCGTCGACAACCACAAGGTGGCGCCCCCTTCGCGCGAGGCCATGAAGGCCAACATGGAGGAGCTCATCCACCACTTCAAACTCTTCACCGAGGGCATGCACGTGCCGGAGGGCGAGGCCTATGCGGCAGTGGAGCATCCCAAGGGCGAGTTCGGCATCTATCTCATCTCGGACGGCGCCAACAAGCCCTATCGGCTCAAGATCCGTCCGGCCGGTTTCACCCACATGGCGGCGCTTAACGAGCTCGCCCGCGGCCACATGATCGCCGATGTGGTGGCCATCATCGGCACGATTGACATCGTCTTTGGGGACATCGACCGATGAGTCTGCTCTCTGCTGAGGCCCTCGCCCAGATCGACCGCGAGATTGCCAAATATCCACCGGAGCACAAACAGTCGGCGGTGATGAGCGCGCTCAGGATCGCCCAGGTGGAAAAGGGCTGGCTTGCCCCGGAAACGATCGAGTTCGTGGCGCAGTACCTCGGCATGCCGCCCATCGCGGTGTACGAGGTGGCGACCTTCTACAACATGTACGATCTCAAGCCCGTGGGGCGGCACAAGCTCACCCTGTGCACCAATCTGCCCTGCCTGCTGCAGGGGGCCGGGGAGATCGCCGAGCACCTCAAAAAGCGCCTGGGCATCGACTTCGGCGAGACCACCGCGGATGGCCGTTTCACCCTGAAAGAGGGCGAGTGCATGGGGGCCTGTGGCGACGGTCCGCTGTGCCTGCACAACAATCACACGATGCACGTCAAGCTCACCCCCGAGGAGGTGGACCGTCTGCTGGACGAGATGAAATGAAGTTCGACGGCAAGAACACCAAGGTCTGCACCTGGACCTTCGACCTGCCCAACCCGGCCTCGCTCGACACCTATGTCGCGCATGGCGGCTACGAGGTGCTCAAAAAGATCCTCGCCGAGCGCACCCCGCCCGAGACGATCATCGCCGAGGTCAAGACCAGCGCCCTGCGCGGCCGCGGGGGGGCGGGCTTCCCGACGGGGCTCAAGTGGAGCTTCATGCCGCGCAACTTTCCGGGTGAGAAGTACATCGTCTGCAACTCCGACGAGGGCGAGCCCGGCACCTTCAAGGACCGCGACATCCTGCGCTTCAACCCGCACCAGTTGATCGAGGG
>JBKBRS010000140.1:0-5697 GCA_046292095.1 Thiobacillaceae bacterium
GCCGCATCGCGCATGCGCTGGTACTCGCGGTCGGTCAGGGTCTGCGCCGGCGCCACGGTGATGGAGTCGCCGGTATGCACCCCCATGGGGTCGAGGTTCTCGATGGAGCAGACGATGATGCAGTTGTCGGCGCGGTCGCGCACGACCTCCATCTCGAACTCCTTCCAGCCAATGAGCGACTCCTCGATCAAGAGTTCGCGCGTGGGCGAGGCCTCCAGGCCGCGCTCGCAGATGGCGACGAACTCCTCCATGTTGTAGGCGATGCCGCCGCCGCTGCCGCCCAGGGTGAAGGAGGGCCGGATGATCACCGGGAAGCCGATGCCAGCCTGCACCTGCATGGCCTCCTCCAGGCTGTGGGCGATGCCCGAGCGCGCCGAGGCAAGTCCGATGCGGGTCATGGCCTGCTTGAACTTCTCGCGGTCCTCGGCGCGGTCGATGGCCTCGCGCGTGGCGCCGATCAGCTCGACGCCGTACTTTTCCAGCACCCCGTGCCGGGCCAGGTCCAGCGCGCAGTTGAGCCCGGTCTGCCCGCCCATGGTCGGCAGCAAGGCGTCCGGCCGCTCCCGCTCGATGATCGCCGCCACCGTCTGCCAGTTGATCGGCTCGATATAGGTGGCATCGGCCATCTCCGGGTCGGTCATGATGGTGGCCGGGTTCGAGTTGACCAGAATGACGCGATAGCCCTCCTCGCGCAGGGCCTTACAGGCCTGGGCACCGGAGTAATCGAACTCGCAGGCCTGGCCGATGATGATGGGCCCCGCCCCGATGATGAGGATGGAATGGATGTCCGTGCGCTTGGGCATCTTAGACTTGGCGCTCCCGCATGAGGTGGATGAAGCGATCGAACAGATAGCTCACGTCATGCGGCCCCGGGCTTGCCTCCGGGTGACCCTGGAAGCTGAAGGCCGGCACGTCGGTGCGGGCGATACCCTGCAGAGAGCCGTCGAACAGCGACACATGGGTCGCACGCAGGTTGTTGGGCAGGCTGGCGGCATCGACGGCGAAGCCATGGTTCTGGCTGCTGATCAGCACCCGTCCGCTGTCCAGGTCCTGCACCGGGTGGTTAGCGCCGTGGTGGCCGAACTTCATCTTCAGCGTCTTCGCCCCCGAGGCCAGGGCGAGGAGCTGGTGGCCCAGGCAAATGCCGTAGATGGGCACACGCGCCGCAAGCAACTCGCGGATCGCATGGATGGCATAGTCGCAAGGCTCGGGATCGCCAGGGCCATTGGAGAGAAACACCCCGTCCGGCCGCAAGGCCAGGACCTCGCTCGCCGGTGTCTTGGCCGGCACGACGGTCACGCGGCAGCCGCGGCTCGCCAGCATGCGCAGGATGTTGCGCTTGACCCCGAAGTCGTAGGCTACGACCTCAAGCGGCGTGTCGGCCGGCGTCTGAAAGCCCTGGCCCAGGACCCACTCCCCCTCCGTCCAGACGTAGGGCTCGGCGCAGCTGACCTCCTGCGCCAGGTCCAGACCGGCCATGCTGGGACAGGCGCGCGCCAGGGCAAGCGCCTCGGCCTCATCCACACGCCCGGCCATGATGCAGCCGTTTTGCGCCCCCTTCTCGCGTAGCAGCCGGGTGAGCCTGCGGGTGTCCACCCCGGCGATCGCTGCCACGCCCTGCGCCTGCAGGTAGTCAGACAAGGTCTGGGTCATGCGGAAATTGCTGGCCTGCACGGGTAGGTCGCGGACGACCAGACCCGTGGCGTGCACCCGCGCCGATTCCGCATCCTCCGGGTTGGTCCCGACGTTGCCGATGTGCGGATAGGTCAGGGTCACGATCTGCCGGCAATAGGAGGGATCGGTCAGGATCTCCTGGTAGCCGGTCATGGCGGTGTTGAACACCACCTCGCCCACGCCAATACCCTCGGCGCCGATGGAATGGCCCCTGAAGACGGACCCATCGGCCAAGGCGAGGATGGCGGGCGTGCGTGCGGACAAGACGGCTCCTGGTCTGGATACGACGAGCGGGACAGGCTCGCGCCCATCCCGCTCGGAATTTTTATGTAATTATACGCCTTTGTCAGGGGGCGGCTCAATGTCGGCCCGCAGCCTATCGCCGCTGAACAGCGCTCATCAGACGCGTTGAGGTGAGGCGCTGAAGGACGCCCCGAAGAACGACGTCTGAACCGAAGTCCACACGGGCAGGCAAACCGGGGCCAAGTGGTGACTTGCAGCGCGGTCACCTGTGGTAGGCGATGTGGGTGACTACACCGCGCCAGTACGGCCAGCGTCCGTCGGGCGTGAGCCAGGCGACCTCACCCTCAATGGGCACGAGCAGACCCTCGCGCCGCTGGTAATTGTAAAGACGAGCCTCCCAGGGGGTGGGAACGAACCTCCCGCCTACCATGCGACCGCGCGCCTCCGCCCGGATCGCCTCGATCAGGCCATCCGCTCCGAAGTGAAAGGTCATCGACAGGGTAATTGCGCCATCGACCAGCGTGGCGCGGGCGGTCGCGTCGTCCATGGGCTCCCAGCGGATACCCTGGCCGGGCAGGAGGGCGGTCGGGTACCAGGCGGCCTCGGCCAGGAAGCGCATCAGCTCCCCGCGCGCGACCTCGTCGCGGTTGCGCATTTGCGCGAGGGGGATGAGCCCCAGGATGGCGGGCTCGAGGATGCACTCGCCGGCGACATAGGCATCGTGCACATGCACGGCCAGACCGGGCGCCATGGACACCCGTCCATCCCAGACGAAGCCCGGGCGGTGGGTGACCACCCGCTGCCGCGAGGTGAAGGGCTTCCATTGCTCGGTCTCCAGGCCCATGTTGAGGACGCCTTTGTGCATCACATCCGCGGCGCGGATGATGGGGGCATCCGGTGGCAGCGCCTGGCGCAGGTGGCGCGCCACGGGATCGGGGAGCGCCGCGAGTTCCTGCGGATCGAAGCGCTCGGTTGGCAGTGGTAGACGCGCCGACTCCAGGCGATCCAGTAACGCCTGGGTCTTCATGGTCCAGCGCCACTGGCCGAGACCCCACAGACCGATGGCGATGACCAACAGGCCCGTCAGGCCGAACAACAACCACCGCATGGGATCCCCCGACCTCGTGGACGTTCAGGCGGAGCGCTCCAGCACGGCATCCACCGGACGCCGCGGGGAGGCGGGCAGGACGTCGGTCGGATGGCCCCAGCGCATCAAAATCTGCGGAAACGCCGAAGTGCCGGCCAAGGCTTGCAGTTGCGGCCGCAACGTCGCGACCTGGATGGGCTGGTTCAGGTAGGAGGCCTGGAGCCCATGACGAGAGCCCGTGAGCAGGGCGCGTTGCAGGGCCTGCCCGGTGGTCAGCCAGGCCTGGACATCGTCGGCATCGGTGAGCAATAGGGTGAGCCAGGGCGATCCGCTTGCCAGCTGCTGGTCCTTGGCCGCGACACCGTTGCCCAGGTCGAAGGTCCGCACCACCGCTTGGGCGAGGGGGGCAGCGAGCGCAGGGATCGTCAATCCGTCACCCTGGCGGCGCGGGTGCATCCACATGGCTAGTTCGCGCCGCCAGCGGGGGGCGTCCCATTGCTGGCGGTCACCCGCGGCGACGAGCTCGGCCGCCCGGTCCTTTTGCGCGTGATCGAGGGTGATGAGCGTCGCGCCCTCGCTGCGCGCGGCCTGTTCGACCGCCTGCCTGACCTCGGCTGCCACCGGTCGGCCCGCGAACGCCTTGCGATAGGTACGACGCTGAACGAGCCATCCCCCCAAGGTAGCCAGCTCGGCATCGACAGGACCGTCGCTCACCTCAACACGGGCGAGCCAATCGAAGGCCGGTCCCTCGGGCAGGATATGTGTCTTGGTGGCCAAACCATGGACGGCCGCCGCCACGCGCAAGGACATCAGGGCTGCGCCGCAGCTGATGGTCAGTTCCCGGTCGTGGGGGTCATTGACCGGCAGGGCGCGTGTGCGGTCTGCCCAGAGGTCGATCGCATCGGCCCCTGCGCGAAAGCGCCAGGGTTGGGTGTTGTAGCTCGAAGGGGCCGTCGTGGCCTGCTCGACGAGGGCCTTGAGCGTTTCGGTGGAGAGCATGGCGGAGCTCCAAGCAGTGTTATGCGCCATCTGTTCTGCAGTCCTAGCCAAGAGTGGCGCATGGAGGATTCCCAGCCTGAGGCGAGTGTCTAGACTTGAAGCATAGACACTCAATTGACGGCCCGCCGAACAGAATGGAAATGGCCATGACGCCACCCACTCACGCCAAGCCGCGGCTTAAGCGTATAGCAACATATGTTGCGCTCTGCCTACTGCTCATCGGTAACCTATTTGCCCGCGCCGACGATCTATGGGTGCGCACGGGCGCGGACGGGCAACCGGAGGTGCAGCTCTATTTCTTCTGGGCCCTGACCTGCCCGCACTGCACCGCCGCCCACCCCTTTGTCGAGGCGATCCCGCAGGCGCGGCCCTGGGTGCGCCTGCATGCGCTGGAGCTCACTCGTCATCCGGAAAACGTCTCGCGCTACCAGTACATGGCCGGCCTGCTGGGGCAGGAGGCCGCCTCGGTGCCGGCCTTTCTGTTCTGCGGTGAGATGGTGGTCGGCTGGGATAGCGACGCGGCCACCGGGGCCTATCTGCGGCAACGCCTCGATGCCTGCCGCGCACGCGCACTGGCCGCTGCCACTGGCAGTCCCTCTCCGGCCGCTGAGTCAGCACCCGCCGCTGCCGGGGCGCCGCTGCGACTGCCCCTGCTGGGTGCGATGGAGCCCGGCCAGCTCTCGCTGCCGGTGCTGACCCTGGTGCTGGCGGGTCTGGATGCCTTCAATCCCTGTGCCTTCTTCGTGCTGCTGTTCCTGCTGTCCATGCTGACCCATCAGCGTAGCGCCGCGCGCATGCTGCTCATCGGTAGCACATTCGTCGCCGTGTCGGGGCTCATGTATTTCGCCTTCATGGCGGCCTGGCTCAACGTCTTCCAGCTCTTCGGGCACCTGAACTGGGTGACCCTGACAGCGGGAGCCCTGGCGGTCTTCGTGGGCGTGGTGAACGTCAAGGACTTCTTCCTGTTCCATCAGGGGTTCACGCTGTCCATCCCGGAAGCGAAGAAACCGGATCTGTTCCGCCGCGCACGCGCCATCCTCAATGCGGAGAACCTGCCGGCGATGCTGGCGGCCACCCTGTTTCTCGCCGTGGCTGCCAATTTCTACGAACTGCTCTGCACGGCCGGCTTCCCCATGGTCTACACGCGCGTGCTGACCCTGTCGGACCTCTCGACGGCGCAGCGCTATCTCTATCTCACCGCCTACAACCTGATCTACGTCCTACCTCTGGCCGCCATCGTCGTCGTCTTCGCCCGCACCCTGGGGGCACGCAAACTCAGCGAGCGCGAGGGGCGGCTGCTCAAGCTGATGTCCGGACTGATGATGCTGGGGCTGGGCGCATTGCTGCTCGTCGCCCCGCAACTGATCAGCCGGGTGGGGGTGGCCTTTGGACTGCTCGCCGTGGCGGTGGGCCTCACCTGGCTGGCGGCACGGCTTACACGGACTCGGGGCGGACGCGCGCCTTGATCCATCGCCTTCGTACGCCGGCTTCCCGTCCTGCTGGCTTATACTGTGACGATGCGGGGACCCGATCCACCCCGCAGACTGAACCTTTGCCTGCGCAGTCGGCCAGACCCAGAGTGACCCCGCAGACGCGAACCGCTTGCCGACAGACCCGAACGAACCGAGGACGCTACATGAATCCCAAAAGCCTGTTCCTGCTGATGCTGATTGCGGCCGTGGCGGGCTGCGGCG
>JBKBRS010000141.1:0-5655 GCA_046292095.1 Thiobacillaceae bacterium
GTGCATCAATCTTCTCCATGCCCACAGTCTAGCAGAAAACGCTTCAAAAACCAGTATATTTAAGGGCCGGTTTAATAATCGAACGACGCAAGGGTGGGCTTGGGGTCTCAGGCGCTCTGCCCTCTCCAGGCGAGAACTTCGTTGCGGTGACCAGGATGATGTCACGCCAGGTCTTCCTCCGTGGCGAGTCGCTGACATTCTTCCCGTGTGCGAATTCCGGTAGCCTTTGCATATGAGCAATGTGACCAGAGACTTCGACCCTCAACCCATACTGGCCAGTCTGCCCAATCTGCCGGGCGTCTATCGCATGCTGGGCGAGGGCGGTGAGCTGCTCTACGTGGGCAAGGCGCGCGACTTGAAGAAGCGCGTGTCGAGCTATTTCCACAAGACCGATCTCGCCCCCCGCATCCAGCTCATGGTGTCGCGCATCCGCGACATCCAGGTCACCGTCACGCGCTCGGAGTCCGAGGCCTTGCTGCTTGAGAACAACCTGATCAAGGCGCAGGCCCCGCGATACAACATCCTGTTCCGCGACGACAAGTCCTATCCCTATCTCATCCTCACCGGCCACGAGTACCCGCGCATCGCCTTCTACCGGGGCCCGACCGACCGCCGCCACCGCTATTTCGGCCCTTATCCCAGCGCCCACGCGGTGCGCGAGGCGATCCAGATCCTGCAGAAGGTGTTCCGGCTGCGCACCTGCGAGGACAGCGTCTTTGCACACCGCTCGCGTCCCTGCCTGCTGCACCAGATCCGCCGCTGCAGCGCGCCCTGCGTGGGGCTGGTGAGCCCCGAGGACTATGCGCGCGATGTCGAGGATGCCGGGCTGTTTCTGGCCGGTAAGGACGCCGAGGTGCTCAACCGGCTCACTGCGCAGATGGAGCGGGCGGCGGCCGAGCTGCGCTACGAGGCGGCGGCCGTCTACCGCGATCAGATCCAGGCCCTGGCGCGGGTGCGCGAGAAACAGTTCGTGGAAAGCCGCTCGCAGCACGACGCCGACGTGATCGCCGCCGTCGTCGAAGGGGGCGTGGCCTGTGTCTGGCTCAGCATGATCCGCGCCGGGCGCCTGCTGGGCGGCAAGGCCTTCTTCCCCAACAACGCCGAGCACGCCGACGCGGCCCAGGTCCTGGAGGCCTTCGTGTCGCAACACTACGCCGCGCACGATGTTCCGCCGCTGCTGGTGCTCTCCGCCGAGGTGGAGGGATTGGAGGGCTGGCTCGCGGAACGGGCCGGGCACCGGGTGCAGGTCGTCAGCCGTCCCGTTGGCGAGCGCCGGGTCTGGCTGCGGCTGGCGGAGGAGAATGCGCGTGCCGCACTCACCGCCCGCGAGGGCCAGCGCCGCAGTCAGGAGGCACGCCTCGCCGCGCTCAACGAGGTCCTGGGCGAGTCGGGCATCGAGCGCATCGAATGCCTGGACGTCAGCCACACCCTGGGTGAGGCCACGGTGGTCGCCTGTGTGGTCTACGACCGCGGCGCCCTGCAGCCATCCGAATACCGCCGCTACAACGTGGCCAACCCCACGCCCGGCGACGACTATGCCGCGCTCAAGCAGGCGCTCACGCGCCGCTACGGCAAGCTGGCAGCCGGGGAGGGGAAGCTGCCCGATCTGTTGCTAATCGATGGTGGCCGCGGCCAGCTCAACGTGGCCTTGGCGGTGCTCGGCGAGCTGGGGCTCGGCGACTTGCCCATGATCGGCGTGGCCAAGGGCGAGGCGCGCAAGCCCGGCCTGGAGCAGCTCTTCCTGCCCGACGAGCGGGAGCCGCTACGCCTGCCGCCGGACCATCCCGCCCTGCACCTGATCCAGCAGATCCGCGACGAGGCGCACCGCTTCGCCATCACCGGCCACCGTGCCCGCCGCGCCAAGCGCCGCAGTCAGTCCAGCCTGGAGGAGATCGAGGGCATCGGGCCCAAGCGCCGCCAGCGCCTGCTGCAGACCTTCGGCGGATTGCGCGGGCTGAAGGCGGCCGGGGTGGAGGAGCTCGCCCAGGTCGAGGGCATTAGCCGCGCCTTGGCCGAGCGCATCTACCGCGAACTGCACTAAAGCCCCTACACTGCGCGCATGCCGCTCAATCTGCCCAACCTCCTGACCTGGCTGCGCATTGCGCTCGTCCCGCTCTTCGTCGTGGTGTTCTACCTGCCCGACGGCTGGCTGCAGGCGCAGTCGCTCAATGTCGTCGCTACGGGGATCTTCGCCCTGGCCGCCATCACCGACTGGCTAGACGGCTGGCTCGCCCGCCGGCTCAACCAGACCTCGGCCTTCGGCGCCTTCCTCGACCCCGTGGCAGACAAGCTCATGGTGGCGGCGGCGCTGATCGTCCTGGTGGACCTCGACCGGGCCGGGGTGGCCGCCTCGCTCATCATCATCGGCCGCGAGATCGCCATCAGCGCCTTACGCGAATGGATGGCCAAGGTCGGACGTTCGCACAGCGTGGCGGTCTCTTTCTTCGGTAAGCTCAAGACCACCGCACAGATGGCCGCCATCCTGCTGCTGCTCTATCACGCCCCCATCGGCCCGCTGAGCGCCCAATGGCTGGGCCGCTGGCTGCTGGACATCGCCGCCTTCCTCACCCTGTGGTCCATGCTGCACTACCTGTTCCAGGCCTGGCGGGACCTGCGCGGTCAGACGGTACACGAGTTGACAAATCGGTGACGCTGGATAAAATTTCGAAGCTCCGATGCGGGAATAGCTCAGTTGGTAGAGCGCAACCTTGCCAAGGTTGAGGTCGCGAGTTCGAGACTCGTTTCCCGCTCCAGTTGATCGGGGGAAAGCCTGTACGCTTTCCCCCTTCGTTTTTGGGACCGCATGATGCGGGCCCAGGCGGCGCGATGGCAGAGTGGTTATGCAGCGGCCTGCAAAGCCGTGGACGTCGGTTCGATTCCGGCTCGCGCCTCCACCTCACCCCTTGACCGCCTCTTCGAGCGGCTGCCTCGATCGTAGGCGGCTTCACGCCCCCAGCCCTGACGTATGGCGTCATCTGGGCGCTATTGATCCGAGCTCATAGGCCATCGTGCACGAACTGACGCCCGCCGCCCTGGCCGTAAGCAGAGAGATCAACCGCGCCGCGCGCACGCGCTTCGTTACCGTGAAAACCCATGATGCTCGAGACCGCCTACCGGACCGCCCCGACCATCCAGGCCGCCGCGGCAGCAGCCCGCTGGCGGGCCGAATCCGGGGCGGACCCGAACGGCGCGTGGTATGCGGTCTTTGGTTCGCGCATAAGGCGGCGCGCCCAGCGCTCTCGGCTTGAGGCTGTCGGCAAGGGATTGCCGACCTACAGTGCCTGGTAGGAGGCCCGCTTGCGGGCCGAACCCGAGCTGCCCATATCGCCACTTCTCGTCACGGCTTTCATGACGAGGGGCGAGCCGGACGATCATGATGGGTGAGGAAGTGTGCGGCCAACCTCGGTGGGGTGGCGGCGAAGGCGCTTCGAGGCGGGCGCAGAGGGGAACAAGCTGCACGGGGCGGCGCGTGAGCGTTTGTTCAGACAGTGTGTCAAAGACGCCGGCGCAGGGGTGCGGGGGTTTTGGCGCGTGCAGCGCTGCTTGCTTAGCATGAAAGTTGGCACAGCCAACTCTCGAGGCTCCCCTCTCCATCCCTCACCCCCGACCCCTCCCCCCGAGGGGGAGGGGAGGCTCGACCCGCCTCTCTCCCTCAGGGAGAGAGGCCGGGAGAGAGGGCCGGAGGGGCCCAAGGTGAGGGAACGGCCTTGGCCGCTTCCATTTTCTGGGGTGGCAGCGGCCATGGCCGTTAGCCCGGATGCAGGGCCTGCAGCAGCAATAAGGCCAGCAGCAGGCCAGTGATCGCCATCAACCAGCGGTTGCGCCGGCGCTGCTCGGCGAGTAGTTGTACCAACCCGACCTCCACCCGTGCCAGAGGGTCGCCGCGCAGGGCCTGGTGGGCGAGCCGCGGCAGCTGCGGGATGACCATCCCCCAGTGCGGGGCCTCCTCCTGCAGTCGCCTGAGCCAGCCGCGCCAGCCGACCTGCTCGCTCATCCAGCGCTCCAGATAGGGCTTGGCGGTGGCCCACAGGTCGAGGTCGGGGTCCAGCTCGCGGCCGAGGCCCTCGATGTTGATCAGCGTCTTTTGCAGCATTACGAGCTGCGGCTGGATCTCCATGCCGAAGCGGCGCGAGGTCTGGAACAGGCGCAGCAGCACGCGCCCGAAGGCGATCTCCTTTAAGGGCCGGTCGAAGACCGGCTCGCAGACGGCGCGGATGGCGGCCTCGAACTCGTCGGCTCGCGTGCCCGGCGGCACCCAGCCGGCCTCCAGGTGGGCGGCCGCCACCCGCTTGTAGTCGCGCCGGAAGAAGGCGAGGAAGTTCTGCGCGAGATAGTTCTTGTCCGTCTCGTCGAGCGTGCCCATGATGCCGAAGTCGAGGGCGACGTAACGGCCGCTGTCCTCGACCAGGATGTTGCCCGGGTGCATGTCGGCGTGGAAGAAGCCATCGCGGAAGACCTGGGTGAAGAAGATCTCCACGCCAGCACGGGCCAGGCGTTTGAGGTCCACGCCACGGCGTTTGAGCTCGTCCACCCGGGAGATGGGGGTGCCGTCCATCCACTGCATCACCATGACCTCGGGCGTGCAATAGTCCCAGTACACCTCGGGCACGGCGAGCAGGGGCGAGCCCTCGAAGTTGCGTCTGAGCTGCGAGCAGTTGGCCGCCTCGCGGATCAAGTCCAGCTCGTCGTCCAGGTGTTTGGCGAACTCCTGCACCACTTCGCGCGGCTTCAGGCGCCGACCATCGGACCACAGGGTCTCGATCAGGAGGGCGCCGGCCATGAGTAGTTCCAGGTCGTGATTGATGACGCGGCGAATGCCGGGCCGCAGGATCTTCACCGCGCAGACCTCCCCCGTCTTGAGCCGGGCGCGGTGGACCTGGGCGACCGAGGCGGAGGCGACGGGATTGACGTCGAATTCCGCAAACACCTCCTGAACGGCACGGCCATAGGCACGACGCAACACCGCCTCGGCCTCGGCCCAGGGAAAGGGCGGCACCCGATCCTGCAGGAGGGCAAGCTCGTCGGCGATGTCGCTGGGGATGAGATCGCGCCGGGTGGAGAGCATCTGCCCGAACTTGACGAAGATGGGGCCCAAGCTGGTCAAGGCGAGCCGCAGCCGCTCGCCGCGCGGCCGGTCGAGGCGGCGCCAGAACAGGGTTGTGCGCGCCGCCCAACGCAGCAGCCGCACGCGCTCGTGGCCCAACACGAACTCATCCAGGCCGAAGCGCTGGGCCACCCAGAGGATGCGTGCGAGCCGCAAAATGCGCATCAGGACCGGCGCTCTTCGAGCAGGGCGATGCGGGCGGCCAGCCGGTCCGTCGCCTCGCGCAGCTCGTCCACCTCGCGCACGAACTCGCGCACCGCCTCGCCCTCGGCCAGCAGCCGCGCCTCGTGGACCAGATAGTCGGCCAGCGAGCGCGCCAGGGCCTCGCCCGCCTCGTCCCGTCGTTGCACCAGGGTGCGCAGGGCCTGGTCGGCCCGCGCCGCCGCGACGGGGCCCAGGATGGGCGCAAGGGCCACGGCCCAGTCGAGCTGACGCAGTAGGCCCGAGAGGTCGGCCGCCAGCACGCCGTTGCCCGAGACCTGGGCCATGCCGATCGCCTCGCCGCCCCTGATCGGCAGCGCGAGCAGGCAGTGCAGAGGCAGACGGATCTC
>JBKBRS010000142.1:0-5650 GCA_046292095.1 Thiobacillaceae bacterium
TCTGCCCAAACCCTTCAACCCCCGTGAGCAGCTCGCGAGCAACCGCGCCGTGCAGCGCCGTGGCCAGGAGGCGCCAGCGCAGACCACCCCGAGCGTGCGCTTTGGCGACTTCACCCTGGACCTCGCCGCCCAGCGGCTCACCCGCGGCGACGCGGAGATCCCGCTCACCCATGCCGAATTCGCCCTGCTCAAGGTGTTCGTCGAGCACCCCAACCGGGCGCTTTCGCGCGACCAGATCATGGACTGGCTCAAGGGCTACGAGCGCGACCCCTTCGACCGTTCCATCGACGTGCGAGTAACCCGCCTGCGGCGCAAGATCGAGCCCGATCCGGCCAATCCCATCTATATCCGAACCGTGTGGGGCCAGGGCTACCTGTTCAACCCCAAGGGCAAGTGAGTGATCAACAATCGTGTCGCTCGCCCCCTCTCACCCCTCACGCCTCACCCCTCACGCCTCACCCCTCACGCCTCACCTCTGCTCCCCCGCACCCTCTTCGGTCGGACCGCCGCCCTGCTGCTGGCCACCTTCGCCGTGCTGCTCGCCATAACCTTGGCGGTGGTCTGGACCAAGGTGATCGAGCCGCTCGCCTGGCGTACCGCCGACAACCTGGCCGGGCGCATGGTCCTGGCGGCCCAGACCTGGGTGGAGCTGCCGCCGGACACCCGCCCGGACTTCGAGCTGGAGTTGTCGCTGCACCACGGCCTCGAGCTGGGTGCGGTGCGCGACCATCTGCCGCAGCCGCTCGCAGGGGGCTATTTCGACCGCCTGGTGGCGCAGGCGCTCAGCCAGCGCCTGCGCCGCCCCATCGTCCTCAAGCAGGGCCCCGACCCGGACTGGGCCTGGGCCGAGATCACGGTGGGCGAACACCGCCTGCGGGTGGGCTTCCTGCGCGAACGCTATGCCCTCACCGCGCCCTGGGAGGCGGCAGTCGTGCTACTGGGCGGTGCACTGGCGCTTCTGGTGCTCGCCTTGGCCATGGTGCGGCAGACCAGCCTGCGCCTGCGGGCGTTGGCCCGTCATGCGCAGACGGTGGGCGAAGGCCGGCTGCCCGCCCGGCTGCCGGAGACCGGCGCCGAGGAACTCGAGCAGCTCACGCACGCCTTCAACCGTATGGCCGGGGCGGTGCAGGCCCTGCTGGAAAACCGCACCACCCTGCTTGCCGGCATCTCGCACGACCTGAAGACGCCACTGACGCGCATGCGGCTGACCTTGGCCATGCTGGAGGGCAAGGTGGAGGACGCCCAGATCAAGCGGCTGGAGGCCGAGATCGACGAGATGCTCAAGCTCATCGACGACATGCTGGCCTTCGCCCGCTCGCTGAAGGCGGAGGCGCCGCAGGTCATGGACCTCGCCAACTTGATCGAGACCCAGGTGACCAAGGCGCGGGCCCAGGGCGAGGTGGTTTGGCAAAGCCCCGGGCCCTGTCCCTGGCCGGTCGCCCCGGCGGCCTTGAGCCGCATCGTCGGCAACCTGCTCGACAACGCCCTGCGCTATGGCGCCGGCCAGGCGGTTACAGTGGAATTGACGCGCAGCGAGGCCGAGGCGCGCGTGCGGGTGCTCGACCGCGGCCCCGGCATCCCGGCCGAGGCGCGCGAGGCGGTGTTCCGTCCTTTCTACCGGCTGGAGTCCTCGCGCAGCCGTGACAGCGGCGGCAGCGGCCTGGGGCTGGCCATCGCCCGCCAGCTGGCCGACGCCCATGGCTGGCGCATCGAACTCGCCGACCGGCCGGGCGGCGGCCTGATTGCGGCGTTGATACTGCCTGCCGGGGCTAGTTCGCCCGGTAGCGGAACACCATCACCTCGAGCCAATAAAGGGTCCAGCAACGGATGAGGAAGTGCCGGCTGCGCGTCTCGACGCGTCGCCAGGCGTGATCGGCCGTGCGCTGCACGCGGATGGTGAGGCTGGGTGTGAGGGTCAGCGTCATGGCGGGCTCCCCAGGGGTGTTTGACCGGATCATGCAAACCCTGTGCCAGACACACCCGGCCGGCGCGAACCGGCGAGCGCCCTCGTGATAGGCCGCTGGCCCGGCAATCGTGGCCAAACGAGGCCGCATACGCCCTCGTACTCGAAGCCGTCGCGCTGCACCGGCGCCATGGCGCGGCAATCGTGGCCAAACGAGGCCGCATACGCCGCTGGGTAGGGCGTTGGAAAGCGCGCCAGAGCGTCGAGCTTTCGACGCCGCCGGCTGCCTGCCGGCCGCCGCGAGCGGTTACAATTCGGGCTCCGACTCGCCCAGACACCGACATGCCCGCATTCCAGGACATCATCTTGAACCTGCAGCGCTTCTGGGGCAGCCGCGGCTGCGTCCTGCTGCAGCCCTACGACATCGAGGTCGGCGCCGGCACCTTCCACACGGCCACCTTCCTGCGCGCCCTCGGCCCCGAACCCTGGCGCGCCGCCTATGTGCAGCCCTCGCGCCGCCCCAAGGACGGCCGCTATGGTGACAACCCCAACCGGCTGCAGCATTACTACCAGTTCCAGGTGGTGCTCAAACCCTCGCCAGACGACATCCAAGACCTCTACCTCGACAGCCTGCGCGCCTTGGGCATAGACCCTGCCGTGCACGACATCCGCTTCGTCGAGGACGACTGGGAGTCGCCCACCCTGGGGGCCTGGGGGCTCGGCTGGGAGGTGTGGCTCAACGGCATGGAGATCACCCAGTTCACCTATTTCCAGGAGGTCGGCGGCCTCAAGTGCCGGCCGGTGCTGGGCGAGATCACCTATGGGCTGGAGCGCCTGGCCATGTATCTGCAGGGGGTGGAGAACGTCTTTCACCTGGAATATGCCCCCGGTGTCACTTATGGCGACGTCTTCCACCAAAACGAGGTGGAGCAGTCGCGCTACAACTTCGAGGCCGCGAACACCCAGTGGCTGTTCCGGCTGTTCAACGACTATGAGGCCGAGGCCAACCGCTTGATGGATCTCAGACTGCCGCTGCCGGCCTACGAGATGGTCATGAAGTGTTCGCACACCTTCAACCTGCTGGATGCGCGCGGGGCCATCTCGGTGACCGAGCGCGCCGCCTACATCGGTCGCGTGCGCGCACTGGCCCGGCGGGTGGCGCAGGCCTATCACGCCGCGCGCGCGGCGTTGGGCTTTCCCATGTTGCGGCTCGACGCACCCTGGCTCAGCCCGCAACAACGCGCCGAGATCGAGCGGCTGCGCGCTGGGGGAGTCGAGGTCGAGGAGGCGACCGGGGCATGAAGACGGATACCCTGCTCATCGAACTCCTCACCGAGGAGCTGCCGCCCAAGGCCCTGCCCCGGCTGGGCGAGTCCTTCGCCAACCAGATCGAGGCCGGGCTGGCGCGCGAGAAGCTGCTCACGGCGGACGCCCGGCTCACCTGGTATGCCACGCCCCGGCGCCTGGCCGCAAGCCTCACCGGCGTGCGCGCCCAGGCCCCCGACGAGACCGTCACCGACAAGATCATGCCGGTGTCCGTGGCCCTGGACGCCGAGGGGCGCCCCACCCCGGCGCTGCTCAAGAAGCTCGCCGCCAAGGGCATCCCCGAGGCGGCGATCCCCCGGTTCGAGCGCCGGCTCGATGGCAAGACCGAGACCCTGTTCTACACCCACACCTCGGCAGGCCGGCGGCTGGCCGAGGTCCTGCAAGGCGTGGTCGAGGACGCGGTGCGGCGGCTGCCCTTCCTCAAGCTGATGCGCTGGGGGGCGGGCGAGGCCGAATTCGTGCGCCCGGTGCACGGCGTCATCGCCCTGCACGGGGATGCGCTCGTGCCCTGTGCCTTGTTCGGGATCGAGGCCGGCCGCGTCACCCGCGGCCATCGTTTCATGGGCGAGGGCGAGATCACGATCGAACACGCCGCCGCATACGCCGACGTCTTGCGCGCGCGCGGCCGCGTGGAGCCCGATTTCGCCGCCCGCCGCGGTCGCATCCAGGCGGCGCTCGAGGCCGCGGCCGGTACCGAGCAGGTACTGATCCCCGCGGCCCTGCTCGATGAAGTGACCGCGCTCACCGAGTGGCCGGTGGTGCTCAAGGGGGCCTTCGATGCCGCCTTCCTCGCCGTGCCGCAGGAGTGCCTGATCCTGTCGATGCAGAGCCACCAGCGCTACTTTCCGCTACTCGACGCCAACGGGCGGCTGCTGCCGCGTTTCCTGCTGGTGGCCAATCTGGAGTCGCCCGAACCCGAGCGCATCGTGCACGGCAACGAGCGCGTGCTGCGCGCGCGACTGGCCGACGCCAAGTTCTTCTACGACCAGGACCGCAAGACTCGGCTGGAGGCGCGCGTGCCCAAGCTCGACGAGGTGGTCTACCACAACCGTCTGGGTAGCCAGGGCGATCGCGTGCGGCGGCTGGCACGCCTTGCCGCGGCCATCGCCCGCGTACTCAACGCCGACGCAGATCTCGCCGCCCGCGCCGCGCTGCTGGCCAAGGCCGATCTCGTGACCGACATGGTGGGCGAGTTCCCCGAGCTGCAGGGGGTCATGGGGCGCTACTACGCCCAGCACGATGGCGAGGACGAACGGGTGGCCGCCGCCATCGAGACCCACTATCTGCCCCGATTCGCCGGTGACCGCCTGCCCGAGGGCAACATCGCCCTGTCGGTGGCCCTGGCCGACCGGTTGGACCAGCTCACCGGCATCTTCGGCATCGGCTTGGCCCCCACCGGCGACAAGGACCCCTACGCCTTACGCCGGGCCGCCTTGGGGGTGCTGCGCATACTGCTGGAGCAGGGTCTGCCGCTCGACTTGAGAGAGCTGCTGCGCCTGGCGCATGCCCAGTTCGACCGCGAACAGATCGCCGACAGCACCCCGGTGGACGTCTTCCTGTTCATGATCGAGCGGCTGCGCGTGTACTTGCGCGAGCGCGGCCACGTCGCCGACGAGGTCGAGGCGGTAGTCGTGCAGCAGCCCAGCCGCATCGACCAGGTGCCGGCCCGGCTCGCCGCCGTGGCGGCCTTCCGCCGTCTGCCCGAAGCCGAGGCCCTGGCCGCCGCCAACAAGCGCATCCAGAACCTGCTCAGGAAGGCGGGCGGCTATGACGGCGGCATCGACGCGACACTGCTGCAGGAAGGGGCGGAACGTGCGCTCTACCACACCCTCATCGAGGTGCAGCCCAGGGTCGAGGCCCTGCTCGCGGCCCTGGACTACACCGGCGCCCTGTGTGAGCTGGCCGGGGTGCGCGCGGCCGTGGACCGCTTCTTCGAGCAGGTCATGGTCATGGTGGACGAGCCCCTGCTGCGCGCCAACCGGCTGGCGCTG
Source organism: Thiobacillaceae bacterium (assembly GCA_046292095.1). Lineage (GTDB taxonomy): Bacteria > Pseudomonadota > Gammaproteobacteria > Burkholderiales > Thiobacillaceae > JANWZL01. Next base: position 5,221 of record JBKBRS010000142.1, read on the forward strand.
CTCGCCGAGCTCGCCCGCCTCCTGAACTGCGTGGCCGACATCGGCCAGCTCGCGCCGCAGCGCTAACCGTTCATGGCCGATCGGCCGCCCCTGCCTATGAAAACGGATTTCCCGGCCATGAACGGTCCCTCACCCCCAGCCCCTCTCCCACAGGTAGAGGGGAGCATCGTGAGTCGCTGACGCGACTGATGCCTTGATATGCTAGTCCTGTTCACCGACTACGGCTGGCGCGACCCCTATGTCGGCCAGGTCAAGGCGGTGCTGGCCCGGCATGCGCCGGGGGTGCCGGTCATCGACCTCATGCATGAGGTAACCCCCTTCAATGCCCACGCCGGCGCCCACCTGCTCGACGCCCTCATCGCCCCTTTCCCGCCGGGCAGCGTCTTCTTGGCGGTGGTCGACCCGGGGGTAGGCACGCCGCGCGAGACCC
>JBKBRS010000143.1:0-5627 GCA_046292095.1 Thiobacillaceae bacterium
GGCCGCCGCCGCGCGCATGATCTCGTCCATCTTGTCGCGGATGTCGATGGCGTAGCGGGCCAGCTCCGGGTGGATGCCCAGGCTGCCCTGGATGGAGTCCAGCCAGGCCAGGTCCCAGTCCAGGGTCACCACCCAGATGTTCTTGTCGGCGTCCTCCATCACCGCGATGCGGCAGGGCAGGAAGGCCACCGCCTCGGGTGCCAGGCGCAGCACCTCGCGCCCTGCGGCGATGTCGCAATAGTGGAACACCTCCACTCGCGGCGCCGCCTTGTCGTCGAGCACGGCGACGAAATCCTTCCACATGGGGCTGTGGCCGACCAGCTTGAAGTTGAGCTTGTTGGCGCGCAGCTGCATGGACTCCACCACGTCGTCGAAGGAGAGTCCCTCCTTGGCCTTGTATTTGATGGACATCAGGTTCATCACGTCGCGGATGCCCAGGTTGCCGAGGAAGGGCATCATCGCCTGCATGAACGTGATCTTCTGTCTGCGCTCGATGGTGGGGGCCATCTCGTAGTGACGCTTCTGCGGCGGCGCCTTGATGCTGTTGATCCAGTTGATGAGACCCAGGTAGGCGATCGGATTGGGGATGGTGGTACCCGGCAGGAAGAAGGGGTTGGGCGGTGCCTGCGTGGTCGGCGCCTGCTGGGCGGTGACTGGCGTGACGAGGGTCAAGGCGACGAGCAGTGTGACCAGACGATATGTCCGCATGGCAGTCTCCTTCGTTTGGGTCTGTTGCTCAGATTGATGACACTGTCTTGAAGACACACCAGCCCGCTATCGGTTGCATGCCGTGATGGCGGTCTCGCTCCCTGCGTGCCGCCGCGCCCGGGTCAAAGCGCCAGGCAGACGTATTTGGTCTCCAGGAACTCGGCGATCCCCTCATGCCCGCCCTCGCGGCCGAGACCGGACTGTTTGACGCCGCCGAAGGGCGCCACGGCGGTGGAGATCACGCCGGCGTTCACCCCCACCATACCGTATTCCAGGGCCTCGGCCACACGCCAGGCGCGGCCCAGGTCGCGCGTGTAGAAAAAGGCGGCCAGGCCATACTCGGTGGCGTTGGCCAGCCGTATGGCCTCCGCCTCCGTGGCGAAGCGGATGAGCGGTGCCACCGGACCGAAGGTCTCGTCCCGGCACACCCGCATCTCAGCAGTGGCCCCGGCGAGGACCGTAGGTTGGTAGAAGTTGCCGCCGAGCGCATGCCGCGCCCCTCCCGTGAGCAGGCGCGCCCCCTGGGCGAGGGCGTCGGCCACATGGGCCTCGACCTTGGCCACGGCTGCCGGGTTGATGAGCGGACCGATCTGCACCCCCTCCACCTGGCCGGGGCCCACCCTGAGCTTGGACACCCGCTCGGCGAAACGCTCGGCGAAGGCGTCATAGATGCCCGCCTGGACCAGGATGCGGTTGGCACAGACACAGGTCTGGCCACAGTTGCGGAACTTGGCGGCGAGCGCCCCCTCGACCGCGGCGTCCAGGTCGGCGTCGTCGAAGACGATGAAGGGGGCGTTGCCACCCAGCTCCAGGGCCACCTTCTTCACCGTCCCGGCGCAGGCCGCCATCAACCGCTTGCCGGTCTCGGTCGAGCCGGTGAAGGAGAGCATGCGCACCGTTGGGTTGGCGGTGAGCTCCGCGCCGATGGCCTCGGCCGGGCCGGTGACGACGTTGATCACCCCCGGCGGGATGCCCGCCTCTAGCCCCAAGGCCGCCAAGGCCAGGGCCGAGAAAGGCGTGGCGGAGGCCGGCTTGGCCACCACCGTACAGCCGGCAGCGAGCGCGGCGGCCGCCTTGCGCGCGAGCATGGCGCTGGGGAAGTTCCAGGGCGTGATGACCGCCACCACGCCGATGGGCTGGCGCAGGGTGAGGATGCGGCGCTCCGGCCAGGGCGAGGGGATCACCTCGCCGCAGATGCGCCGCGCCTCCTCGGCGAACCAGTCCAAGAAGCTGGCGGCATAGGCGATCTCGGCGCGCGCCTCAGTGAGCGGCTTGCCCTGTTCGGCGGTCAGGATGCGCGCGAGGTCCTCCTGATGAGCAAGAACGAGGTCGTGCCAGCGCCGTAGGATGGCGGCGCGCTCGCCAGCGGTCAACACCCGCCAGGCGGGTAGCGCCCGTGCCGCGGCTTCGATGGCCTGGCGTGCCTCGGCGGCGGTCAGTTTGGGGACCGTCCCCACGACCGCACCCGTGGCCGGGTCGTGCACAGTCAGTACGGCGCCGTCGTCGGCGTCGCGCCAGCGGCCGTCGATCAAGGCCTGCGGGCGTAGCAGGTCAGGGCGTTCGAGCTCGGGCATGGTTCAGGCGTAGGCAGTCAACAGGCCGCGAGCGGCCAGGAAATCGCGCACATGATCGGCTAGCCCGGGGCTGTCGAGCTCGGCATAGTCATAGTGGGCACGCAACACCGGTTTGTCGATCTGGACGAGCCGGGCGAGATCGGCCGGCGTGGCTGCCAGCACGCAGTCCACAGGCATGGCGGCGAGTGTGGCGCTCAGTGCTTCGAGCTGCGCCGCGGTATAGCCCATGGCCGGCAACACGGGGCCGATGTGAGGATAGGCCGCATAAATCTCGGCGATCGTCGGCGCGGCATAGGGCCGCGGATCGATGATCTGCGCACCGGCGCGCGAGGCGGCGACATATCCCGCGCCATAGGCCATGCCGCCGTGGGTGACGCTGGGGCCATCCTCGACCACGGCCACCCGTCTGCCGCGGATCGTTGCCGCTTCGGCCAGGGTGATGGGCGAGGCGGCGCGGAGCAGCGCGGCACGCGGATTGATGCGCCGCACATTGTCGGTCACCTGCTGGATCTGCGCTTGAGCAGCGGCATCACACTTGGCAAGCACGACGATGTCGGCCATGCGCAGCACGGTCTCGCCCGGGTGGTGCGTGAGCTCGTGGCCCGCGCGCAGCGGGTCGGTGAGCACGATGTGCAGATCGGGCCTCAGGAAGGGGAAGTCGTTGTTGCCGCCCTCCCAAAGCAATAGATCAGCCTCCTGGCATGCCTGCGCGACGATGCGTCCGTAATCCACGCCGGCCCAGACCGTGTTGCCGACGGCGATGTGCGGCTCATATTCCTCGCGCTCTTCCACCGTGCAGGCGGCGGCGTCCAGATCGGCGTGACTGGCAAAACGCTGCACCGCCTGGCGCTCGAGATCGCCGTAGGGCATGGGATGACGCAGTATGGCCAGGCGCAGTCCCCAGGACCTGAGCAACCGGGAAAGATAACGCGAGGTCTGTGACTTGCCGCAGCCGGTGCGCACGGCGCTGATGGCGATGACCGGGCGCGCGGCATCGAGCATGGTGCGCTGTGGCCCGAGCAACAAGAAATCCGCCCCGCCCGCGAGCGCGCGCGAGGCGAGGTGCATCACATGGGCATGGGTGACGTCGCTGTAGGCGAAGACCACCTGGTCCACTGGGGTCCTGGCGAGCAGCGCGTCCAGTTCCGATTCGTCCAGGATGGGGATGCCCTCCGGATAGAGCGGGCCGGCCAACGAAGGCGGATAACGCCGGCCCGCGATACCCATGATCTGCGTGGCGGTGAAGGCCACGACCTCGGTGGCGGGGTCGTCGCGATAGACCGTGTTGAAGTTGTGAAAGTCACGCCCCGCCGCACCCAGGATGACCACACGGGTTCGCTCAGCCATCGCCCCTCCAGCAGACCACGCCATACCTCGATTGTGGTCCAGTCTGGGCCAAAATCAATGGCACTACGATGGTGCGCGCCTTAAGCACGCACCATGCTTCTTTCTGCTAATCCCTCAACAAGGCCCGATAGAAGTTGGGCAAGGCGAACAAGGCGCCGTGCACGTCCGGGTTGTAGTACTGCAGTCCGGCAATGCCCCGCTCGGTCAACCGGTCGGCCACGGCGGCACGACCGATAGTCGTTGGATCCAGGGTATCCGAAGCCACCGCCAGGCCCCAATAGGCGCCGTAGAGCGGGATGTAGAGTCCGTAACAACTCACCCGGGCAAAGGCCGCGCGCAGGTCGGCGGCGATGCGCCGTACCTGCTCCGGTTCGAACACGGGTGTGCCGATGTGCAGGGCAACGGCGCCTCCGGGGTTCAAGACCCGTTTCACCGAGGCGAAGGCCTCGGGCGTGTAGAGCGGACCGGCCGGCGTCTCGGGATCGGTGAGGTCCAGCAGCACCAGGTCGAAGCGTTCCTCGGTGTCGCGCATGAAGGCGAAGCCATCGCCGATCTGGATGCGCACCCGCGGGTCATTGAGCGCACCCCGGTGCACGGCCTGCAGGTGTTCGCGCGCGGCCTCGACCACGCCGGCGTCCAGCTCGGCGATGGTCACCTGTTCCATGCTCGGGTGTTTGAGCAGCTCCTCGGCCGCCCCGCCGTCGCCGCCGCCGATGATGAGCGCCCGGCGGGGGGCGGGGTGGGCGATGGCGGCCGGATGCACCAGGCATTCGTGATAGAACCATTCCTCGCGCTCGGAGGTCATGAAGTGACCGTCCAGCCGCATGAGCTTGCCGAACTGCGGGGTGTCGAACATCTCCAGCAGCTGGTGCTCGGTGCGTCGCGTGTCCAGGCGCTGGCTGGCCCGGTAGCCGTAGACGCTATGCGCGTTGAGATACTCCAGCACCATCTCGGACGGGGCGCTGGGGTCGATGCTGCCCCGCTGCAGGCGGTTGGTGATGGATCGACCGGGCTCGAGCTCGGCCAACAGTTCGGCCATGAGGCGCTCGGCCTTGCCGGAATTGTCGGCGGAGTAGTTGCAGACATAGACGTCCAGCGTCACGCCGCTACGCTCCGGCCAGGTGTGCACCGCTAGGTGCGATTCGGCCAACAGCAGCATGCCGGTGACACCGCCCGGCTCGCCTTGATGATCCGGGAAGGTGAACCACTTTTCGTCCACCAGGGTGAGCCCCACCCCCAGGGTATGCCGGCGGCAGAGCTCGGCCAGTCGCTCGGCGTCGATGAGCAGCTCGCGGCTGCAGTTGCACTGATACAGATCAGCGGTCAGGTGTAGGCCTTCCACGGCGCGCCCCCCCAATCCATTGGACCGCGCCGGCGTCGGCGGCCGGACGACGATCCAAAACAGCACAACCCGCAGGGCATCCGGAGCAGTCTCCGTCGCCGCTGCGCCCCAGTCCGGCCAGGCCGGAGCAAAGCTTGAAATTATACTGCCACGAACCTCGCTTGTCCAAAACTTGGACTTAGTTGCGCCCGAAGGCGATGAGCGCGTCCAGGCGGCGGCGCGGCTCGCCGGTGGCCATGACCTCGCGGGCGCGGTCGACGCCGTCGGCCAGGCTGTCGGTAAGCCCCGCGGCATAGATGGCGGCGCCGGCGTTCAGGGCGACGATGTCGCGTTCGGGGCCGGGCTGGTTGTCGAGCGCCTTGAGGACACGATCGCGCGATTCTTCCACGCTCTCGACCTGAAGCGTGCGGATGTCGTGAGTGGGCAGGCCAAACTGCTCGGGGCTGACGACGTATTGGCGGACCTCGCCATCGCGCAGCTCGGCCACCAGGGTCTCGCCGGAGATCGACAGCTCGTCCAGGCCCTCGCGCCCATGGACGATGAGGGCGCGCCGACTGCCCAGCCGCTGCAGCACGTGCGCCTGGATACCCGTCAGCTCGGGGTTGAACACGCCCATCACCTGATTGGGGGCGCCGGCCGGGTTGGTCAGCGGCCCG
>JBKBRS010000144.1:0-5587 GCA_046292095.1 Thiobacillaceae bacterium
CCTGTGGGTGGCTGCTGGGGAAAAAATTGGGCGCCTGCGGGGGCCCTGTGTTTTCACCTGCCGGTGTTATGGACTGCAGCATTCTTGCGCTTCGGGGGGGGGCCGGGGCCCGGCCCGGTCCCGCCCGTCATTCCACCCGCTCGCCGTGCAGGGCGATGTCCAGGCCCTCGCGCTCCTGCTCCTCGGTCAGACGCAGGCCCATGACCCTGTCCAGCACCTTGAGGAGGATGTAGGTCATGACCGCGGTGAAGACGATGGTGATCAAGACGCCCCAGAGCTGAATCATGAACTGGTCCAGGCTGCCGGCCGTGCCGCCGATGGCCTCGACGGCGAAGACACCGGTGAGTAGCGCCCCGACGATGCCGCCCACACCGTGCACGCCGAAGGCATCCAGGGAGTCGTCGTACTTGAGCGCGCGTTTCAGGGCGCTCGCCCCCCAGTAGCAGGCCACGCCCGCCACAAGACCGATCACCAGGGCGCCCGTCGGGCCGACGAAGCCGGAGGCTGGGGTGATGGCCACCAAGCCCCCCACCGCGCCGGAGGCGATGCCCAGAACGCTGGGTTTGCCTTTGGCGACCCACTCGGCGAACATCCAGGCGAGGGCCGCCGCCGCGGTGGCGATCTGGGTCACCGCCATGGCCATGCCGGCACGGCCGTCGGCCGCCAGGGCGGAACCTGCGTTGAAGCCGAACCAGCCCACCCACAGCATGGCCGCCCCGGTGATGGTGAGCGTCAGGTTGTGCGGCATGAGGGCCTCGCGCCCGTAGCCGATGCGCGGACCCAGCACGTAGGCCGCCACCAGACCGGCCACGCCGGCGTTGATGTGCACCACCGTGCCGCCGGCGAAGTCCAGCACGCCCATGTCCCAGAAGAGGCCGCCGTCACCGGCCCAGACCATGTGCGCCACCGGCGCGTAGACGAACAGGGACCAGAGCGCGGTGAACACCAGCATGGCGGAAAACTTCATACGCTCGGCGTAGGCACCGGCGAGCAAGGCCGGGGTGATGATGGCGAAAGTCATCTGGAAGGTCATGAACACGCTCTCGGGGATGCTGCCGGTGAGGCTATCCATTGTCAGCCCTGCCAGAAAGGCCTTGTCCAGCCCGCCGATGAAGGAGTTGAGGTTGGTGACCCCTTTCTCCATCCCGGCCGTGGAAAAGGCCAGGCTGTAGCCCACCACCATCCACAGCACCGAGACCAAGGCGGCAATGGCGAAGCTCTGCATCATGGTGCCCAGCACGTTCTTCTTGCGCACCATGCCGCCATAGAACAGGGCCAGGCCCGGGATGGTCATGAACAGCACGAGCGCCGTGGCTGTGAGCATCCAGGCCGTGTTCCCGGCATCGAGCCTGGGGGCCTCCTCGGCCGGCGCGGCCTCTGCCGGCATCGACCCTGGTGCTGGCGTCTCAGTGACCACGGCAGGGGTTTCCGGCGCCGGTGCGGGTGCCTCCTGAGCCCAGGCCCCAGCCGACAGGCCCAGGACGGTGAACAGCATCAGACTCGCGATGATGTTTTTCATGGCTGTTCTCCTCAGATCGCCGATGCACCGGTCTCGCCGGTGCGGATGCGCACGACCTGCTCCAGGTCCCAAACGAATATCTTGCCGTCGCCGATCTTGCCGGTGGCGGCCGACTTCATGATGGCCTCGACCACCGGGTCGAGCATGTCGGCGCGGATGGCCACCTCGATCTTCACCTTGGGCAGGAAGTCCACCACGTATTCCGCACCCCGGTAAAGCTCGGTGTGCCCCTTCTGCCGCCCGAAGCCCTTGACCTCGGTGACGGTGATGCCCGACACGCCAATGGCCGAGAGCGCCTCGCGCACCTCGTCCAGCTTGAACGGCTTGATGATCGCGGTCACGAATTTCACGATCCGTCTCCTTCAGGAAAAGCGGCGGGCTGGCCGCCGCGGGGTTGATCAGAAGGACTTGCCGATGCTGAGCAACAAGGTGCCATCGGCCAGGTCGCGCGTCTTGGAGCCGTTGACGAAATTCTTCGCGCCGCCCATGACGCTGTTGCTCGCCTTGATGTCGGTGTCCACATAGGCCAGAGAGACGTTGAAGCCGGCCAGCTCCTTGCTCACGCTGATCTTCCAGTCGGCATAGTCGTCGTTCTTCACGCCCGACTGACTGCCGGCAATCGCCTGGTAGCCGTAATGCAGGCCGAGGCTGAAGTCACCGGGCAAGGGCACCGTGACATTGGCCTCCAGATAGCCCGACCCCGAGGAATCCGACACGCCGAACCACTTGGTGGTGGTATGCGAATACTTGACGTTGAGCCATTTCCAAGTCACCCCGGCATAAAGCTCAAAGGTGTTGGGATCGACGCCATAGGCCGTCTTGTCCTTACCCGGGTAGTAGTAATAAAGTCCGCCTAGGTTGACGGTCACCTCCGGCGTCACCGCCCAGTTGTAGCCACCGTAGAAATCCCACTCCATGTTCGCGCCGGCCAGCTCGGCCTCGGAGACGTTGGAGGCCCAGGTGCCCAGATACAGCGCGCTTTTGTGGGCATAATCCAAACCGCCCTGAATCGCCGGCCCCTTGAAGGTCTGGCTCACACCGCGGTAGCGGTAGTCATTGGTGAAGCTCAGATTGCCGGTGACGCTGCGCGGGCTGTCCGCAGCCAAAGTCGGCAGACCGGTCACAGCAAGGCTGGCAACAGCGAAGACGGGAAGCAGCTTGTGCATGTTGAACTCCTCGGACAGTTGACGGTGCAAAAGCGCACAGCCCGATCAAGCACATCCCGTGCCAGATATATTACTCATTATTATTCAAATAGTTACGGCGAAGACTCGGGGGGTCTGATGGCAGCTTTCACCGTTTCGGTGCGCCATGCAGACCGCCATGCACCATCATGAGGCACAAGGCCCTGACCACCGTCTGCTACACTGGCCAATGACTGATACAAGGAGGCGCCATGCTCAAACAGAAACTCGTCGAGGAATTCACCGCCAAGGTCTCCGAGGTGCTGGCCGCCAGCCCTGCCCGCGACTTGGAGAAAAACCTGAGAGCCACGCTCACCGCCCTGTTCGCCAAGCTGGATCTCGTCACCCGCGAGGAATTTGACGTCCAGGCCCAGGTGCTGGCGCGCACGCGTGAGCAGCTCGTCGAGCTGGAGGCGCGTGTCGCCCGGCTGGAAAACGCGCAAAACCCCGCCGCGCCAGAGGCGAGCGCGCCCTGCGCGCCAGAGACCTCCGTATGACGCGCGGGTTGAGACCGCAGCGAGCCACTGGGGTCAGGGACGGCCTGATGGCCGTCATGGAAAGGAGGTCCATCTGAGTCTCGCCGTCGTCCACAGTCGGGCGCTAATGGGCTTGGATGCCCCGGCGGTCAGCGTCGAGTGTCATCTCGGCGGCGGGCTGCCGCAGTTCAACCTGGTGGGGCTGCCCGACACCGAGGTCAAGGAGGCGCGCGACCGGGTGCGCGCGGCCATCACCCAGTCCGGCTTCGATTTCCCCGCGCGGCGCATCACCGTCAATCTCGCCCCCGCGGATCTGCCCAAGGAGTCGGGCCGGTTCGACCTGCCCATCGCCCTGGCGGTGCTCGCCGCCTCGGGACAGCTCCCCGCCGAGTCGCTGAAGGACTACGAATTCGCCGGTGAGCTGGCGCTGACCGGGGCGCTGCGGCCGATCCGCGGGGCGCTGGCCATGCTGCTCGCCTGCAGGCGCGAGGGACGCACCTTCGTGCTTCCCGAGGCCAGCGCGCGCGAGGCGGCCCTGGTGCAAGGCGCCAGCGTGCTCGCCGCGAAGAGTCTGCTCGCCGTGGCTGCGCACCTCTTCGGACGCGAGCGGCTGCCCACGCCGCAACCCTTAGAGGCCGGGAGCGAGCCGCCCTATCCCGATCTGGCCGACGTCAAGGGCCAGGCCGCGGCCCGACGCGCCCTGGAGGTGGCGGCCGCTGGCGGGCACTCGCTGCTGATGAGCGGCCCGCCCGGCACCGGCAAGTCGATGCTGGCAGCGCGGCTACCCGGCATCCTGCCGCCGATGACCGACGCCGAGGCGTTGGAGACCGCGGCCATCCAATCGCTCACCGGCCCCTTCCGGCTGGAGCGCTGGCGCGTGCGCCCCTACCGCGCCCCGCATCACTCCGCCTCGGGCGTGGCCCTGGTGGGCGGCGGCGGCAACCCGCGCCCCGGCGAGGTGAGCCTTGCCCACAACGGCGTGCTGTTCCTCGATGAGCTGCCGGAGTTCGACCGCAAGGCGCTGGAGGCCCTACGCGAACCGCTGGAGAGCGGCCACATCACCATCTCGCGCGCCGCGCACTCGGCCGACTACCCGGCCCGCTTTCAGCTCGTGGCGGCGATGAACCCCTGCCCCTGTGGCTGGCTGGGGCATCCCAGCGGCAAGTGCCGCTGCAGCCCGGATCAGATTGCCCGCTATCGCGGCCGCATCTCCGGGCCGCTGCTCGACCGCATCGACCTCATGGTGGAGGTGCCGGCGCTGCCCGAGTCTGAGCTGCTCGCCGCCGACACGGGCGAGCCCTCGGCCGCGGTGCGCGCGCGCGTGGGGGCAGCGCGCGAGCGCCAGCTCGCCCGCCAGGGAAAGGCCAATGCGCAACTTGGCGTGCGCGAGATCGACCACCACTGCCGTCCTGAGCCCCAGGGCGAGGCCCTGCTCAGACAGGCCATCGCGCGGCTCAACCTCTCGGCGCGCGCCTACCACCGCGTGTTGAAGGTCGCTCGCACCATCGCCGACCTCGCCGGCGCCGGGCGCATCGAGCCGGGGCACATCGCCGAGGCCATCCAATACCGTCGCCTGGCCACCAGCCCCTGAACCGGCCACCGGTGGGCCCCATCGCGCCGCCGCCCGCCGCCCGTCGATGGCTCACCACAAGGCAGACATGCCAGCGGGCAGGTCCTCGGGGTGCACAGTCGTCTGCGGCTCGAACAGATGGACGAGGGTCAACCCCAGGGCGTGATCGCGGTAGGCCGGGCCGTGGCGCAATCCCGCCGCGCCGGCGAGATGCCAGCGTGGGGCGAGCCGGGTCACCGCGCGCAGTTCGACCTGCGTGGCCAGCCCCTGCTTGCGCTCGCCGGCATAGCCGCCGGTGCAGGTCGAGGGGCCGACAGGCGGCGGCAGCGGGTGACAGGGGGCGGCGTCGCGTGCGACCCGCTGCCATTGTGCGCTCAGCCGACCAGCGAGCAGCCAGTCCGCGCGGGCGGCCGTCTCGAACTGCACGGCCGCTCCGGCCTGGGTGAAGCCCTGGGGGCTGAAATAGCCGCCATGCCCCCAGGTGTAGGCCGAGAGATCGCGCCGATAGCCCTCCCAGCCCAGGGTGGGGCCGGCCTGCAGAAAACGGAAACCGGGTGTCGTAAAGCCATGCATGAGTTCGATCTGGGCGGCCAAGTGCTGGTTGTCCTCCACCGAACGGCCCGTGAGCTGCTCCAGCCGCACCTGCCCTGCCAGGGACCAGGGCCCCGCGCCCAGCCGGCGATACCCCCCGAGGCTCAAACCGTCGCGCATGACCCGGCCCCAGGCCATGCCGCTCGTGGGGTCGCGCTGGCCCAGGAGCGCAAGCACCGAGTCGCGCACCGGCTCGCGGTAGAGCGCCGCCCGCCAGGCGTGATCGTCCTGGACGATCACGCCTGGC
>JBKBRS010000145.1:0-5565 GCA_046292095.1 Thiobacillaceae bacterium
GTGACCGAGGGGGCGCTGGTCGGCCGCGGCGAGGCAAGCCTCATGGCGGTGATCGAACAGCTCGACCCCATATACGTGCTGTTCACCCAGCCCAACGCCCAAGTGTTGCGCCTGCAGGCGGCCATCGCCGCCGGCCAGGCAAGACCCAGCGAGCGCCCGACGGTGGAGCTGATCCTGGAGGACGGCAGCGTCTACCCGCACAAGGGGCGGCTCATCACCCGCGACGCCACGGTGGACCCCAGCACCGGGGCCATCACCCTCAAGGCCGAATTCCCCAATCCGCGTCGCCAGCTGCTACCGGGCGCCTTCGTGCGCGTGCGCATGGGGCAGGGCATCGTGAGCGATGTGGTGCGCGTGCCGCAGCGGGCGGTCCTATCCGGGCCGCAGGGGCAGTATGTGCTGCTGGTTGGCGAGGATAACAAGGTCACGCCGAGGCCGGTCAAGGTGGGCAGCATGGCGGGGGCCGACTTCATCATCAAGGAGGGGCTCGCCGGCGGTGAAACCATCATCGTCAAGGGCCTGCAAAAGACACGCCCCGGTATGGTGGTCGCGGTCAGAGGACAGAGGACGAAGGACAGATGACAGTCAGTTTCCGCGCGGCTGCGCCGCGCGCTTTGTTGACTCCTGAGGACAGAGGACTGATGACTGAGGACTGTCCCCGGTGCGCAGCCAAGCTGCGCGCCTACCACAGTCTTCCGTCCTCTGTCCTCAGTCTTCAGAAGCGTGGCACCCCGCGCCGCAAAGCGGCGCGCAAACCGACAGTCCTCTGTCCTCTGTCCTCCGTCCTCTGAAAAATGCCTCGCTTTTTCATCCACCGACCCATCTTCGCCTGGGTCATCGCCATCCTGATCCTGCTCGCCGGCGTGCTGGCGCTCAAGAATCTGCCGGTGTCGCAGTACCCGCAGGTGGCGCCGCCGCAGATCGCCTTCAACGTCACCTATCCGGGCGCGTCGGCGCAGGTCGTCGAGGACACGGTGGTGCGGCTGATCGAGCAGGAGATGAACGGCATCGAGCGGCTGCTCTACATGGAGGCAGCCTCCGAGCTTGGCGCTGGCAGCGTGACGCTCACCTTCGAGCCTGGCACCAACATCGATCTCGCCAGCGTCGAGGCGCAGAACCGTTACCGCCGCATCGAGGCGCGGCTACCCGAGGAGGTGCGCCGGCTGGGCGTGACGGTGACCAAACCGCAACGCAACTATCTGCTGTTCGTGTCGATCTTCTCACCGGACAAGAGCCAGACGGCGATCGACCTGGGCAGCTACGCCGCCGCCAACGTGCTGGAACCCCTGCGCCGGGTGCCGGGGGTGGGCGAGGCCATACTGTTCGGCACCGAGTATTCCATGCGCATCTGGCTCAGGCCGGAACAGCTCACCGCCTATGGCCTCACACCCGGCGACGTGCGCCGGGCGCTGCAGGCGCAGAACGTGCAACTCGCCACCGGGGAACTGAACCAGGCACCGGCCGCCCCTGGCGCCGAGGTCAACGCCGTCATCGTCACGCGCGGGCGGCTCGCCACACCGGAGGAGTTCGGCGAGGTGGTCGTGCGGGCCCTGCCCAACGGCGCGACGGTGAAGGTGAAGGACGTGGCACGCGTGGAGCTGGGGGCGGAGAACTACGAGCGCTACGCCCGCCTCGACGGCCAACCCAACGCCGCCATCGCCATCCGCGCCGCGCCGGGCGCCAACGCGCTGGAGGTGGCACGTGCGGTCAAGGCGCGCATGGCCGAGCTCGAACGTTTCTTTCCCGAAGGCATCGCCTGGACCGTGCCCTACGACACCTCGCGCTTCGTCGAGATCTCCATCTTCGAGGTGGTCAAGACCCTGGGCGAGGCGATGATCCTGGTCTTCCTGGTGATGTACGTCTTCCTCGGCCACTGGCGTACCACCCTGATCCCTGCGGTGGTGGTGCCGGTGGCCCTGGCCGGGGCGACGGCGGGGCTTTACGCCTTCGGCTATTCGATCAACGTGCTCACCCTCTTCGCCATGGTGCTGGCCATCGGCATCCTGGTGGATGATGCCATCGTCGTGGTGGAGAACGTCGAGCGCATCATGCGCGAGGAGGGGCTCGCCCCGCTGCCCGCCACGCTCAAGGCCATGGACCAGATCCTGGGGGCGATCCTGGGCATCTCCGTGGTCCTCTCCGCCGTGTTCATGCCCATGCTGTTCTTCGGCGGCTCGGTCGGCGCGATCTACCGCCAGTTCGCCGCCACGCTGATCCTGACCATGGGCTTTTCCGTGCTGATGGTGCTCACCCTCACCCCGGCCATGTGCGCTACCTTCCTCAAGCCAGGCGACCCCGAAAAGGATCGCAAGCGGCTCTTCAACCGCGGCTTCGAGTGGGTGCGCCAGGGCTATGCGGGGCTCACCGGGCGCATCCTGCGGCGCGCCGGGCGTTGGATGGTGGTCTATCTGGCGGTGGTGGTCGCCGCCGGCTGGCTTTTCACGCGCCTGCCCGGCAGCTTTCTGCCCGAGGAGGACCAGGGCTATTTCATCACCGTGGTCCAGCTGCCCGCCGGGGCCACCCAGGCGCGCACGGTGGAGGTGCTCTCCCAGGTGGAGCAGTTCTACCTCAAGCAGCCGGAGGTCGAGCGCGTGGTCGGCGTGGTCGGGTTTTCCTTCTTCGGCCGCGGCCAGAACGCGGCGCTCGCCTTCGTGCGGCTCAAGGACTGGTCCGAGCGCCCGCGCCCGGAGCAGTCGGCGCGTGGCCTGATCGGCCGGGCGATGGGTGAATTCTCGCGCATCAAGGAGGCGATGATCTTCGCCGTCAACCCGCCGCCCATCCCCGAACTGGGCGCGGTGGGCGGCTTCGACTTTCGGCTCCAGGACCGTTCGGGGCTAGGGCGCGAGGCGCTGATGGAGGCGCGCAACCAACTGCTCGCCATGGCCAGCCAGGACGCACGGCTCGCCGGCGTGCGGCCGGAGGGCCAGGAGCCCGGACCGCAGGTCTTCCTCAGGATAGACCGCGCCAAGGCCCAGGCCCTGCAGATCGACATGGCCGAGCTGAACGACACCCTCACCGCCGCCGTGGGCGTGGCCTATGTCAACGACTTCGTGCGCCAGGGCCGCATCCTTCGCGTGCAGATGCAGGCCGACGCCGACCTGCGCGCCACCCCCGAAGACCTGCTGCGCCTGCCCGTGCGCAACCGGCTGGGGCAGGTCGTCCTTCTGGGCGAGATTGCCCAGCCCGAGTGGATCGTCGGCATGCCGAGGCTGGACCGCTACAACGGCAACCCCTCGCTCAAGATCGCCGGCGGGGCCGCGCCCGGCCGCTCCTCCGGCGAGGCCATGCAGGCCATGGAGCAGCTCGCCGCCAGTCTGCCGCCCGGCTTCGGCTTCGAGTGGTCGGGCACCTCCTTCGAGGAACGCCTGGCCGGGGCCCAGGCGCCGCTGCTCTTCGCCCTGTCGCTGCTGGTGGTCTTCCTGGCCCTGGCCGCGCTGTATGAGAGCTGGGCGGTGCCCTTCGCAGTAATCCTGGTGGTGCCGCTGGGGGTGCTCGGTTCGGTCCTGGCGGTGGAACTGCGTGGGCTACCGAACGACGTCTTCTTCAAGGTGGGGCTGGTGGCGATCATCGGGCTTTCGGCCAAGAACGCCATCCTGATCGTCGAGTTCGCCCGCCAGCTGCACCAGCAGGGGATGGACCTGATCGAGGCCACCCTCGAGGCCTGCCGGCTGCGCCTGCGCCCCATCCTCATGACCAGCTTCGCCTTCATCCTGGGCGTCCTGCCCCTGGCCATCTCCAGCGGTGCGGGCGCAGCCAGCCGCCATGCGGTCGGCACCGGGGTGATCGGCGGCATGCTCGCCGCCACCCTGCTGGCGATCTTCCTGGTGCCGGTGTTCTACGTCATGGTTCGGCGGCTCTTCCCCGAGCGCCGGCCGCACGAGGGGAGCGTGCATGCCCAGTAAGACGCTGCCGGCCCTGCTGCTGACCTTGGGGCTGAGCCTCGCCGGCTGCACCCAGTTCACCCCCTTTCAGCGGCCGGCGCCGCCGGTGCCGGCACAGTGGCCTGCCTCGGCCACCAGCGAGTCGAACGCCGGGCCGCAGCTACCGGCGGACTGGCGGGCGGCCTACCCGGATGCGCGGCTGCAGGCCCTGATCGAGGCGGCACTCGAACATAACCGCGACCTGAGGCTGGCGCTTGCCCGCATCGAAGAGGCACGTGCGCAATTGCGCCTGGTACACACCGCCCTGAGCCCCGACGTCGACCTGGCCGGCTCTGCCGCCGCCCGCCGCACCGACGGCGACGTCTCACGCCGCTTCGAACTGGGGCTGCAGCTACCCGCCTTCGAGCTGGACCTCTGGGGCAGACTGCGCAGCGCCAATGAGGCGGCGCGGCAGCAATTGCTCGCCAGTGAGGAGGCGGCGCGCGCCGTCAAGCTCGCCCTCATCGCCGACGTGGCCGAGGCCTATCTGCTGCAGCTGGAGCTCGCCGAGCGCCTGCGGCTGACCGAGGCGACCCTGGCCACCCGCGCCGAGACCCGCGACATCGTCGCCCGGCGGCGCGACGTCGGTCTGGCCAACGCGCTCGACGTCCTGCAGGCCGAGGGGGCGCTCACCTTGGTGCGTGCCGAGCTCGCCAACCTGCGGCGTCAACAGGCGGCGGCCGAAAACGCCCTCAGGTTGCTGGTCGGTACCGATCTCGGGCCACTGCCATCCGGGCCCGCTTTGTCCGCACTCGACCTGGTTGCCGACATCCAACCCGGTCTGCCCGCCGAGGTCCTGCTCGATCGTCCCGACATCCGTGCGGCCGAGGCGCGCCTCAGGGCGGCACAAGCCGACGTCGATAGCGCGCGCGCCGCCCTCTTCCCCCGCATCACGCTGACGGGCGCCCTGGGCCTGGCGAGCAGCGCGCTGGTCGGTCTGTTCGACGCCGCCAGCGGCACCTGGCTGTTCCAACCCGCCATCCGCTACCCCCTGTTCGACGCTGGCCGCAGCCGCATCGGCGTGGAGCTCGCCGAGGCGCGCATGCTCGCCGCCGTGGCCGAATACGAGCGCAGCATCCAGGTCGCCTTCCGCGAGGTCGCCGACCGCCTTGCCGCACGCCAGCGCCTGCAGGAGCAGCTCGCGGCACAACGGGAACAGGTGCGCATCCAGTCCGAGCGGCTGCGTCTGGCGGAGGCGCGTTACCGGGCGGGACTCACCAACTTCCTCGAAGTGCTCGATGCCCAGCGCGACCTCTACGCCACCGAACAAGGCGTGGTACAGCTCACCCGTGCCCTGCAGGCCAACGCCGTGCGGCTCTACCAGGCACTGGGGGGTGGCGTGGGGCCGACACGTCCCGAGGGATAATGGCGTAGCATAGAAAAAGCTCGTAAACAAAATTTATGAATCGAGAAGACACCTTCTTGCGCCGCCTGTTCTGGATCTCCGTGGCGGTCATCGCCGTCCTGCTCGTCTGGCAGCTCTTGCCCTGGCTCGAGCGCACCCTGACCGGCCCGGCCGCCGTCCCGCGCGCAGTCACCCCGCGCGGCGACCTGGCGGCGGACGAGAAGGCCACCATCGAGATCTTCGAGCGTGCCAAGGGCTCGGTGGTGTTCATCACCACCCAGCGCCAAGTGGTCGACCCGT
>JBKBRS010000014.1:0-22312 GCA_046292095.1 Thiobacillaceae bacterium
GGGCGTGGTCTGCGCCGTGGCGGCGGCCTCGGGTTCGTCGGCCCTGCGACTGCGGCGTGCATCGATCGCGGCGATCTCGCGCTGGACCTCGGGTGGCAGATTGTCCACGTTTTTCGGCTGTACCGCCTCTTTCGCCTTTTTGGCCTTCTCGATGGCGGCCGCCAGGATGGCCTTCTTGCGCGCTGCCTCCGGGTCCTCGGCGGCGACCGCCCCCGACTCCAGCCGTTCGGCCGCCTTCTTGGCCAGCCGCTCGGCCTTCTCCTGCTTCTCACGCTCGAGGCGGAAGGTGCGGAACTCGTGCCGTGCGCGCGCCTGGTCGGCGGCCTGTTTCTCCCGCTCGCGCGCCCAGATCTCGCTCTTGGCGAAACGATAGAAATCGACCAGGGGAATGTGGCTCGGGCAGACGTAGCTGCAACAGCCGCATTCGATGCAGTCGAAGAGGTGATAGGCCTGGGTCTTGCCGAAATCGCGGTGATGCGCGTACCAGTAGAGCTCGAACGGTAGCAACCCGACCGGGCAGGCGCGCGCGCATTCGCCGCAGCGGATACAGGGCATGGGCGGTGGCGGCTCCGGGAAGAGCTCGGCGCTCTTGACCAGGATGCAGTTGACCGCCTTGGTCACCGGTGCGGCCGTGTCGTGCAGGGCGAAGCCCATCATCGGCCCGCCGACCACCCGTCCGGTGGCCTGGGGCAGCTCTCCACCCGCTGCCGCCAGCAGGTCGGCCACCGGGGTGCCCAGCCGAACCTCGAAGTTGCCGGGTGTGGCGACATGCCCGGTGACGGTGACGATTCGGCTTATGACTGGCTCGCCGAAGGTCACCGCGCGATAAAGGCTGTAGGCGGTGCCGACGTTGAACATCTGCACCCCCACGTCGGTGGTGAGGCCGCGCGAAGGCGTCACCCGCCCGGTCAGGGTGTAGGTGAGCTGCTTGCCGCCGCCGGCCGGATAGACCGTCGGCACTGCCACCACCTCGACGTCGCTGCCGACGGCCGCCGCGGTCATGCAGGCGATGGCCTCGGGTTTGTTGTCCTCGATGCCGATGAGCACCTGCTCCGCCCCCAGCATGTGGCGCATGATGGACGCACCGATCAGGATCTCGCTGGCGCGCTCGCGCATGAGCCGGTCGTCGCAGGTGATCCAGGGTTCGCATTCGGCGCCGTTGAGGATCAGGATGGGGATCTGCCGCCGGGCGCCCGGATTGAGCTTGATGAAGCTGGGGAAAACCGCGCCGCCCAGGCCGGCCAGGCCCATCTCGCGCAACCGATTGCGCAGGGCGCTGGGGTCCATGCGGTGCCAGTCCAGGGGTGTCATGTCGATGGCGCGGTCTTCGCCGTCCGACTCGATCACTATGCACAGATCCTTGAGCCCCGACGGGTGTGGCACCGGCCTGGGTTCTATGGCGATCACCCGGCCCGAGGTCGGGGCATGCACGCCCACCGAGACGTAGCCCTGGGGTGCGCCGATCAACTGCCCGCGCAACACCACCTGGCCGACCTGCACCACCGGGCGGGCCGGCTCGCCGATGTGCTGGCGCAGCGGCACGACATAGAGGGGGAGCAGGGGCATGGCCGCGATCGGCCGGCCGGCAGACTCCGCCTTGTGTTCCTCGGGGTGCACCCCCCCGGGAAAGGTGTACAGCTTCCTGCCGCGCGCCGCGCTCATGCCGCCCTCTTAAGCGAGATGATCGGATAACGCCACTTCCAGCTACTCACGTCTTCCTTGATGACCTCCATGTGGATGCAGTCCACCGGGCAGGGCGCCACGCACAGCTCGCAACCCGTGCACAGCTCCGGGATCACGGTGTGCATTTGCTTGGCGGCGCCGACGATGGCATCCACCGGGCAGGCCTGTATACAGAGCGTGCAACCGATGCACAGGTTCTCGTCGATCACCGCCACGCTCTTGGGCTTGTGCTCAAGCCCCTCGTCCAGGGGCTTGGGCTCCACCCCAAGCAGCTCGGCCAGCCGCTTAACCCCGTCCTCGCCGCCGGGCGGACAGCGGTTGATGTCGGCCTCGCCCTTGGCGATCGCCTCGGCATAGGGCTTGCAGCCCGGATAGCCGCACTGGCCGCACTGGGTCTGCGGGAGGATGGCGTCGATCTTCTCGACCAGGGGATCTTCCTCGACGCGAAAGCGGATTGCTGCCCAGCCGAGGATGCCCCCCAGCACCAGGGCGATGCCGGACATGACGAGGATGGCTGCTAGCATGCGCTGACCCCGTGACCCGTACCGTTCATTTGATCAGGCCAGCGAAACCCATGAAGGCCAGGCTCATGAGCCCCGCCGTGACCAGCGCGATGCTGGTGCCGCGGAAGGGCAGGGGCACGTCGGCCGCCTCCAGCCGTTCGCGGATGGCGGCGAACAGCACCAGCACCAGGGTGAAGCCCAGCGCCCCGCCCATGCCGAAGAACAGCGACTCGACGAAGTCGTGCTGCGCCTGCACGTTGAGCAGCGGGATGCCCAACACGGCGCAGTTGGTGGTGATCAGCGGCAGATAGATGCCCAGCACGCGGAACAGCACCGGCGAGGTCTTCTTGATGAACATCTCGGTGAAGCCGACGATGCCGGCGATCACCACGATGAAGGACAGGGTGCGCAGGTAGGCGAGCTCCGTGCCCAACAGATAGGTGTTGATCAGATAGCTCAGCCCGCTCGCCAGGGTGAGCACGAAGGTGGTGGCCGCCCCCATGCCCAGCGAGGTCTCCAGCTTGCGCGACACCCCCATGAACGGGCACAGCCCCAGCATCTTGGCCATGACGATGTTGTTGACGAACACCGTGCCGAGGAGGATGAGCAGATAGTCTTGCATGGCGCGCGCAAATTCTTTTAATTATGTGGGAGCGTGCGCCGCCCTTACAACCCTCAGAGTAGCGAGACTATACGTCCGAGCGCACGATGAATCTGGGGTCAGCGCGCCCGTGATTGGGTTCTGTACAGGAGCAGGCCGTAGATCGCCAGATTGATCACTGCCAATCCCAGGCCAAGCATGATTTGTATATTGTGGGTCAAGCCTTCGGGATAGATGGCGATCATTAGGTAATGTTGGATGAAATCACCGCCATAGCCCGCCTGACCGGCCAGCCGTCGGAAGTGGTTCTCCCAGGGGGTTAGCGGGCAAATCCAGCCCATCAGCTCGACCATCACCCCCCAGGCCACGCAGGGCAGGTGTAGCCAGGCCAGGCGCGGCCAGCGCAGGACTGCCAGCCCGCCCAGGGCAACGAAGAGGATGAAGGCGAGGTGGGCGAGGAGGATCAGGTTGGCGAGCCAGCCGTAGAGCATGGCCGGCTGCGCGAGTGTCAGTCCAGGAGCTCGTGGGCGCCGTCGCAGAAGGGCGGGTTGGCGGTGTGCTTGCAAGCACACAGCCAATAGCTGCCTTTTTCCTCGACCTTGAAGGCGATGGGTTCGATGCCCGTGCCGGCGTGCGAGCCATCGCAAAAAGGCTGGGTCTTGGAGCGGCCGCAGGCGCACCACCAGTACTCACCGGGTTCCAGCTGGGCCTCGAGGGGGGTCTTGCCGGCGACGACGGGTTCGCTCATGTCGATTGGCTCCTCTGTTGGGGTTGAAGGGTCGCGGCGACCGCCCCCGGCGCGACGATTATACCTGATCGTTATTGTCGGGTATTAGGGTAGAAGCGTATTAGGGCAGAAGTTCACGCCAGTCCGTGGCGGGCAGACCCAGGTCCTGGGCGAGACCCGGATGAGTGACCTGGCCGCCGGCCAGGTTGAGGCCCAGGGCGAAGCCGGGGTCGTTCTCGAAGGCCATGCGCGGCCCTGCGGCCAGGCGCAGCAGATAGGGCAGGGTGGCCTCGGCCAGGGCCAGGGTGCTGGTGCGGGCCACGCCGCCCGGCATGTTGGCGACGCAGTAGTGCACCACGCCCTCCTCGACATAGAACGGGTCGGCGTGCGTGGTGGGGCGCGAGGTCTCGGCGATGCCGCCCTGGTCGATCGACACGTCCACCAGGGCGGCACCGTCCGGCATGCGCTTGAGCAGCGCACGGCTGATCAGCTTGGGCGGGCGCCGGCCGTGCACATAGACCGCCCCAATCACGAGATCGGCCTCGGCTAGGCATTCCTCGACGTTGGTGAGGTTGGAAAAACGGGTCTTCAGCCGTCCGCCGTAGAGGTCGTCGTAGTGCTGCAGCTTGTCCAGGCTGCGCTCCAGCAGGGTGACGTCCGCGCCCAGCCCAACCGCCACGCGGGCGGCGTTGGCGCCCACCTGGCCGCCGCCGATCACCACCACGCGCCCAGGCGGCACACCGGGGACCCCCGCGAGCAGGACGCCACGGCCGCCGTTTTTCATCTCTAGGGCCTGCATGCCGGCCTGGATGGCCATGCGGCCGGCGATCTGCGACATCGGCGCGAGCAGCGGCGTGCGCCCGCGACTGTCCTCCACGGTCTCAAAGGCGATGGCGATCACGCCCCGCTCGAGCAGCGCTCGGGCCAGCGCCGGCGCCGCGGCCAGATGCAGGTAACAGAAGAGGATCTGCCCCGCGCGCAACAGGGGGAGCTCTTCGCTTTGCGGCTCCTTGACTTTGAAGACGAGGTCGGCGGCATAGACGGCGGCGGCGTCCGGCACCAGACGCGCACCGGCGGCCTGGTAGGCGGCGTCGGGAAAGCCGATGACGGCACCGGCGCCGCTTTGTACCAGGACCTGGTGGCCGGCGCGGATGAGCTCGGCTACCCCAGCCGGCGTGGCGGCGACGCGGTACTCCTGGGGTTTGATCTCCTTAGGGATGCCGATCAGCATTGCAGCGGACTGGAAGCAATAGACAGAAGACTGAAAGCAGGTGTCAGCGGATAGAAGACAGAGGACTGAGGATAGAGGACTGTCCAGCTTTCGTCAGCAACTGCCACGAGGCGCATTCATTTAATCTCCAGCCCTCGGTCTTCACCCCTCAGTCGACTGTCCCCGGTCCTAAGTCCTCAGTCTTCAGTCTTCTGTCCTCAGTTCTCAGTTCTTCCACGACCTCGCGTATCAGGGCGGGACCACGGTAGATGAGCCCGGTGTAGAGCTGCACCAGGCTTGCCCCGGCAGCGATCTTGGCGCGGGCGTCCGCGCCGCTCAGGATGCCGCCCGCGCCGATCAGGGGGATCTCGCCCTTTAGCGCGGTGTGAAAGGCCGCGAGCACCCGCGTCGAGACATCGCGCAGGGGCGCGCCCGAGAGGCCGCCGATTTCCTGGCCGTGGGGTAGATGCTCCACACCGGTGCGCGAGACGGTGGTGTTGGTGGCGATCACGGCATCGATGCGGTGGCGGCGGAAGCAATCGGCCATGGCACGGATCTGCTCGGCATCCAGATCGGGGGCGACCTTGACCGCCACCGGCGTGTACTTGCCATGCCGGTCGGCGAGCCGCTGCTGGGCGGCCTTGATGCGGCCAAGCAGGGCATCGAGCTCGCCGCTGACCTGCAGGCTGCGTAGGTTGCGGGTGTTGGGCGAGGAGATGTTCAGTGTGAGAAAGGCGACACGCGCGTAGAGCTTTTCCAGACAGAACAGGTAATCGTCCGCGGCCCGCTCGATCGGCGTGTCGAAGTTCTTGCCCAGATTCACCCCCAGGATGATGCCGCGACAGGTGCTGCGTTCCAGGTTGGCCAGCAAATGGTCCACACCCAGGTTGTTGAAGCCCATGCGGTTGATGATCGCCTGCGCCTGTGGCAGCCGAAAGATGCGTGGCTTGGGGTTGCCAGGCTGCGGGCGCGGGGTGACCGCCCCCACCTCGATGAAACCGAAGCCCAGCGTCGCCCACGCGTCGATGGCCTCGCCGTTCTTGTCCAGACCGGCGGCCAGCCCTACCGGGTTGGGAAAGTCCAGTCCCATCACCCGCACCGGTAGCAACGGTACCTTTGGTGCAATCAACTCGAGCAGGCCCAGCCGTTGCAGTCTGACCAGCGCGGACAGGGTCAGGTTGTGCGCGGTCTCGGGATCGAGCTGGAAGAGCAGGGGACGCAGCAGGGGGTAGAGGTCCATGGGGCGAGGGAGAGAAAAGTTTTGAGAGGTGAGAGAAAAGAAACGGGTGTTGCAGAGGGGTCAGGGGGTGCCGTTCCTTTCACCTCGAATGCCCAACTTTTCTCTCGAATCTCTTCTCTCAAATCTTACCTTCCCCCCAGATCTCGATGCGATTGCGCCCGTTTTCCTTGGCGCGGATGAGGGCGAGGTCGGCATTGGCGATGCTTTCTTCCACCGGCCTCTTCGGGTGCATCTCGGCCAGGCCGAAGGAGGCGGTGACCTGGATGACACGGCCGCCCGACAGCCGGATGGGCGGTGCTCGAGACCGTGTCGTATGCGTTCGACGACCTGGGCCGCGTCCTTGAGCGGGGTGCCGGGCAGGCAGATGAGGAATTCCTCGCCGCCGTAGCGATAGATCGAATCATACTTGCGCAACACCCCGGCAACGAACTGCATGCCCTGACGCAGCACCGCGTCACCGGCGGGATGCCCGAGCTCGTCGTTGATGCGCTTGAAGCGGTCGAAGTCCATTAGGCAGATGCAGCAGGGGCGCTGGATGCGCTGGGCGCGCTCCTGTTCCTCGCGCAACCGCGCCAGCATGCCGCGCCGGGTCGAGCAACCGGTGAGCGGATCGGTGGTGAGCAGCTCACCGATGATGTCGAGCTGCAGGTTGCGCAGCCGTGTGTTGAGCCGCAGCGACAGGTCTATGCACTGGTCATAGAGGTCGGGCGCAGGACGCCGTCCCTCGGCCACCTCCAACAGGGCCAAGCGCGCCGCTGCATGCATAGCCTGTTGGATCGCGCCGAGCTCCTGGAAGATGGCGTACTCGGCCAGCGGGTGCGGCTCGCGCGTGTAGTACCACTGCCCGAACGGCGAGCGCAGGTGCGCCTCGGGATGGATGTCGGCGGTGGGCAGATCGGAGCCGCAGACCAAGGCGCGGTTCAATTGCTTGAACCAGGCCAGATGCGCTGCGATGATCACCTCCAGCTCCTCGGTAAGCATTTGGATCTGATCGCGTTCGAGGGGGAGGGGCATACTCGGATGCTACGCTGCGCTCAGGTTGGCGGCAATACCGGTCTGAGCGGCCTGCCGCTTGAACGCGACACCCTGCGCTGTCTGCCTCTGGTGGGAGGGCTGAGCGGCCAGTTAAAATATGGTTACACAGCTTTCAGACACCCGTCATGACGGCTGCATCCGCTCATAAAGGCGCCAACGCTCAGACCGAGCGGCGCGTGCATCACAAGGTGCGTGAGGTCTTCTCCGAGGCCTGTGCCCTGATCGCGCCTGCATTGGCCCAGGGCGGGGCGCCCGATGCCAGTGTCGCCTACATCCTGCGTCAGCGCTTTCCGGAACTCTCCGCCGTGGAGATCCACGTCCTACTGACCGCCGCGGCGCGCGCAGCCAGCAGACCTGAGGGGGCCGCGCATGAGTGAGCCCGCAGAGCCGGCTCCGCCCGCCCATACCCCGGAGCGGCGCGTACATCACCGGGTGCGCGCGGTGTTCGGCGAGGCCTGTGCCGTGATCGCTCCGTATCTCGTCGATGGGGGCCCGACCCTCTCAGGTTTCGGCCTTGCCCACATGCTGCGCAACCGCTATCCGGAACTGGCCGATGCGGAGATCCACGTCCTCATCACCGCAGCGACCCGCTACCTGCAAGGTCGCGGCTAGGGAAGCTCTGCAGAACGCCGCGAGCGGGAGAGAACCGCCAGGCGCCCGGAGCGCGAGCTGCGAGACATAACAAGGCGTTAGGCGAGGGAGCGACAACAGGTTGCGGCGTAGGCCAACTTCGGCGAAGCCAAAGTTAAGCGAAGCGGCCGAAACCAACACCGCGCAACGCAAGCCACGCCCGCGCAGCATTATGCACAGCTTCCCTAGCCCTGCAGCACCTTTGTCGACCGGCGCTGTCTGAGTCGGCAAACAGTTACGACTGCGCATGCCTGAGATCGGTCACATCACCCCCCTCAACGCCTACCGCCCCTACTGGGCGCGTCGCTTCGGCGTGGCCCCCTTCCTGCCCATGTCACGGGCGGAGATGGAGGCCCTGGGCTGGGACAGTTGCGACGTAATCCTCGTCACCGGCGATGCCTACATCGATCACCCCAGCTTCGGCATGGCCCTGGTGGGGCGGCTGCTGGAGGCGCAGGGCTTTCGGGTAGGCATCATCAGCCAGCCCGACTGGCGCTCGGCCGACGCCTTCCGGGTGCTGGGGCGGCCCAACCTCTATTTCGGGGTCACGGCCGGCAACATGGATTCCATGGTCAACCGCTATACCGCCGACCGCAAGCGCCGCTCCGACGACGCCTACACGCCAAACGCCGAGCCCGACCGCCGTCCCGACCGGGCGGTCATCGTCTACGCCCAGCGCTGCCGCGAGGCCTGGCGCGACGTGCCGGTGGTCATCGGCGGCATTGAGGCCAGCCTGCGCCGCATCGCCCATTACGACTACTGGTCGGACAAGGTGCGCCGCTCCATCCTGGTCGACAGCAAGGCCGACCTGCTGCTCTACGGCAACGCCGAGCGCGCCCTGGTCGAGCTGACCCACCGATTGGCAGCAGGCGAGCCGATCGAGTCCATCCGCGACCTGCGTGGCTCCGCCTTCGTCGTGCCGCTGGGCTGGAGGCCGGACGAACGATGGCGCGAGGTCGATTCGCTTGCCATGGACGTGCCGGGCCGCATCGACCCCTACCCCGACCCCTACGCCATCAAGCCCCCCTCCCCCGCGAGCGGGGTAGGGGCTGGGGGAGAGGGAAGAACCCCGCAACCCGCCAGACCCATCCCCGCTGAGGTACTCCAGCATGCCCGCGAACTGCGCCGTGAACTTACCGATGCCGAGCGTCTGCTCTGGGGCATCGTGCGTGCCAGGCGTTTCCTGGGCCTGAAGTTCCGCCGGCAACACCCTGTCGGACCTTACATTCTGGATTTCTACTGCGATGAACTGAGGCTCGCCATCGAGCTCGATGGTGGGCAGCATGCGGAGCAGCAAGCCTATGACAGTGCACGGACTGCTTATCTGAACCAACAGGGCATCGATGTGCTGCGTTTCTGGAACAACGAGGTGTTGGCGAACACCGAGGCGGTACTGGAGGCGATTTACAGCGAGGTGGAACGTCGCAGGCCCTCTCCCCCGGCCCCTCCCCCGCCTGCGGGGGAGGGGAGTGGGGCGTCAGCCCGCTCGTTTGCTGAGCATGTCATCCACCTCCACCCCCGCTCAGAGCGCCTCGCCGCCCGCCGTGAGGCGCGCGCCCACACGGTGGTGCGTCTGCCGTCTTTCGAGCAGGTGGAAAAGAACCCCGTCCTCTACGCCCACGCCTCGCGCGTGTTCCACCTGGAGTCCAACCCCGGCAACGCCCGTGCCCTTGTCCAGGCGCACGCCGACCGCGACGTCTGGCTGAACCCGCCGCCCATACCGCTCACCACCGCGGAGATGGACTATGTCTACGGCCTGCCCTATGCCCGCGCGCCGCATCCGGCCTATGGCGACGCCCGCATCCCGGCCTGGGAGATGATCCGCTTCTCGGTCACCATCATGCGTGGCTGTTTCGGCGGCTGCACCTTCTGCTCCATCACCGAGCACGAGGGGCGCATCATCCAGAGCCGCTCGGAAGCCTCCATACTGCGCGAGATCGAGGAGATCCGCGACAAGACGCCGGGTTTCACGGGCATCATCTCCGACCTGGGCGGGCCCACGGCCAACATGTACCGCATGGCCTGCCGCGACCCGAAGATCGAGTCGGCCTGCCGGCGGCTGTCCTGCGTCTACCCGGACATCTGCGGCAACCTCAACACCGATCATACGCCGCTCATCCACCTCTACCGCAAGGCGCGCGCCCTCCCGGGCGTGAAGAAGGTCCTGATCGGCTCGGGCGTGCGCTACGACCTGGCGGTGCGCTCGCCGGAATACGTGCGCGAACTGACCACCCATCATGTCGGCGGCTATCTCAAGATCGCGCCCGAACACACGGAGGAGGGCCCGCTCGCGCACATGATGAAGCCGGGCATCGCCACATACGAACGTTTCCGGCGCCTGTTCGAGAAATACTCGAAAGAGGCCGGCAAGGAGCAATACCTGATCCCCTATTTCATCGCCGCACATCCCGGCACCACGGACGCGGACATGCTGAACCTGGCGCTGTGGCTCAAGCGCAACGGCTTCCGACCGGACCAGGTGCAGACCTTTCTGCCAACGCCGCTGGCGCTCGCCACCACCATGTACCACACCGGGTTGAACCCCTTGCGCAAGGTCCTGGGGGGACGCGCCCAGCGCGTGAACGTCACCCGCCAGGGCCGGGTGCGCCGCCTGCACAAGGCCTTCTTGCGCTATCACGACCCGGCGAACTGGCCGTTGCTCAGAGAGGCGCTCAAGGCCATGGGCCGGGCGGATCTGATCGGCAATGGCAAGCGGCATCTCGTGCCCGCCTTCCAGCCCGCCAAGGCGTCGCAGGAAGTCCGCGCAGGCGTCGAGGCGGCGCGGCCCCCCGCCCGCCCGCGACAGCGACCGATGCCGCCGCGTCGGCCCTGACCCCGGGCTCATCCGGTTGTCCGTCCGATGACGTAAGATTGCACCAAAGCCACGACGGAGAAGCCGCATGCCCCACCCCCTTGCCGGACAGCCCGCCCCTCGCGACAGCCTGATCGATGTCGCCGCCTTGCTGAAGGCCTACCAGGACCCACCCGACCCCAACGAACCCAGCGAGCGCGTCGCCTTCGGCACCAGCGGCCACCGCGGCAGTGCCTTCCGGTGCAGTTTCAACGAGGCCCACATCCTCGCCATCACTCAGGCGGTGTGCGAATACCGCGCCAGTCAGGGCATCCGCGGGCCACTGTTCCTCGGCATGGATACCCATGCCCTGTCGGCCCCCGCGCAGCGCACGGCGTTGGAGGTCTTGGCCGCCAACGGGGTCGAGACCCATCTGCAGCGCGACGAGGGTTTTACTCCTACCCCGGTCATCTCGCGCGCCATCCTCGCCTGGAACCAGACGCACCCCGACCGCCAGGCCGACGGCATCGTCATCACGCCCTCGCACAACCCGCCCGCTGACGGCGGCATCAAGTACAACCCGCCGCATGGCGGGCCGGCAGACGTGGACGCCACCGGCTGGATCGAGACGCGTGCCAACGCCCTCCTGCAAGAGGGCAATCGCGCGGTCAAGCGCCTGCCCTACGCGCAGGCCTTGGCCGCGCCGACCACCCATGCCGTCGATCTGATGACGCCCTATATCGACGATCTCGCCAGCGTCATCGACCTGGAGGCGATCCGCCGCGCTGGCGTGCGTATCGGCGTCGACCCCCTGGGCGGGGCTGCGGCCGGCTACTGGCGGCCGATCGCCGAGCGCTACGGCCTCGACATCGAGGTGGTCAACGACCGCATCGACCCCGCCTTCGGCTTCATGCCCCTGGATCACGACGGCAAGATCCGCATGGATTGTTCCAGCCCCTATGCCATGGCCGGCCTGGTGGCGCTCAAAGGGCAGTTCGACATCGCCTGGGGCAACGATGCGGATGTGGACCGGCATGGCATCGTCACCCCCTCGCTGGGGCTCATGAACCCCAACCACTACCTGGCCGTGGCCATCCACTACCTGCTCACTCACCGGCCGCAATGGTCGGTGGCGGCCGGCGTGGGCAAGACCCTGGTCAGCTCCGCCCTGATCGACCGGGTGGTGGCCGGCTTGGGTCGGCGTCTCATCGAGGTGCCGGTCGGCTTCAAGTGGTTCGCCCCCGGCCTGCTCAAGGGCCGCATCTGCTTCGCTGGCGAAGAGAGTGCCGGGGCAAGTTTCCTCAAGCGCGACGGCACGGTCTGGACCACCGATAAGGACGGCATCATTCTGGGGCTGCTGGCCGCCGAGATCACGGCGGTCACCGGGCAGGACCCCGGCCACTACTACCAGCGGCTCGCCGCCCAGTACGGCGCGCCGCACTATCTGCGTATCGACACGCCCATCACCGCGCAACAGAAGGCCGCCTTCAAGCATCTCACGCCGGAGCGGGTCACCGCCGAGACGCTGGCCGGCGACCCCATCATCGCGCGGCTCACCCGTGCACCCGGCAACGATGCGCCCATCGGCGGCCTCAAGGTGGTGACCGAGCGGGGCTGGTTCGCCGCCCGCCCCTCAGGCACCGAGGATGTCTACAAGCTCTACGCCGAGAGCTTCGTCAGCAGTGAACACCTGCAGGCCATCGTGCGCGAGGCACAGGCGATGGTCAGCGCCGCGCTGGCCGGCTGAGGTCGCCTCAGCGCAGTGGCACGGTGAAGCTGAAGCTCACCGTGGGCTCATGGTCATACCACGTATGACAGGTCGGTCCGTAATACACCCGACGCTCGTATACCAGCGGCGGCTCATAGACCACGACCGGTGGCCGGTGGATCACTACTGGTGGATTATAGACCAGGACCGGGGGCCCGAAGGCGTGGCGGTGATGCCGGTGCGCCTTCCAATGCGGGCGGTGATCCCGATATTCAGGGCGATCCCAGCCGCGTCCGTGATCGGCCAGGCTGGGCAGCGCGGCGCCCAGGGCCGCTGCCCCGGCCAATACGACGAGCAGCGAGCGCGTCAGTGCTTTCATGTCCGTCTCCTCGGTTGTGAGCCCGGTATAGGAGGCTCAAGGCGAGTCCCTGCGCTAGCGGACTCATGTTGACAGCCTAGGGCAAGACGGTCTTCGACGCAGTTTCGATGCGTTACCAATTGTTTCAGGCAGGCCAGGTTGGAGCGGCTTCAGCGGGGCAGAGGGCCGCAGTCGCGTATATAGGCCTTGCGCTCTTGCAGGGCGAGCCGCCGTCCCTGCCGCTTGCTCGTCTGTGTCTCGCTGGGGCTGGGCGCTTCCAGCATGCGGATCACCTCCAGCCGGCGCGCACAGGCGAGCGCCTGCCGCTCGGCTGCCGCTTCACGGGCCCGGCGCTGCGCCGCCTCACGCGCCTCACGCCGGCGCAAGGACGCCGCCGCGGCGATATCCGCCTTGGCCTGGGCGCGGGCCTGTGCGACGGATGCCGGGTCCGGCTCTGGGGGCGGTGGGACGATCTCGATGGCCTGCGCTGCGGGCGGGCAGGGTATGGCCTGATAGACGATGCGTTCGCCCTGGCGGCACTTGTACACCTCCGCCGCGGGCATTGCCGGGCTTGCTGCAAGCAATAGCAGTAGGGGCAGGATGATGCGGGTTGGGTGGGACATGGCGTTAGTCGGCACGCGCAATGATAGCCGAGCTGACGCGATGTCGCCTGGGTTCAACGACCGGGTGTGTCGGCCGCTGGCCTCGCCGCCGTTTCGCAGCGGCAGGCCGCCTCGCGCTCGCGCATGATCGCCCGGACGTCGGCCAGGATCGCCTCGCGCTCACCGGCTGGGGCCTGCACGAGGATGTCGCGCAGATGCCTGCACTCGTCGGGCAGCAGAAAACGCGGACAGGTTCCCATCGCGAGCAGCGCCTGCAGGTCCGAATCAGACACCTGCGGTAGCGTGGCGGCGGCGACCGATTCCAGGCCGAGCAGTAACGGCAGGCACACAAACCAGCAATGACGCATGACACCCCCGTGGCTCTCCTCCGCGCTGCGTGCGCGGTGGTGGCATAGTTTGCCGTCGTTTTGTTACCGCAAATATCGTGCCACCGCCATCCGGGTGTCCCGCCGGTTTCGCCCGGCTGCGGCCTGGGACGGATGCGGCCGCGACCGTATCTTTTCCCCGACGCAATCGAGCGTGTGACGGCGCCCAGAGATGAAGCGCCGCGCACTGCTTCTGTGCAGATGGGCGCTGATTTCAGGGGCGGCTCACCTGGTAGCCGGCCGGGATCTCGAACAGTTCGTCCTTGAGATCTTCGGTGACGATGCGCTCATAGACCAGGCTCAGGCGTGTGGCCATGCGGCGAGCCAGGTTGGCCATGGGGCCGGCCCCCTCGTAGTCGACCTGGATCTCGAAGGCACAGAGCATCCCCTTGGGCAGCACACGGCGCAGCACCTCGTTGACCCCCTGCACCTGGGTGGGTGCGGCACGTCCCTGGCTAGGCACGCCGATGAACAGGTCTTGTGCCGGCAGCGTCTTGACGAAGGGCTCCAGCATACGGGTCTCGCGCGCGTTGGGGGCGAGCCAGACCTGGCCGTCGAGGTGGACGGTGACGCTCTCCTGACCCACCTGTCCGGGCAGGCTGGCCTTGAGCTGATGTTCCTGGCACTCCCAGGGCGAAAGTTCGTGCCTGCGCCCGGTCGGCGTGAGCTCCAGCTTGAGCGGCTTCGCCGCCTCGGCCCCCTTGGGATTCGCGGACTCGATCTTGCGCGCCTCGGCCTGGCGGAACAGGTGGTCGATGAACACCAGCTCGCGCTGTTTGAGGTTGTACAGATAACTGTAGCTGCGGCCGCGTTCGATCAGATCGCGGCGCAGGCGATCCTTTTTGAGATAGAGGACCTCCTGGCTGCGGTTGGGTTGGCTCAGGGCCGAGACCTGGCTGAAGCCCTTCAGGGTCAGGTCAGCGTGCAGCGGCAACGCGCCGAGCAGCAGGCCGACGGCGGTCACGATGCGGGTTGAGCCAGCGATGAGAAGATGCGCGGTCATGGCTTAAAGCTGCGGCGTTCGTCGCGGTTCAGGGCCCGGTAAATTACCATGAGTGGGCGCGGCGCCCACCAGTTCCAGCGGCCCAGCAGGCGCAGCGTGGCGGGCACGAGCAGCATGCGCACGACGGTTGCGTCCACCACCACGGAGATGAGCAGCCCCATCGCCGTGGCCTTCATGAACACCGCGTCCGCCGTGGCGAACGAGGCGAGCACCAGGCCGATGAGCAGGGCGGCGCTGGTGATGATGGGCCCGCTACGCTGGATGCCCAGGGCCACCGCCTCGCTGTTGTCGCGCGTGCCGCGGCAGGCCTCCTTGACGCGGGAGAGCAGGAAGACCTCGTAGTCGATGGCCAGGCTGAAGGCCGTGGCGAAGATGAGCACCATCACCGTGCCGTCCATCTGCCCTTGTGGCGTGAAGCCAAGCAGATCGGCGAGATGGCCGTCCTGGAAGATCCAGACGAGCGCGCCAAAGGTGGCCGACAGGGACAGGAGGTTGGCGGCCACCGCCTTGAACGGCAGCACTACGCTACCCAGCATGAGGAAGAGCAGCACGAAGACGACGGCGACGATGGCGGCGATGACCCAGGGCACGCCTGTGCGCAGGGCCTGCATGTAATCCACCTGGTCGGCGGGAAACCCGGCCACATTGAGGCGCACGATGCCTTCCGGCAGGGGCAGGGCGCGGATGCGCTGGGCCAGGGCCCGCGCCGCGTCGGAATTGGGCGGCGACAGATAGTGCACGAACATGAGGCTCACGTCGTCGCGTACGAACATCTCCAACGCCGCCGCGGCCAGGGGAAAGTCGGCCGGGAAGCGGTACATCAGTCGGTAGTCCTCCAGCGAGAGGCTGGGGTCCAGGCGGGTGAGCCCCACCACGCGGTCCACCTCCGGCATGGCCTCGATCTGGCGGGCGAGGGCGTACAGACCGCTCAAGGCGGGGTCCCGCTGGGCCTCGCCGCGGGTGTGGACGGCCACCACCAACGGCACCAGCCGGGCCTGGGGGAATTCCCGCTCCAGCAGTTCCATCACCTGCCGGCTCTCGGTGCCGGCCGGTAGCGACTTGTGGTCGGCCGGCCCGAGGGCCAGATGGGCGAGCGGTGTACCCAACAGCAGCAGCGACGCAGCGGTGACCAGCAGCACGACGACGGCATGGCGCATGACGAAATGGCTAAAGGCATACCAGCGGCGTTTGGCCTCGCGCTCCGCGTGGCGCCGCAGGATCAGCGGCACGGCGAGGCGGTTTACACGCTCGCCGAGCACGGCGAGCAGGGCCGGCAGCACCAGGGTGGCGGTGAGCATGGCCACGCCCACGGCGACGCTGCCGGCCAGGGCCATGTTGTGGAAGAAGCGCTGCGGCAGCAGAAACAGACACAGCACACTGGCGGCGACGGTCAGCCCGCCGAAGGCCACGGTGCGTCCGGCTGTGCGCAGGGTGGTGGCGACCGGCTCCGGGTTGCCGCGGGCAAGCTCCTCGCGGTAGCGCGCCAGGATGAAAAGCCCGTAGTCGATCGCCAGGCCCAGCCCGAGCATGGAGACCACATGAGTGGTGTAGATGCTCACCTCGGCCACCTGACCGAAGGCCTTGAGCACGGCGGTGCCGATCAGCACGGTGAAGATGCCGATGATGAGCGGCAACAGGGCCGCCACGGCGGAGCCGAACACCCAGATCAGCAGCGGGATCAGCAGCAGCGCGCTCAGCCGCTCGACACGCGGCACGTCGCGCTCCAGCACGGTGCGCATGTCGACATAAGTCGCCAGCTCGCCACCCACGCGGATGTCGAGTTGGTCGCTGGCGAGCTGCTCGCGCAGGCGGTGGTAGGCCCCGACGCCTTCGTCTTGTCCGCGCTTGAGCCAGACGAGGGCATAGGTCATGTCGCCGGCGGCGTTGCGCATGCGGGCGTCGGCACTGTCGTAGTAGGTCTCGACCGCGCGCACCTCGGGCAGGTGCGTCAAGCGGTCGATGAGCCCCTCGACCGCATGCCTGAAGGCCGGCGCCTCCACGTCAGGCGCCAACCCAGGCCGCGCCCGCAGTAGCAGGACGATGGCCGTCTCGTCACGGCCAAAGCGCTCGCGCAGGACCTGGCGTGCCCGATCCGAGTCGCTCGCGCGGATCTCCCAGCCGGGCGCCGGGTGGAGCTGTTGCATGGCGTCGGCGCCGTAGTAAGCGCTGGCCAGCACCAGCGCCAACGCCACCAGGAGGAAGGTCCAGGGATGTCGGCTGATCAGGCGTCCCAGTGTGGGAAACATGTGGGTATGGGAGGGGGCGGGCGTGAAGGGCTATCATACCCGCGCAGACCCACGGCCTGTAGCGAGGCCAGTGCGGTGACAAGAATCGATGGCCAGCCGGCACCAGACAGGCTAGACTGCTGAACATGAACGGTCAACCGTTTTCAACCGGATGCACAGCCCGCTACCGCCAAGGGTTGGTGTGCGCCCTGTTCGGCCTGTGCCTGGGCACGGCGGCGTGGGCAGATGAGCCCACAGCCGAGCCCTTCGCGGGTGCGCCAAAGACTGCCGAGCCGCCTTTAGCCGCCGAACCCGCGCCCGGCCCGCAGCCACCCCGCCGCATCGACCCGCTCGTTACGCTACAGGCCTTGAGCCGCTACTTGACGCCGTACGACATGGCCGAGCTGTCGCGCTTCATGTTCGAGGTGGTCATGGACTTCTTCAAGGGGACACAGGAGGCCAGCCTGCCGCCCGATCTCGCCTTCAAGCTCGCTGTCTTGGAGCAGCGTTTCAAGCGTGAGGGCGACGTCTACATGCAGCAGGTCCTGCGCGACCTGGACCGCGACATCCGCCGCTTTCTGAGCGAAAACCTGCCCTTCCTGCCGCCGCTGCCGGCCATGCCCGAGCTTCGGGCCAGGAACGGCGACTGACCGGCGGTATCCAAGCGGACGCAGCCGCGACTGCCGGCCTGGCAGCCGCGGAGACCTGACGCTTCGATCCCGCGCTGGCGCATCCGGCACCCTGCGCGGCAACCGCCTCGCGCGTGGCGCCTGCGGCCTTCGTTCAACCCGCGGTCTTCTGTAGCGCTTCCCTAAGGAAACGCTGAAAAAAGCCGCGAGCGGGATGGCGTGCAAGGCGCAAAGCGTGCAAGTCGCCAGACACATCGATGGGTCAGGCGTGGTGGCGCGCACCGTGTTGCGCCGTGATGCGGCCGCGCGGCGATTAAATCAGCGTTTCCCTAACGGCTGATCGGCTTATAGCGGATGCGCCGCGGCCTGGCGCCTTCCTCGCCCAAGCGTTTTTTCTTGTCCTCTTCATACTCGCGGTAGTTGCCGGCGAAGAAGGTCCATTGCGAGTCGCCCTCGGCGGCGAGGATATGGGTGCAGATGCGGTCGAGAAACCAGCGGTCGTGGCTGATGACCAGCACGCTGCCGGCGAATTCCAGCAGCGCGTCCTCCAGCGCGCGCAGAGTCTCTACGTCCAGGTCGTTGGACGGCTCGTCCAGCAGCAGCACGTTGCCGCCCTGGATCAGGGTCTTGGCCAGATGCAGCCGGCCGCGTTCGCCACCGGAGAGCTGGCCCACGAGCTTTTGTTGGTCGGCGCCCTTGAAATTGAATCGTGACAGATAGGCGCGCGAGTTCAGCTCGAAGCGGCCGATGCTGAGGATGTCCTGACCGTTGGACACCGCCTCCCACACCGTCTTGTCGTTCGGTAGTCCCTCGCGCGACTGATCGACGGCGGCGATCTTGACCGTCGGGCCGATGACGATCTCGCCGCTGTCGGGTCGTTCGCGGCCCTGGATCATGCGGAACAGCGTGGACTTGCCCGCCCCGTTGGGGCCGATGATGCCGACGATGGCCCCCGGCGGCACGCTGAAGGACAGGTTGTCGATCAACAGCCGATCCCCGTAGCCCTTGGAGACACCGTGGAACTCGATCACCTTCTCGCCCAGCCGCTCGCCTGGCGGGATGAAGATCTCCTGCGTCTCGTTGCGCCGCTGGTACTCGTAACTGGCCAGCTCCTCGAAGCGGGCGAGCCGCGCCTTGCTCTTGGCCTGACGCGCCTTTGGGTTGGCGCGCACCCATTCGAGCTCGCGCTTCATCGCCTTCATGTGCGCGTCGAGCTGCTTCTGCTCCTGCTCCAGCCGCGCCTCCTTCTGTTCCAGCCAGGAGGCGTAGTTGCCCTTCCACGGGATGCCGTGGCCGCGGTCCAACTCCAGGATCCACTCGGCGGCGTTGTCGAGGAAGTAACGGTCGTGGGTGACGGCGACCACAGTGCCGGGAAAGCGGGTCAGGTATTGTTCCAGCCACTCCACCGATTCGGCGTCCAGGTGGTTGGTCGGCTCGTCCAGAAGCAGCATGTCGGGCTTCTGTAGCAGCAGCTTGCACAAGGCCACCCGCCGCTTCTCGCCGCCGGACAGGTGCGCGATCTTGGCGTCCCAGGGCGGCAGGCGCAGGGCGTCGGCGGCGATCTCCAATTGGTTCTCGATGTCGCTGCCGGCGGCGGCGAGGATCGCCTCGTATTTTGCCTGCGCCTCGGCCAGCTTGTCGAAGTCGGCATCGGCTTCCGCATAGGCGGCATAGATCTCTTCGAGCCTCTTCTGCGCCTCGATGACCTCTCCCAGGCCCGACTCCACCTCCTCGCGCACGGTCTTGTCGGGGTTAAGCTGTGGCTCCTGCGGCAGGTAGCCGATGGAGATGCCAGGCTGCCATTGCACCTCTCCCTCGAATTCCTTGTCCACACCCGCCATGATCCGGAGCACGGTGGACTTGCCGGCGCCGTTCAAGCCCAGCAGGCCGATCTTGGCGCCGGGGAAGAAGGACAGCGAGATGTCCTTGATGATCTGCCGCTTGGGCGGCACGGTCTTGCTCACGCGGAGCATGGTCATGACGTATTGGGCCATGGTGTTGATGTCGATAGGGAAAACGGTCTCAACTCTGAAAAGGATTGAGTACCCGAATGCCACAGCCTTCGAAATCGGCGTAGTTGCGGGTGACCAGGGTCAGATCGTGCACGGCAGCGGTTGCGGCGATCAGCATGTCGGCCTGGGTGTGCGCTCGACCCTCAGCCGCCAGGCGGCCGCGTATGCGGCCTGCATGTTCGGCGATCTCACGCGTCACCGAGAGGATCGGGTGGCGCATGAAAAACCCTTCCATCCACTCAAGGATGCGGGTGTTGGGCCGCCAGGCGAGACCATAGGTGATCTCCTCGACGCTGATGACGGAGAGCCGAAAGTCGGACACCGCGGTTGCCCATTGGACCACCTTCGCGTCCGGCTGTCTGCGGCAGAGCTCACTGATGACATTGGTGTCGATCAACCACATGATTGCTTGAGCCTGAGGGTGATTACCCCTCAGCAAAGGGGTTGGGTCGGTCTGTGCGTGTCGGCAGCGGCAGCTCGTCGAGTCCCTCGGCCTGCAAGAGGCGTCGCAGCTCGGAGAGCTCCTGTGCCAGACTTGAAGGCGCCTTGAGCGGTGTGATTGGCTGCAGGCGCACGGCTGGTACCCCGTTTTGCGCAATGATGACCTCCTCGCCCGCTTGCGCGGCCTTGACGAGCCTGGAGAGCTGGGTTTTGGCCTCGTGCATGTTCACCTGCATGAGTGCGTTCTACATATTTTGCGCGACGGGCATACAATACCGCATTCTGGCTAAGTTAGCTAGAAGGCAGGCGGATCGCCTGTCGGTAGAATGCGACCCTGCTGCGGCAGCCCAATGCCTCGGGGTAGGCACAGCCCCATCCTAAACCCGGACACACCATGACCACCCGCATCTGCATCGTCCGCCACGGTGAGACCGACTGGAACGTGGAAAAGCGCATCCAGGGCCACATCGACATCCCGCTAAACGCCACCGGCCGCGCCCAGGCCCTAGCCATGGCCTACAACGCGGCGCATCACCGCTTTTCCATCCTCTACAGCAGCGATCTCACCCGCGCCCTGGACACCGCGCGCGCCATCGCCGAGCGCGAGGGCCTGGAGGTCCGGCTGCTGCCGCAGATCCGCGAGCGCAACTACGGGATCTTCCAGGGGCTCACGGCGGCCGAGGCGGCGGTGAAGTATCCCGGGGCCTATGCCCGCTATGTGGCACGCGATCCGCATTACGACTTCGAGACCGGCGAGAGCCTGCTCGCCTTCGCCGACCGCGTGGCCGAGGGCATCGCCTGGATGGCCCGCCACCACGTGGGACAGACCATCTGCGCCGTCAGCCACGGCGGCGTGCTCGACATCCTCTACCGCAAGGCGACCGGCCGCCCACTGTCCACGCCGCGCGACTTCGTCATCCCCAACTGCGCGCTCAATTGGTTCCACATCGACGAGCACGGATGGCACCTGGAAAAGTGGGCCGACCGGCACCACCTGGAGCACGTCCTGGTGGACACCCCCGAGTGAGCGTGCGACGCTGGCGCCCGACACGTCCCAGATCGATCCTGCCCCATGCGCCGCTCCATACGACTCAAGATCTTCGGCATCACCCTGGTGCTGCTCATCCTGATGGTGATCGTCACCTGGCTGTCGGTGCTGAACCTGCGCAGCCTCAACGACCAGGTGCGGGCCCTGGCCGACTACTACCTGCCGCTCAACGAGCAGGTGGCCAGCGTCGAGATCCTCATCCGCCAGCAGATGGTGCACATGGAGCGCATCCTCGCCGGCCTGGCCGCCGAACGCCCGGATGCCGAATTCCTGGCCAAGGAGGGACGCGACTTCGACCTGCGCGGCATCAACGCCGACCAGATCATTGACTCCTCGCTGCGGCTGCTGGGTCAGGCCCGCGTCGATCGCAGCATCCGGCTCGACGAGGTGCAGCTCGCGGTGCTTGCCCAGCAACTGCCCGCCATCCAGAGTGCGCGCCAGCGCTTTCATGCCGCCTTTCGCGAGTATCAGATCGAGGTGGAGGAGGGCACCGCGCGCAGCCAGAGACTCGTGCGCACGGCCCTGCTGCGAGAGAAGGACCATGTCGACGCCGAGATCGGCCGGGCCCTCGAGACCCTGAATCAGCTCACGCGTGACACCGCTGCGCGCGCCAAGGCGGAGGAGGCCCGTGCCAGCCAGCTCAACTGGATCATCACCGCCATTGCCACGGCACTGGGGCTCATCTTCGCCTGGGTGGTGAGCCGTGCCCTGGTCGAACCGATCCGCCGACTGTTGGGCGGCACACAAAAGGTGGAGCAGGGCGAGCTGGACGTGCAGATCCTGGTCAAGACGCGCGACGAGCTGGCGGAGCTGGCGGAATCCTTCAACCACATGGTGGCGGGACTGCGCGAAAAAGAGCGCATCCGCGAGACCTTCGGCCGCTACGTCGACCCGCGCATCGTGCAGGGCTTGCTGGAGAACCGTCTGCCGGCCGAGGGCGGCGAGCGACATGTGATGACCGTCTTTTTCTCCGACCTGGCCGGCTTCACCCGGATGTGCGAGGGCCTGA
This sequence comes from Thiobacillaceae bacterium, assembly GCA_046292095.1. Classification (GTDB taxonomy): domain Bacteria; phylum Pseudomonadota; class Gammaproteobacteria; order Burkholderiales; family Thiobacillaceae; genus JANWZL01. The sequence continues at coordinate 21,842 of JBKBRS010000014.1, forward strand.
CCCCCGACACGGCGGTGCGCTTCCTCAACCGCCATTTCGCCCTCATGGCCGAGGTGATCCGCGCCCGGCAGGGCATCATCGACAAATACATCGGCGACGCGGTGATGGCCTTCTGGGGCCCCCCCTTCACCGAACCCGACGCCCACGCCCGCTTGTGCTGCCAGGCCGCCCTCGAGCAACTCGACCGCCTGGATGAACTGCGGCGCGAACTGCCTGATCTGCTGGGCATACGCCACGGCCTGCCCAGTGTCGACATGCGTATGGGCATCGCCAGCGGTGAGGTCACGGTGGGCAACATCGGCTCGCAGAGCGCACGCGGCTACACCGTGATCGGCGACACGGTGAACCTGGCCTCGCGTCTGGAGCAGGCCAACAAGCTCTATGGTACGCACATCCTGGTGGCCGAGGCGACGCGACAGCAGGCGGGGGAGACCTTCCTCTTCCGCGAGATCGACAGCCTGCGGGTGGCTG
>JBKBRS010000146.1:0-5536 GCA_046292095.1 Thiobacillaceae bacterium
CCTGCCCCAGCGTGGCCTTGGGGATCGCAGCCGAGGCCGGCGTGGCGGTGACCAGCGCCATCGGGTTTGCCGAACGCGGCGAGGTCACCCGACGAAGCGATGGCTACGGCCAGGCGGTGGTCCGTTTCCCGGAGATCGCCCTGCTGAAGGGCCGTTACAGCATCGACGTCTTTCTCGCCTGCGAGCGTGGCCTGCACGTCTATGACAGCGCGCCACGTTGCGTGACCCTGGACGTATCCCAGACCGACGCCCTTCAGGGCCTGGTCGCTTTGCCGCATGCTTGGGAGCCCCATGGCGCCTGAAGCCTTGCCGCGCGCGTGCCGAATCGGCGAACAGGCCTTCTGGCTGGCGGAGGTCGAGGCCGGGCATGCCCCACAGGTCGAGGCCTTGTTCGCTCAAGCGTTTGGCGCACCGCCCCCACCTGGCTGGTATCAATGGAAGTATGGCAGGGACGGACTTCAGGGCCGAGCGGTCGGGCTGTGGGATGAGAGTGGCCGGCTCATCGCTCATTATGCGGGCTTTCCGCGCCCGCTGCTGTGGTACGGTCGGCCGCTTGCCGGCATCCAGATCGGCGATGTGATGGTGGCGCCGCACCTGCGCGGTCTGCTCTCCCGGCGGGGGCCGTTTTTTCAGGTGTGTTCCGCTTTTTTTACGCATTGGGTCGGCAAGGGTCGCCCCTACGCGTTGGCCTTCGGCTTTCCACACGCGCGGGCCATACGGCTTGGCGTGAGCCTCGGTCTTTACGAGGTGGCCGGCCAGATGACGGCGATTGCCTGGCCTGCCGAACACAGACGCCTGCCGCTCGGCTGGCGATATGAGGTGCTCACGGGCATCGCGACGCCACCCCGAGTCATGAATGTCGCCAGGCCCGTTCCCTCACCCCTAGCCCCTCCCCCAGCGGGGGAGGGGCGCTTCAAGAGTCGCTACGCGACTTTCACGCCAAACGGGGCGACTTCCCGGCTGATACGTCTGGCTGCGCGGGCCTGGCAAAACCAAGCAGCACAGAGCCAGAAACACATCCTCGGGGTACGCGATGCCGATTATCTGCTACGCCGCTACCTGCGACGTCCGGACGTGCATTATCATTATCTGTCGTGTCGCCGCTGGGTCTATGGCCAAAACGCCGTGGCCATCCTCAAACACGAGGGCCAGAGCGTGCGCTGGCTCGATTTCATCGGCCCGGACTCGGCCTTGCCTGCGACCGTCGCGGCGGTCTGCTGCCACGCTGCCCAAGCCGGGCTAGACCGCATCGAGGCCTGGGCCAGCCAAAAAAGTTTGGCCACATTCCAGGCCTTGGGCGCGGCCGTCGGCGATGTTGCGGCCCATATCGCCCTGGCCGCCCGGTCCGACTGTCGGCATGAGGCGATTCTGCGAGATGGCTGGTGGCTTGCCGGGGATACGGATTTTCTTTGAGCCCGGCGCGGATGTGTCCTAAGACCTGCCTCACGCGCGCTGTCAGTCGAACGTCGAGCCGTAATAGCGACGTCAGGGGCGACCTCTTCCTGCAACCATGCGCTGTCTGTCGCGGCTGACGCCGCTCCGACCAAGACCGGCCGTCACCTGCCGGCTAAGCTGCTGCCAGCGCAAGACGATCCATTCTGTACGTCTTTGGGTTACGATACTGTGATCCCAGCCAACGACGTCGCCAGGCCAGACACACTGCGACAGCGTATGGCACACCGCCGCCTGATGTCCCGCCACACGCTTTGCCTCTTCCACGGAATGCTCGGTCCGCCATGACACCCCGCTTACAGCGCGACGCCAATCCCAAGCGGATCAAAAAGATCGACCTGACCACCACCTGCGACCATGTGGTCTTCGTCTCTTCTTCCGGGCACTGCTCGCTCGATTGCCCCTATTGCATCGTCAGCCCGGTAGTCAAGCACCAACCCTCATTGACCTACGCGGATTTGGCGTTTTTGTTGGAACAACTCAAAGGGCGAGCCTTTCTCATCTTTTCCGGCAAAGGCGATTTCTTCGCCGGCTACCACAAGAAAGAACGTCTGCTTGAGCGCTTGCTCGCACACGACATCGAGATCGCTCTCGACATCAACGGGGTGATCCTCCACGAACTGCCCGAACTTGAGGCGAGCGCGATTGCCAAGTTCCGTTTCGTCAACCTCACCCTGCACTATCACGAGCTCAAGCGCAAAGGCGCCCTCGCGGTATGGGCGCGCAACGCCTTGACGCTGGTCGATCGCCTCGGTGAGTCGGTTATGTTCCTGGGCTTCATCCTCACCCCGGCGGAGCGCCCGCTCTGGGGCGAGGCCCTCGACTTCTATCGCCGCGCGGTGCATGCCGAGACAGGCATGCCGCTGGTGTTGATCAAGGATGTGCAAAGGCCTTTTACAGATGAGCTGCGCAGGCAAAGCGAGGCCCTGGCCGAGGCAAATGCCGACATTGTCGCCGAGCTTTTCGAGGAGGACCTGGGGCAACGCTTCGCCAGCCACGACCACGTGTTGTGTCCGGCCGGAACGAGCTATTTTCGCCTGTGGAACGACGGCCGCATCGAAGGTTGCCCCTACATCGAAGCCAGGCGCGACTGTGGCAATGTGAAAGAACGCCGCTTCCTGCCGCTCGACGGGCTGTTTCGCTGCAACGAGGCCCGCCATTGCGATTGTAACAATATCGCCCTGACGGGAAAGATGGTGTTTCCCTCCCTTTGAGTACGGATGCTCGCTTGCATCATGATCGGCGGCGCCCGCGAGCCGGCCGACGCCGAGACCCAATTTACACGGAGACGCCTGGCGCTTGCCTTGCAGCCCTATCGGGCCCCTGTGTATTCGTTTCCCACCGCCTCGCTGGAGGTGCTGATCGACTCGGCCATCGCCGCCAATCCGGTGCGGGGCCTGCCCGCGCATGCCCTCGTATTGCTCTTGGCTCACGACCAGGTCTTCCTGGCCCCTGGCTGTATCGATAGGCTTTACCAGACGATCGAGCGGGGGCAGCGATGCGCCGCCGCCTGTGACGCGGCTGCCTGCGGGCCCGGAGATTATCAGACAGTGCGAGGCATGGAGCGCTTCCTGGCCGCGCGTGGCGATGCACTGCTCACGCCCCCTGATGCCACCCCGCCTTTGGCATTGCTCGCGCGCCTTGAGGTCTTACGCAACGGGTCATGGCGCCGTGCGCCGCGGGTCGCGACGGCCTGGGTGCACGATTTCTCGGGTTATCGCGAGCAGCGCCGCGAGGATATGTTGGATTTCCTCCCGCCCACACCTCGCTCGGTGCTCGATGTTGGCGGCGGCACCGGCGGCTTTCTCGCCGCAGTGAAGGCGCGGCACCCAGACTGCCGCACGGGCTTGGTGGAGACGTCTGCCACTGCATGCAAGACGGCATGGGAGCGCGTCGACCGCGTCTGGCAAGGGGAATTCACAACCGTGGATATCGACGAACGCTTCGATTGCATCGCCTTTCTGGATGTGATCGAGCACGTCGTCGATCCCGCCGCCATGCTTGACAAGGCGAAAGGCTTGCTCACCCAAGAGGGCGCGATCATCGCCTCCATCCCCAATGTAGGGCATTGGACGGTGATCGCCGATCTCCTCGAGGGGCGCTGGGATTACGCCCCAGCCGGGATCCACTGCATCACGCATCTGCGCTATTTCACCCGCCACGGCATCGCGCAGTTGTTTGCCGAGGCGGGACTCGTCATCGACCGCTGGGAGGCAGAACGCGTGCCGCCCCCGGCGTGGTTTCAGGCAAGCGCCTTCGCCCCTGCCCTCGCCATCGATACGGAAAACCTCGCCGCCGTCGCCTGGCGCTGCCGTGCGCACCCGCTGCGCATGCCCTAGCGATGGGTTGTTGCGTCATCCTCGTCAATTACCACAGTGCCGGCGATACCCTGCGCGCTGCAAGCAGCGTGGCGCGTGAGGACGGCGTCGACGCCATGGTGGTGGTCGATAACTCTGCCGATCGCGAACAGGCCGAGAAGTTGGCCAGAGGCCTGCCTGCCGACGCCAGGCTATTGCTCGCGCCTCGCAATATCGGCTTCGCCGCCGCCTGCAACTGGGCCTATCGGGAATGTGACAGCGAATACGTGTTGTTGCTCAACCCGGACGCGCGCCTCGCGCCCGAGGCGCTCGCGCGCCTGATGGCGGCCCTTGCCGCCGAGCCACGTCTGGCGGCGGTTGCGCCGGCGACCTGGTGGGACGATGCGCAGCGATGGTTGCTGCCGACCCTGCTGCCGGAGACGATGGCGCAATGGTGTTTAGGCGCGCTCGCCAGCCGCTGCCCGTTTCTCGGGCGACGCCTGGCGCTTGCCTGGCTGAGCTGGCAAAGGCGGTTGCATGCGCGACCAGGGCCCCAAGGGGTGAACTATCTGAGCGGGGCCGTTTTGCTGCTGCGGCGCGCTGCCATCGATCGAGCGGGCGGCTTGTTCGACCCGGGCTACTTTATGTTTTTCGAGGATGCGGACCTGTCCAGGCGCTTGCGTGGCGTTGGTTTTGGTCTGGCCCTGGTGCCAGAAGCCCATGCGGTGCATCACTGGCGCTACCACGCGGGCAAGGACGCCTTGATGGCCGCGAGCGCGCTGCATTATCGCCAGCGCCACTATCCGCGCTGGTCCTGGTTGACGAGACGACTCAGTGGGTCAGCGTCCGCACCCTGTGCCTGGCTCGCCGCACCGCCAGAGGGCGCCAACCGTTGGGGCATCGGCCGCTCGCTCGGCTGCCGCATCGATCGGTTTGCCCAACTGTCGCAGCATCTTCCCGGCCATCGTTTGCTCGCCATCAGTCCCTCGCCTTTGGGCCATCCGGCAATCTTCCGACCATTGCGGCAGGCCGCCCTCGCGTTTGCCGAATTGCCAGAGGCAGCGCTCGGACCAGGGCACTACGTCCTATTGACTGAGCAGGCGGGGCAGCTGGCTTGGTGGGCGATCGAATATCTGGCGGGTGCGGAGCCTTCCGCGGAACTGCCGGACGGTGAGGTCAGCCCCTGATGCCAGGGATGGCGCGAAGATGCGCCTTGTGGTGTATGGGCAGGGTCGCTTGGGAAACGCTGAAAAAAGCCGTGAGCGGGCAAGAGCCCGGCGCGATCGGGCACGGGAATTGGGTAGGCGCGCGCTGCGGCGCGAACCAAACCACCGCAACCCGCGCGAAACGCCACCACGGCAAACGGGTTCGGCCCGCAAGCGGGCCTCCTACCGCGACGGTCTGGGTGGTCGGTTCGGTCCGGTAGGAGCGCCGCTTGCGGCGCGAATCGATGAATCCGCTCGCGTTAGCCTACGCCACAACAAGCCTGCGGTTAGTTGTCAGCTTCTCGCCCAGTCTACGACCAAGCGCACCCGCGGGCGAAGAGAAAATGAACCGGGTGGGCGCATGCAGGGGCGTCCGGCATGACCCACTCCAGCGCGGCCACCAAAACGCCGTTATAGTCTCAGCAGGGTGTGTCTGATCTGCACCATAGCATAGTGGTGCGCACCGGTGCCGGAGTCTGGCGTGAGGGCTGTCTCTTGGAACGGCATGGCACCAAAGCGTGGCACGGGTGTCAAAGCAATGTTTTGCAGCCGACTTGAACATGGCACGGGTGTTGCTAGTCT
>JBKBRS010000147.1:0-5523 GCA_046292095.1 Thiobacillaceae bacterium
CAACTGCCCCGAGTCGTCGAGCACCGTGATGATCGACCTCAAGGAAATCGGGCCGACCTACTACTTTGCGCCGCCACGCGTGTTCGAAGGGCTGCTGACCAACGTCATGATCCGCATGGAAGACGCCGGCGCCCTCAAGCGCAAACTGTTCCACACCTTCATGGATGTGGCCCGCCGCGTCGGGCCGCAGCTGATGGACGGCAAACCGGTCGGCCTGGGTGACCGGCTGCTGTACGCGATCGGCAACCTCCTCGTCTACGGCCCGCTGCGCAACAACCTGGGCTTCTCGCGCGTGCGCGTCGCCTACACCGCGGGAGAAGCGATCGGCCCCGACCTGTTCACGTTCTACCGCTCGATCGGCATCAACCTCAAGCAGCTCTACGGCTCGACCGAGACGGCCGTGTTCGTCTGCCTGCAGCCGGACCACGAGGTGCGCGCCGACACGGTCGGCGTGCCATGCGAGGGGGTGGAAATCAAGCTCTCCGACGCGGGGGAAATCCTGGTGCGCTCGCCGGGGCTGCTCAAGGAGTACTACAAAAACCCCAAGGCCACCGCCGAGGTGCTGGACGCCGACGGCTGGTACCACACGAGCGACGCGGGCTTCATCGACGCCAGCGGCCACCTCAAGATCATCGACCGCGTCAAGGACGTCGGGCGCCTCAAGGGCGGCCCGCACGACGGCGCGATGTTCGCGCCCAAGTACGTCGAGAACAAGCTCAAGTTCTTCTCGTACATCAAGGAGGCGGTGGCCTTCGGTGACGGGCGCGAGAAGGTATGCGCGATGATCAACATCGACTTCGAGGCGGTGGGCAACTGGGCCGAGCGACGCGGCCTGCCCTACGCCGGCTACACCGACCTCGCCGGCAAACCCGAGGTGTACGCACTGATCCAGGAATGCGTCGAGAAGGTCAACGCCGACCTCAGCCGCGACGCCATGCTCTCGGGCAGCCAGATCCACCGCTTCCTCATCCTGCACAAGGAACTCGACGCCGACGACGGCGAGCTCACCCGCACCAACAAGGTCCGCCGTGGCTTCATCGGCGAGAAGTACGCGGTGCTGGTCGACGCGCTCTACGGCGGCAAGACCGAGCAGTACATCGAGACCCAGGTGAAGTTCGAGGATGGCCGCACGGGCCTCATCAGCGCGACGCTGCGCATCGTCGACGCCAAGACCTACGCCCCCGTGCAGGCCGCTGCCTGAGCCCGCCCCGACGCATTTTCAGGACGCTCCATGGCCCACAAGCAAATCGGTGACGTCATCCTCGACGTCCAAAACATCAGCCTGCGCTTCGGCGGCGTCAAGGCGCTGACCGACATCAGCTTCAACGTACGCGAGCACGAGATCCGCGCCATCATCGGCCCCAACGGCGCCGGCAAGAGCTCGATGCTCAACTGCATCAACGGCGTCTACACCCCGCAGGAGGGCACGATCACCTTCCGCGGCCAGACGTTCAAGCACATGAACTCGCGCCAGGTCGCCGAGATGGGCATCGCGCGCACGTTCCAGAACCTGGCGCTGTTCAAGGGCATGAGCGTGCTCGACAACATCATGACCGGGCGCAACCTGCGCATGAAGAGCAACCTCTTCCTGCAGGCGCTGCGCATCGGCCCGGCCGAGCGCGAGGAGATCGCGCACCGCGAGGTGGTCGAGCGCATCATCGACTTCCTCGAAATCCAGGCCTACCGCAAGACGCCCGTTGGCCAGCTCCCCTACGGGCTGCAAAAGCGCGTGGACCTCGGCCGCGCGCTGGCGATGGAGCCGCAGATGCTGCTGCTGGACGAGCCGATGGCCGGCATGAACGTCGAGGAAAAGCAGGACATGTGCCGCTTCATCCTCGACGTCAACGACGAGTTCGGCACCACGATCGTGCTGATCGAGCACGACATGGGGGTGGTGATGGACATCTCGGACCGCGTCGTCGTGCTCGACTACGGCAAGAAGATCGGCGACGGCACGCCGGACGAGGTGCGCAACAACGAAGACGTCATCCGCGCCTATCTCGGCACGAGCCACTGACCCAGGAGCCTCGACGATGGCCTTTTTCCTCGAAACCCTGTTCGGCGGCCTGATGACGGGCATGCTGTATTCGCTGGTGGCACTCGGCTTCGTGCTGATCTTCAAGGCCTCCGGCGTGTTCAACTTCGCGCAGGGCGCGATGGTGCTGTTCGCCGCGCTGGCGATGGCGCGCTTTGCCGAGTGGTTTCCGCAGTGGTTCGGCTTCGAGAGCCTGCTGCTGGCCAACGTGCTCGCCTTCCTCGCCGCGGCGCTGTTGATGTTCCTCGTCGCGTGGCTGATCGAGGCGCTGGTGCTGCGGCACCTGGTCAACCAGGAGGGGGCGACGCTGCTGATGGCGACGCTGGGCATCACCTACTTCCTCGACGGCCTGGGGCAGACGATCTTCGGCAGCGACATCTACCAGATCAACATCGGCATGCCCAAGGACCCGATCTTCATCCTCGAGGACACGTTCGAAGGCGGCATCCTGCTCAACCAGGAAGACCTGATCGCCGCCGGCATCGCTGCCGTGCTGGTGGCCACGCTGTCGCTCTTCTTCCAAAAAACCGCCACCGGCCGCGCGCTGCGCGCGGTGGCCGACGACCACCAGGCCGCGCAGTCGATCGGCATTCCGCTCAATCGCATCTGGGTCATCGTCTGGACGGTGGCGGGGATCGTCGCGCTGGTCGCCGGGATGATCTGGGGTTCCAAGCTGGGGGTGCAGTTCTCGCTCGCCACCGTCGCACTGCGGGCGCTGCCGGTGATCATCCTCGGCGGCCTGACCTCGGTGCCGGGCGCCATCATCGGCGGCCTCATCATCGGCGTCGGCGAGAAGCTGTCCGAGGTGTACCTCGGCCCCTACGTGGGCGGCGGCATCGAAATCTGGTTCGCCTACGTGCTGGCGCTGGTGTTCCTGCTGTTCCGTCCGCAGGGACTGTTCGGCGAAAAAATCATCGACCGCGTCTGAGGGGGAGGCCACACCATGTTCTACCGCGAAAACGGCCAGTTCAAGACCAGCTACCGCGCCGACCAGCAGATCTTTCCGATCGCGCAGGACCGCTGGGCCATCCTCGCCCTGGTTGCCTTCGCGTTCATCGGGGTGCCGCTGCTCGCCGACGAGTACCTCTTTCGCGCGATCCTGATTCCGTTTCTGATCCTGTCGCTCGCGGCGATCGGGGTCAACATCCTGGTCGGCTACTGCGGCCAGATCTCGCTCGGATCGGGCGCGTTCATGGCGGTGGGCGCGTACATGGCGTACAACGTCTTCGTACGCATCGAGGGGATGCCGCTCATCGCCGCGCTGCTGATCGGCGGCCTGTGCGCGACGCTCGTCGGGATGTTCTTCGGTATCCCGAGCCTACGCGTCAAAGGTCTGTATCTGGCGGTCGCGACACTGGCGGCGCAATTCTTCTGCGACTGGGCGTTCCTGCGCATCGGCTGGTTCACCAACTACAACCCCTCGGGGTCGGTGTCGGTTTCCAACCTCAACGTCTTCGGCTGGAGGATCGACACGCCGCAGGAGAAATACCTGCTGGCCCTGACCTTCGTCGTGGTGTTCGCGCTGCTGGCCAAGAACCTGGTGCGCTCGGCGATCGGGCGCGAGTGGATGGCCATCCGCGACATGGACGTGGCCGCGGCGGTGATCGGCATCCGGCCCGTGTACGCCAAGCTGTCGGCCTTCGCGGTCAGCTCCTTCATCGTCGGCGTCGCCGGTGCGCTGTGGGGCTTTGTGCATCTGGGCTCGTGGGAGCCGGCGGCCTTTTCCGTCGACCGCTCGTTCCAGCTGCTGTTCATGGTGATCATCGGCGGCCTGGGCTCGATCATGGGCAGCTTCTTCGGTGCCGCGTTCATCGTGATCCTGCCGATCTTCCTGAACCAGTTTCTGCCCTGGCTGGGCGGGTTGTTCGGGATTGACGTCTCCACCGCCGCGGTATCTCATGCCGAGTACATGATCTTCGGGGCGCTGATCGTGTGGTTCCTGATCGTCGAGCCGCACGGTTTGGCCAAGTTGTGGAGCATCGGCAAGCAAAAGCTGCGCATCTGGCCGTTCCCGCACTGAGACCGACGATTTTTCCCCACCCGTGCTTCCAACCTGAAGGAGACAGACCATGAAGCTACGTTCCACCGTCCTCGCCGCGGCTGTCGCGGCGGCCGCCCTGTCCAGCGCGCTGGTGGGCACCGCCGCACACGCGCAGGCCAAAGAACAGTTTTTCCCGGTGCTGGTGTACCGCACCGGCGCTTACGCCCCCAACGGCGTGCCGTGGGCCAACGGCTTCGTCGACTACCTGAAGCTCACCAACGCGCGCGGTGGCATCAACGGCGTCAAAATCATTTGGGAGGAGTGCGAAACCGGCTACGCCACCGACCGCGGGGTCGAGTGCTATGAGCGCCTCAAGGGCAAGCACGGCGGCGCCACGATGTTCCAGCCGCTGTCCACCGGCATCACCTTCGCGCTGACCGAAAAGGCCCCCATCGACAAGATTCCTGTGATGACGGTGGGCTACGGCCGCAGCGAGTCGCAAGACGGGGGCGTTTTCAAGTGGAACTTCCCCCTGGCCGGCACCTACTGGGTGGCGGCCGACGTGCTGATCCAGCACATTGCCAAAAAAGAAGGGGGCTTCGACAAACTCAGGGGCAAAAAGATCGCGTTGGTCTACCACGACAGCCCGTTCGGCAAGGAACCGATCCCGCTGCTGCAGGAGCGCGCGGCGATGCATGGCTTCCAGCTCAGCCTGCTGCCGGTGGCGCCTCCGGGCGTGGAGCAAAAATCCACGTGGCTGCAAGTGCGTCAATTGCGGCCGGACTACTTGCTGCTGTGGGGCTGGGGCGTGATGAACTCTTCTGCCCTGAAGGAAGCCCAGGCTGTCGGTTATCCGCGCGAGAAGATGTACGGCGTCTGGTGGGCCGGCGCCGAGCCCGATGTCAAGGACGTCGGTGCGGGTGCCAAGGGCTACAACGCCGTCACCATGCAGCACGGTGCCGAGCCCAACGCCCCGTTCGTCAAGGAAATCCTGGAGAAAGTCCACGCCAAGGGCCAGGGCACCGGACCGAAGGACGAAGTCGGCTCGGTGCTGTACGTGCGCGGGGCGATCAGCGCGATGCTCGCCGTCGAGGGCGTGCGCGCCGCGCAGGAGCGCTTCGGCAAGGGCAAGGTCATGACCGGCGAGCAGGTGCGCTGGGGCCTGGAAAACCTCAACCTGACGCAGGCCAAGCTGGACGCGCTCGGCTTCAAAGGTGTGATGCGGCCGATCTCCACCAGCTGCCAAGACCACATGGGGGCAGCCTGGGCGCGCATCCACACCTGGGACGGCAGCAAGTGGCAGTTCACCAGCGACTGGTACCAGGCCGACGAGCAGATCCTCAAGCCGATGGTGCGGGCCGCGGCCGACAAGTACGCGGCCGAGAAGAAGCTGCAGCGCCGCACGCCGCAGGACTGCCAGTCCTGATGCAATCGGGCGTTCATCCGGCGCCGGCCGCCGGGTGAACGGGACAGGCACGGGGACCGCCCCCGTGCCACCCCTGCCGCC
>JBKBRS010000148.1:0-3225 GCA_046292095.1 Thiobacillaceae bacterium
CGTCGAACCAGTCGCCCATCTTCAGGCGGCTATCGTCCACGGCGTTATAGACGCGGTTGGGTCTGCCGCGAAAGAGCGCATTGAGGGCGAGCCGTGCGAGGTCGTCGGCATGGATGTGGTTGGTATAGATGTCCTCTTCGGGCACGAGCGCCGGTAAGCCTTGGCGTACGCGCGCCTCGGGCATGCGGTCCTGAGCGTAGATGCCGGGCGCGCGCAGGATCGCGAGCCGCCGGCCGGAGCGCCCCGCCCAGCGGCGTAGCCGCCGCTCGGCATCAACGCGGCGCTTGGCGCGGGCGTTTTGGGGGCAGACCGGCCGCGTCTCCGCGACCTGCGCGCCGCCGCAATCGCCATAGACGCCGCTGGTGCTGATGTAGACCACGGTATGCGGCCGCAAGTCTTTGTTTCCATGGCGATACGCATATCCCCTGACCGTAAAAATCGGCACGGCCGATCTCGAAGCTCCCCTCGCCCGCGGGCGGGAGAGGGGTGGGGGGTGAGGGGACCGTTCATGGCCGGCGCGTGTGTCCATCTCTACGCGGAGAGGCAGTCGGCCATGAACGGTCAGCCCGTGCCCACCGCTGCGACGTGCTAGACTTGCCCGCCCGAGCACCGCGATCAGCTGTCGGCTGCGCGGATCGGTGTTGCCCTCGGCGGGCGGTGGGGCGAAATGCAACACGGCGTCGGCCAGGCCGGTCAAACGGGCCAGGCTTGCGCGATCGTCGAGATCGCCAATCAAGGGCACGACTCCAGCGGCGCGCAGAGCGGCAGCCCGCTCGGATGTGCGGGTCAGGCCATAGACCCTAGCCCGGCCGCGCAGGCGTCGGGCCGCGCGCAGGCCCACGTCGCCACAACCCACGATCAGGATACGCATCTTTTTGAGGATAGATCGGATGTCTTACCAGGTAACCCTACAGCCCAGCGGCCATCAGTTTAACGTGGAAGCGGGCCAGACGATTCTCGAGGCGGCGCTGATGGCTGGTTTCGCCTTGCCTTATGGCTGCCGCAACGGCGCCTGCGGCGCCTGCAAGGGCAAGATCCTCGCCGGCCGCGTCGATTACGGGGCGGCACAGGAGGGCACGCTCACTGCCGAGGACCGCAAGCAGGGGCTGGCCCTGTTCTGTTGCGCCACGCCCGAGTCGGACCTGGTCCTGGAGGTACGCGAGGTCAGCGCGGTGAAGGACATCCCGGTCAAGACCCTGCCCTGCCGGGTGGAGCGCCTGGAAAAACTCTGCCACGACGTCATGGGGATCTGGTTGAAGCTGCCCTCGAGCGAGCGCCTGCAGTTCCTGCCCGGCCAGTACATCGATTTCCTGCTCAAGGACGGCCGCCGGCGCAGCCTGTCGCTGGCCAATGCGCCGGAGGAGGACCAACTCCTGGAGCTGCACATGCGCTACGTGCCGGGTGGCTACTTCAGCGAGCACGTCTTCCACAGCATGAAGGTGAAGGACATCATGCGTATCAATGGTCCCCTCGGCAGCTTCTTCCTGCGCGAGTCGGACAAGCCCGCCATATTCGTCGCCGGCGGCACCGGCTTTGCCCCGATCAAGAGCATCCTCACGCATGCCTTCCACCAGGGGCTCAAGCGGCAGATGGTGCTGTACTGGGGGGCGCGCGCCTTACGCGACCTCTACATGCCCGAGCTGCCGGCACGCTGGCAACAGGAACACGACAACTTCACCTTCATCCCGGTGATCCAGTCGCCGCTGCCGGAAGAGACCTGGCACGGCCGCACCGGCCACGTGCATGAGGCGGTGCTGGCCGACTTCAGCGATCTGTCCGGCTACCAGGTCTATGCCTGCGGCGCGCCGGTGATGGTGGCGGCCGCCCGCCGCGACTTCGTGGCGCGCGGTATGCCCGAGTCGGAGTTCTTTTCCGACTCCTTCGACTTTCAGAGCGGCCCGGGCACCTGAGCCTCACGATCAAAGTCGCACAGCGACTCACGACGCTCCCGCCCTCTCCCCCAACCCCTCCCCCGCCTGCGGGGGAGGGGAGCGTCGAGCGGCTGACGCCGGTTACCAACCTGGTGGGGCTGGGGGTGAGGGAACGGACAGGGTGACGGACAGGGTGACATTCTCGCCCTCGGTTGTCCGCGTCGCTATGTCCTGTCGCTATGTCCGTTGGGCGCGGCGGCGGCCGGATGCACGGACGCCCCAGCGTCCTGACAGCCGGGCTGGGCGAGGGCCCGCTCCAGGGCCTGGCGGGCGGCGTTGAGCTCACCCACCTCGGACTTGAGGTCCTTGAGCAGATCGCGTGCCGCCTCCGCCTCACCCAGGTCCAGGGCGGCGCGCGCGCCGATCAACGCCGCCAGGGGGGCCTGCGTGCGCGCGCGGGCCTGGCGGGCAAGCTTCAAGGCATGGCTTGCCTCGCCGGCAAGCAGCGCACCCACCGCCCGTTGTAGCTCGCCCTCGGCCAGACTGCGGCGGCGCTTATCGCGCCAGGCGCGGAGGTCGCGCGGCAGCCGAAGCGCTGCGCGCAACAGGCGGGCGGCGACGTAGAAGAGGACATAGGACATCAGCAGCAGGGCCACCACCAGAGCGAGCGACATCTCCACCCGCCAGGGCGGGAAGACGATCAGCACATAGCCATGATCGGCGCGTAGGACGAGGGCGAAGGCCACGACGAGGGCCGTCAGCAGGATCAGCCAGAAGAGCAGGCGCATCATCCTCCAGCCGCCTCCGCCTTGAAGGGCATGCCGCGCAGGGCCTCGAGGCTTTCGCTGAGGTCGGCCTCCTGCTGGGCCACCGGCAGCGCCGCCAGCTCCTTGAGACTGGCGAGCAGGCTCTGGGTGAGCGGATCCCGGGTATCGAAATGGCGCTCCACCCAGGACTGGGCCATGCCCAGCTCGGCCCGGTAAGCGGCCTCGTCGCGGTTTAGCATGGCCAGCCGCGCGGCAAGCAGCCGCAGCTTCAGGTTCTCGCGCAGGAACCAGGCCTGCTCCGGCGGCAACAGGGCGACATCGGGCTTGTCCAACCGCTGCACCCGAACCAGTTGCTTAAGCTCTGCGACCATACTTTGCCACAGCCGTTGCCAGCGATCACCGCCGCTCGGTTGCGGCGGCGGACTGTGGGTGGGACCGGGTTCGACGACCAACCTCAGGCGATCCACGTTCTGCACCAACACGTCGAGCCGGGCGTTGATGCCGGGGATATCGGCCGCCGGCAGCAGTTTCAAGCGGGCGATGTCGCGGCCAATGGCCTCCCTGAGCCCGGCGAACTGCGGCTTGCC
>JBKBRS010000148.1:3325-5454 GCA_046292095.1 Thiobacillaceae bacterium
TCGGCCGCCGGCAGCAGTTTCAAGCGGGCGATGTCGCGGCCAATGGCCTCCCTGAGCCCGGCGAACTGCGGCTTGCCCAGCCGTGCGAGCCGTGCCTCCGCCGCCTCCAGGGCGATGAGCGCGGCGCGCACGTTGCCGGCTAAGCGCAACTGCTGCTGGGCGAGCAACAGGGTCTGTTCGATGTCCGCCACCACCCGCTCGTCCTGGCTGCGGGCGAGCTCCTGGTACATGGCGGCCAGCGCCAACTGTTCGCTCTGGGCCTCCTGCGCCCGGTTTTCCAGGGCGCTTATCCGGGCGGTGAGGTCGTTCAGGATGGCGTTGGCATCGCGCACCGCAGTGCGCGCCTCACGCCCGGCGGCGTCGAGCTCGCCGATACGACGGGCAAGCTGCAGCTCCATGTCCTGGAGACGGTTCAGGGTGTTCCAGGCCAATCCCAGGACGGCGACAAGCGCGACGACGGACACCACCAGGGCCGGGTTGAGCCAACCCTGGCGCGCGGGCTGGGTTGGCTCCCCGCTGGCCTTGAGCACGCCGGCAGGCGCCGGGGTAGATCCCTGGCCGGCCGACACCGGGCCGTCCGAGGCAGGCGTATTTGGGGTCTCAGTGCCGGACACGACTGGCGAATTCCTGCAAGCTGGCGAGCACGCCCGCTTCGCCCGGGGGCGTGACGATGACCTGGGTTAAGCCGCGTTGCCGGGCGTGCTCGGCGATACGGGGGTGGGGGACGAGAAGGGGGGTCTGCCGCAGCAAGCCCTGCCCCTGCGCCCCCAGCAGTTCGATGAGGCCGTCGAGACTGTCGCGGCTGAACACGGTGACCGCTGCAATACGGCCCGCGCGCCAGGCCTCGAGCACCGCGCCGGTGTCGGCCTGTGGCCGCACCCGCCGGTAGCAGACGGCATGGATCACCTGGGCGCCGCGCGCGGCGAGGGTGTCGGCCAGCAGCGTGCGCCCGCCCTCACCGCGGAACAGGATCACTCGCTGCCCTCCGACCGAGAAGAATTCCGGCAGCGCCAGCAGGGCCTCGCTGTCGGCCTGCTCACTCGGCGTCAGGACCGCAGCCATCCCCCGCGCGGCGAGTTCACGTGCCGTGCCACGCCCGACCGCGGCAAGCTTCAGGTCCGCCGGCAGTCCGCCGCGGGCCGTGATCGCCGGCCAGGCCCGTTCCACCGCCGTGGG
This sequence comes from Thiobacillaceae bacterium, assembly GCA_046292095.1. Taxonomy (GTDB): domain Bacteria; phylum Pseudomonadota; class Gammaproteobacteria; order Burkholderiales; family Thiobacillaceae; genus JANWZL01. Next base: position 4,502 of record JBKBRS010000148.1, read on the forward strand.
GCTGACGAAGATCGCCCACTGACATTGCGGCATCGCGTCCAGGGCCTGGTCCAGGGACGCGGGGTCGGCAGGCGGGGCGATCTCCAAGCCGGGCAGCCACCAGGGCTTGCCGCCGCGCCGGGCGATCTCGGCTATCAGGCGCTCGGCCTGAGCGCGCGGGCGGGTGACGAGGATACCCAAACCCTGCAGGGGGGCGACAGCCGCTGGAGCCGTGGACGCATTCATCGCTTGGCGGGTCTGCCGCTACACCGCCCTCAGGTCGAGCGCTGCACGAGCTCCTGCAGGATGCGGTCCGCCCCCTGCGTGAGCAGCGCATCGGCCACCTGTTCCCCCAGTGTCTCGGGGGCATCCGCTTCGCCCCACGCCTCGGCGCGATAGAAGCGCTTGCCCTCGAGGTCGGAGACGAAGGCGGTGAGCCGCAGACGGCCTCCTTCCAGCCGCGCGTAACCGCCGATGGGGGCCTGGCAGCCGCCCTGCAGCCGGCGACTCATGGCGCGCTCGGCGCGCACACAGGCGGCGGTCTCGGCATCGTTCAGGCACTCGACCAGGGCAATGACGTCCGCGCGCGCGGCCAGGGTCTCCAGTCCCAGCGCGCCCTGACCCACGGCGGGCAGGCTCTCCTCGGGTGTGAGCAGGGCGGCGATGCGGTGCGCGAGCCCCAGGCGCTTCAAACCCGCAGCGGCGAGGATGATGGCGTCATATTCCCCCTCGTCCAGCTTGCGTAGCCGCGTGTTGACGTTGCCGCGCAGGGTGTCCACCACCAGGTGGGGGTACGCGGCGCGGATCTGCGCCTGGCGGCGCAGGCTGGAGGTGCCTACCCTCGAGCCGGCCGGCAATTCGGCCAGGCTGTGGCAGCGGTTGGAGACCAGGGCGTCGCGTGGGTCCTCGCGCGCGGTGATGGCGGCCAGGACGAAACCCTCGGGCAGGTCCATGGGCACGTCCTTCATGGAGTG
>JBKBRS010000149.1:0-5417 GCA_046292095.1 Thiobacillaceae bacterium
AGTTGGCGCAGCCAACTCACGATGCTCCCCTCTCCCAGCGGGAGAGGGGTTGGGGGTGAGGGAACGGCCTTGGCCGCTTTCAGTCTCTGGGGTGGCAGCGGCCATGGCCGTTAGCGAGATTTCATCACTCAAGAGGTGTCCATGGCCGAAAAAGCGGCAGACCAGAAGGCCGAGCAAGCGTCGCCTGGTAAAAAGAAGCTACTCCTCATCATCGTCGCCGCCCTAGCGGTGGTCGTGCTCACCGCCGGCGGGGCTGCATTCATGCTCCTGAGCGGCAAGCCGGCCGCCGAACAGCAGGCCGAGGGCGAGGAGGCGGAGGACCATGCCGAGGCGGAGGGCAAGCCGCCCGTCTACGAGAAGCTCGAGACCTTCACCGTCAACCTGGCCGACCAGGAAAGTTACCTTCAGGCAGAGATCTCGCTCAAGGTGGCCGATCCCAAGGTCCAGGAAAAACTCAAGCAGCACATGCCGGAGGTGCGCGACGCGCTGCTGCGGCTGCTCACCAGCAAGACGGCCGAGGAGCTGATGACCACCGAGGGCAAGACTACCCTGGCCGAGGAGGTGCGCAAGGAGGTCAATCGCGTGATCGGTGCGAAAAAGGCGAGCCAGGGGGTCAAGGACGTGTTGTTCACCTCCTTCATCATCCAGTAGGGGTGTTGCGAACGCCATGTCGGACGACATCCTCTCCCAGGAAGAAGTCGATGCCCTGCTACGCGGGGTGACCGGCGAGGCCGAGGAGACGGTCGCCGAGGAGACGACCACCGGTGTCAGGTCCTACGACATCGGCCGCCAGGAGCGCATCGTGCGTGGGCGCATGCCCACGCTGGAGATCATCAACGAGCGCTTCGCGCGCAACTTCCGCATCGGGCTGTTCAACCTCATCCGCCGCACCGCCGAGATCTCGGTGGGGCCGGTGTCGGTCATCAAATACAGCGAGTTCGTGCGCAACCTAGTGGTGCCCACCAACCTGAACCTGGTGCACATGCCGCCGCTGCGCGGCACGGCCTTGTTCGTATTCGACCCGAACCTGGTGTTCCTGGTGGTGGACACGCTGTTCGGCGGCGACGGCCGCTTCCACATGCGGGTGGAGGGGCGTGACTTCACCCTGGCGGAGCAGCGCATCATCCATAAGATGCTGGAGGTGGTCTTCGAGGAATACGAGAAGGCCTGGGCGCCGATCCATCCCGTGCGCTTCGAATACGTGCGCTCGGAGATAAACACCCAGTTCGCCAACATCGCCACGCCGACCGAGATCGTCGTGGTGACCACCTTCAACATCGAACTGGGCGCCGGAGGCGGCGAATTCCACGTCTGCATCCCCTACAGTATGATAGAGCCGCTGCGCGACCAGCTCATGAGTCCGATGCAGGCCGACCGCGCCGAGTCGGACGAACGCTGGCTCGCGCAGATGCGGCAGCAGGTGCAGGATGCCCAGGTGGAGTTGGTCGCCAACCTGGGGCACACGGTCATCACCTTGAGGCAGATCATGGAATTGCAGATCGGCGACGTCATCGCCTTGGACATCCCCGAGGCGGTGATCGCCCACGTCGACGGCGTGCCCCTGTTCGAGTGCCAATACGGCCAGGTCAACGGCCAGTACGCCCTCAAGATCAAGCGCGTCCTGCAAAGCGATGAGCGCACGGCCGCCGTAGCCGGGATGATGCCATGACGAACGAAGCCGAGAAGGACAGCATCACCGCCGATGACTGGGCGGCGGCCCTGGCCGAACAGGAAAATGCTGGGCGGAGCGCGGCGTCGGACGACTGGGCCGCGGCGATGGCCGAGCAGCGCGCCGCAGAGGCCCAGGCGGCGCCGGCTGCGGCCAACGTCTTCCAGAGCCTGGTGGCCGATGCCGTGCCGCCGGCGGCCAACAATCTCGACCTGATCCTCGACATCCCCGTCCACCTGACAGTGGAGCTCGGCCGCACGAAGATCGCCATCCGCAACCTGTTGCAACTGGCGCAAGGCTCCGTGGTGGAGCTCGACGGCCTGGCCGGCGAGCCCATGGACGTCCTGGTCAACGGCTATCTCATCGCCCAGGGCGAGGTGGTGGTGGTCAACGACAAGTTCGGCATACGGCTGACCGACATCATCAGTCCGGCGGAGCGGCTGCGCCGCCTGAACAAATGAGCCACACCCCCGCGCGCCAGACGCACGGGAACGCAGGGCTGGGCAGGGGTCTGGCGGCGCTGGCCGGCGTGACCGCCGGTTGGCCAGGCCTTGCCGCGGCCGCACCGACGGCCGCGGAGACCTCGACCCTGGGCCTGCTGTTTCAGGCCTTGCTAGCACTACTGGTGGTCCTGGCCGCATTGTTCGCCTTCCTCTGGTTGTTGCGGCGTCTCACCCCGGCGCAAACCGGCACCCAGGGGGTGGTGCGCATCGTCGGCGGCGTCATGCTGGGCACACGCGAGCGTCTGGTCGTCGTCGAGGTGGCCGACCAGTGGCTACTGCTGGGGGTGGCCGCCGGCCGCGTCAACCATCTGCACACCATGCCCAGGCCGCCGGTTGAGCCAGGCCAGGCGGCCATGCCGGCCGCCAGTCCCTTCGCCAGCAAGCTGGCCGAGTTGCTCACGCGCCATCGCAGCGGTTGAGCATGGCGCGGCTGTTTTTGCTCGTCCTCGCCTGTCTGCCCGGCGTGGCCGCCGCGCAAGGGCTGCCCGCCTTCACCAGCACACCGGGGCCGGGCGGCAGCACGTCCTACAGCTTCAGCCTGGAGGCCTTGCTGCTGCTCACCTCGCTCACCTTCCTGCCAGCGGTGCTGCTGATGATGACCTCGTTCACGCGTATCGTGATCGTCCTGGCCCTGTTGCGCCAGGCCCTGGGCACCATGCAGGCCCCGCCCAACCAGGTCATCATCGGACTGGCCCTGTTCCTGACCTTCTTCATCATGGCGCCGGTCTTCGAGCGCATCTACGACGTAGCCTGGCGACCCTATGCCGACAATCAGATCAATTTCGTCCAGGCCGTCGAGCGCGGCGCCGAACCGCTCAAGGCCTACATGCTCAAGCAGACGCGCGAGACCGACCTGGCCTTGTTCGTGCGCCTGAGCAAGGCGCCGCCGATCGAGACCCCGGAGGCCACGCCGATGCGGGTGCTGATCCCGGCCTATGTGATCTCCGAGCTCAAGACTGCCTTCCAGATCGGCTTCATCGTCTTCATTCCCTTCCTGATCATCGACCTGGTGGTCTCCAGCGTACTGATGTCCATGGGTATGATGATGCTCTCGCCCATGCTAGTGTCGCTGCCATTCAAACTGCTGCTCTTCGTCCTGGCCGACGGCTGGAATCTGTTGATCGCCTCCCTGGTGCAGACTTTCGAGATATGAGACGGCCTGCGGCTCGCGACGCTCGCCGCCCTCCCGGGGGGTGGTCAGCCCGCTTGGGACGGCCTGGCACGCACTACGTGCACTACGTATTGATATGACAGCCGACACCGTCGTCGCCCTGATCCGCGCCGCCCTGGAGGTGGCCGGGCTCACCGCCGGACCGCTGTTGCTCGCCTCGCTGCTGACCGGCCTGCTGGTGTCGATCTTTCAGGCGGCCACCCAGATCAACGAGCTGACGCTCACCTTCATCCCCAAGCTGGTGGTGATGTTCCTGGTCCTGGTGCTGATGGGTCCTTGGGCCCTGCAGCTCATGGTGGAATACATCGTTCGGCTCTATGAGAGTATCCCGCAGTTGATCGGATGATCGCCGTCACCTCGGCTGAGCTCGATGCCTGGCTCGCCGCCTTCCTGTTCCCCTTCGTGCGCATCCTCGCCTGGCTGATGGCCGATCCCCTGCTCGGCAACCGGGCCGCGCCGGCGAGCGTGCGCGTGGCCCTGGGTTTCGTCCTCACCGTGGCCATCGTCCCGGCCCTGCCGCCGGCACCCCAGGTGGCGCTTGCCTCCGGCGAGGGGCTACTGATCCTGGCCCAGCAGGTGGTCATCGGTGTGGCCCTGGGCCTCATGCTGCGCATCGTCTTCGCCGCCCTGGAATTCGCCGGCCAGTTCATCGGCTTGCAGATGGGCCTGTCCTTCGCCACCCTGATCGATCCGGTCAACGGGGCGCAGACGCCGGTGATGGCGCAATTCATGGTCATCACTGCCGCCCTGGTCCTGTTCGCCTTCAACGGCCACCACCTCATCCTCGAGGCCCTGGTGGAGAGTTTCCGCGTCCTGCCCATCGGTGAGCTGCGGCTGTCCAGACCGGATTTCGCCGCCGTGGTCGGCTTCGGTGCCGTGATCTTCAGCCTGGGGCTCAAGATCGCCCTGCCGGTCACCGCGGCGTTGCTGTCCACCAATCTGGCCATCGGCATGATGACCCGCGCCGCCCCCCAGCTCAACATCTTCGCCGTGGGCTTCCCGCTCACCCTGGCCGCCGGCTTCGTCATGCTCTATTTCACCCTGGTCTTCCTGCCGCAAACCCTGGAGGGTGTCTGGATCAAGGCGGTCGAGGGCATGGGCAGCCTGTTGTCGGGGGCGGGCGGGCGATGAGCGGGCACCCATCCGTGCCGTTGCCGGGCCCGACACTGTGTTCCGGCTGGGTCAGGCGCTGGGCGCACCTCATCCCCGCCGGTGGTCGGGTGCTGGACGTGGCCTGTGGCGGCGGCCGCCATGCAGTATGGCTGGCCGCCAAGGGCTACCGCGTCACCGCTGTCGACCGCGACCTCGCCTTGAGCGCCGCGGTGCGGGACACGCCGGGCATCACCTGGGTCGAACACGACCTGGAGCTCGCTCCGTGGCCCTTCGAGCCGGGCGTGTGGCAGGGGGTGGTGGTGGTCAACTACCTACACCGGCCGCTCTTCGAGCCCCTGCTCGCCGCCCTGGCACCCGGGGGTGTGCTCCTCTACGCGACCTATGCCGAGGGGCAGGCGCGCTTCGGCCGGCCGCGCAATCCGGACCATCTGCTCAAGTCCGGCGAATTGCTCGAATGGGTGCGCGGGTGGCTTCGCGTGGTGGCCTTCGAGGACGTGACCGAGACCACCCCCATGCCACGCTGCCGCCAGAGGCTGGCGGCGGTGCGGCCCTGAATCCAAGCGGCGGATTTCGGATAGAATCGCGTTTTTGAAATGTTGGACACCATGCTCACAGGCAGTCTCGTCGCCCTGGTCACCCCCATGACCGCCGCGGGCGAGCTCGATCTCGATGCCCTGCGCCGCCTCATCGACTGGCATGTGGCGGAGGGGAGCGACGCCCTGGTCATCGTCGGCACGACCGGCGAGTCGCCCACCGTCAGCTTCGAGGAGCACTGCCTGCTGATCCGCACCGCGGTCGAGCACGCGGCCGGCCGCATCGCCATCGTCGCCGGCACTGGCGCCAACTCCACGGCGGAGGCCATCGAACTGACGCGCTGCGCCAAGGCCGCCGGCGCGGTGGCCGGCCTGTCGGTGGCCCCGTACTCCAACAAGCCCACGAACTAGGGGCTCTACCGCCATTT
>JBKBRS010000150.1:0-3317 GCA_046292095.1 Thiobacillaceae bacterium
AGTTGATCCTCGACCTGCGGCCGGATGCCCCCCCCACACTCGACAACTACCTCCCGGCCGCGAACTGGGAGGCGTTGCAGTGCCTGCGCGCGGTCGCGGCGGGCCGGGCGCCCGACGCGGTGATCTATCTCTGGGGGCCGGCCGGCTCGGGCAAGACGCATCTCTTGCAGGCGACCGTCGCCGCCTGTCTCGGCCAGGGGCGCCGCGCGGATTACGTCGCCGCGGGGCATGCGCTGCCGGCCGCGCTGCCAGCGCTGCTGGCGGTGGACGACGTCCAGGCGCTTGAGGTGTCGAACCAGATCGATCTGTTCAACGCCATCAACCAGGCGCGCGAGGGAGGTGGGGTCGTCCTGGCCGCAGGAGACGCCCCACCCAGGCGCCTCGCCCTGCGGCCGGACCTCACCACCCGGCTCGCCTGGGGGCTGGTCTATGCCTTAAGCCCCCTGGGCGATGCCGACAAGCTGATGGCCCTCGCCGAACGCGCCCAGGCGCGTGGCATGACGCTGCCGGCGGAGGTGGCGCGTTATCTGCTCACGCATTGCCGCCGTGATCTACCCCACCTGCTGGCCTTGGTGGACGCCCTCGATGCCTATTCGCTGAGCCGCCGGCGGCCGGTCACCGTCAGCCTGCTCAAGCGCATGCTGCAAGGCAGCGAGCCCTGATGCACCTGCTCGTCTGCATCAGTCATCACGGCCGGGGCCATCTGGCGCAGACGGCGCCGGTGTTGAACGCCTTGCAGGCACGTCTGCCCTGTTTGCGTCTGACCGTGCGCTCGGCCTTGCCGCGCGAGGTCCTAGCCGGGCGTATTCGCGCCCCCTTCACGCATGATCCGCGGCCGGCCGACTGCGGCTTCGTCATGCACGACGCCCTGCGGCTCGACGTCGAGGCGAGCCTGCGAGAGCACCTCGCCTTTCATGCCGACTGGCCGGCGCGCCTCGCGGCCGAGGCCGATGCCCTGTGTGGCGCGGGCGTGGACGCGGTGCTGAGCAACGTCGCCTATCTGCCACTGGCCGCCGCGCGCCAGGCCGGCCTGCCTGCCGTGGCGTTGTGTTCGCTCAACTGGCTGGACATCTTCCGGCACTATCTGGGCGAGCGGGCGCAGGCGCAGGCGATCCTGGCGGAGATGCGAGCGGCCTATGCGAGCGCAGCAAGCTTCCTCAAGCCTGAGCCCGCCATGCCCATGCCCGATCTGGACAACACCCGGCCCATCCCACCGGTGGCCGAGCCGGGGCGGCGTCGGCGCGAGGAACTCGCCCGGCGCCTCGGCCTCGCGGCGGATGACCGTTTGGTGCTGCTGGGCATGGGCGGCATCGGCTATCGTCCGCCGGGCGAGAGATGGGCCGGCGACGGATCGATCCACTGGCTGGTGCCGGATGACTGGCCCAGCGGGCGCAATATCCATGCTTTCGCCGCGACCGGCATGCCTGTTGCCGATCTGCTCGCTTCCTGCGATGCGGTGGTGACCAAGCCGGGCTATGGCACCTTCGTCGAGGCCGCGGCCGCCGGCATCCCGGTCGTGTACCTATCCCGGCCGGACTGGCCCGAGACCCCCTGGCTCACGCAGTGGCTGCACCATCACGCTCGTGCTATGCAGATCGACGAGGCGGCGCTGCAGACGGGACGGCTGGTGGAGACCCTCAAGCGCCTCTGGGCGCAACCGGCACCGTCCCCCGTGCGCTGCGAGGGCGGCGCAGCGGCGGCGCGGCTGCTCATGGAACTGCTGGATTGAGGACCCGGCGGCACTGCCGCTGGCTTAGCCGCCGGCCTGCTGCTGTTCTCTGGCGATCTCCTCGTGCACCTTGGCCATGTCCAGCTCCCGCGCGCGGGCGATCAGATCGTCCAGGGCGCTGGCGGGCAGCGCGCCAGGCTGGGCATAGATGATCACCTTCTCCCGGAAGATCATCAGGGTCGGGATGGAGCGGATCTGGAAGTGTGCGGCCAGGGCCTGCTCCTCTTCGGTGTTGGCCTTGGCGAAGACGATGTCGGGATGTTTCTCCGAGGCCGCCTCGAAGACCGGGGCGAAACCGCGGCAGGGGCCACACCATGGCGCCCAGAAGTCAACGATGACGAAGTCGTTGTTGAGCACGGTCTGTTCGAAGTTTTCCTGGGTGAGCTCGATGACGGCCATGGCGTGGTTCCTTGTCAGTGGTGGGAGATGGACGCGCCGTGGTCACGGGATATCCGCAAGACCTGTGGGCGAGCCGGCAGATGGATCGTTCGGCAATCAATATCGACAAACACGATGGGCAAACAAAAAGCCGACCCTAGGGTCGGCTTGGGGATGATATCACGTCCCAAGCGTCTTCACCCCGCCGGCTGCAGGCGGGGCCGCGGCTCCCCCGCGCGTCTCCAGAGGTTGTGGCTCACCTTCAGATTGGCCTTGACCTCGGCGCGATTGACCGCGGCGATGAGGTCGGTGGCGAGCGCCCTGGCCTGGCTGGGGGTGAGGATCACGGCTGCGGCGGACCCCAGCGTGATCGAGATGCGCTCCTGCCCGTCCTCGGTCGTCGTCAACGCAACATGCACCATCTGCTCCGACATGCTTCTCTCCCTTCTGTGGATCTGTAGGCTGTGTCTGCATAGGGGAACGAGCACGAAACATGCCAGGGAGGTGGTTGGATGGCATGCAACGCAAGTGGGTATTTGAGCAGGGACATTTGAAAAATTGATGACCCAGCGGCGCCCGTAACCGCTGTAGCCTCAACACCCCTGTCGGGATTTCGACAGGTTGGCAGGAGGACGAGGCGGGGCCAGCCCTCCCCGCGTCACCGGGGCAGCGCAATCAAACGCTGGCCTTCTTGCTCGATACCTTGGTGGCGGTGCCTGGCTTGACCGTAGCGGCCTTGGTCGGGGCCTTCCTGGCAGCGGTTTTCGTCGCTGCCGTCTTGGTGGCCGTGGTCTTGGCGGCCGCCGGTTTGGCCGCTGTCGCCGCCTTGCTGGCGGTGGCCTTCGCCTTCGTGGTGGTCTTTGTCGTCGCGGCGGTCTTGGGGGCTGCTGCGGCCTTGGTCGTCGTCTTCTTCACGGCCGCGACAGGCGTTGCGGCCTTGGTCGCCGCCTTCTTCGTCGCGGTGGTTTCGGTGGCGGACGCCGGGGCTGCCTTCTTCGCCGCCTTGGGCGTCGCAGCGGACTTGGTCGCCGTCGTCTTCGCGGTCGCCGTGGCCTTCTTCGCGGTTGCCGCGGACGTCGTCTTGGTCGTCGGGGTCTTGGCCGTCGCCACCTCGGCGGTGCTTGCCTTGGCGGCAGCCTTCGTGGTGGTGCTCGCGGCCTTTGCGGCCGCCTTCTTCACCGTGGCGCTCTTGGTCGTTGCCGGTGTGGCT
>JBKBRS010000150.1:3416-5411 GCA_046292095.1 Thiobacillaceae bacterium
GCAGCCTTCGTGGTGGTGCTCGCGGCCTTTGCGGCCGCCTTCTTCACCGTGGCGCTCTTGGTCGTTGCCGGTGTGGCTACCGCAGCGGGGGCGGCGGTTTTGGTGCTTGATCTCTTGGCAGGACTTGCGGACTTGGCTGCGGGCATCTCACACTCCTTCGATGGTGGCCCTGGTGAGGCCTAAAATCCTTGCAGTTCAAGGGATTCCGCGCGTTTCTTGCGCGTTGTTCGAATTCTAGAACAAAAAATCACGCGCAATGCAAGATTTGATGCGCCTTGCGCACATCTGTCCCCGCTTCCGGGGCCTCGGCGCGTGGTTTCAGGGCAACAGATGCTCGCCGGCGAAGAGGTCGGCCACCCGCTCACGCTCACGCACCAGGTGGGTGGCCGAGCCGTCCACAACGACCTCGGCCGCGCGCGGTCGGGTGTTGTAGTTGGAGCTCATGCTCATGCCATAGGCGCCGGCGGAGGCGATGGCGAGGAGGTCACCTTCGGTGAGGGCGAGGTCGCGGTCGCGGGCGAGAAAGTCCCCGCTCTCGCAGACCGGGCCGACGATCTGGTAACGCCGTGTGTCACCGCTGTGCGGGCGCACGGGCTGGACATCGTGCCAGGCGTCGTAGAGCGAGGGCCGCATGAGGTCGTTCATGGCCGCGTCCACGATGGCGAAGTCGCGCGCCTCGCCGTGTTTGAGACAGAGCACGCGGGTGAGGAGGACGCCGGCATTGGCCACCAGCGAGCGGCCCGGTTCGACGATCAGGTGCTCGCTGCGACCGGCCAGTTGGTCGAGCAGCACCCGGACGTAGTCGTTGACCGCCGGGACGCTCTCGTTGCCGTAACGCACACCGAGACCGCCGCCCATGTCGATGTGCTGCAGGCGAATGCCTTCCGTGGCCAAGCGGTCGACCAGGGCCAGGATGCGCGTCAGGGCCTGGGCGAAGGGTTCGGTGTCGAGCAGTTGCGAGCCGATGTGGCAGTCGATACCGGTCACTTGCAGGTTGGGTAGGCCGGTCGCCTCGAGATACAGGTCGTGGGCCTCGGCGTAGGGGATGCCGAACTTGCTCTCCTTGAGCCCGGTGGCGATGTAGGGATGGGTGCGCGCGTCGACATCGGGGTTGACCCGCAGCGATATCCGCGCGCGCCGGCCCAGCTCGCCGGCGACCCGATCGAGTGCCCGCAGTTCGGCGGCGGATTCAACGTTGAAGCAAAGGATGTCGGCCTCGAGCGCAGCGCGCATCTCGGTCTCGGTCTTGCCCACACCCGAGAACACCACCTTGCGAGGGTCGCCACCGGCGGCCAGCACACGCGCGAGTTCGCCGCCGGAGACGATGTCGAAGCCTGCACCCAGACGGGCGAAAAGGTTGAGCACGGCGAGGTTGGAGTTCGCCTTGACGGCATAGCAGATCAGGTGCGGGTGCTCGGCCAGGGCCTGCGCATAGGCCTGGTAGGCGCTCTCCAGGGCGGCGCGGGAATAGACATAGGTGGGCATGCCGTGGACACGGGCGATTTCGTCCAGGGCCACACCCTCCATGTGCAGGACGCCGTCGATGCGGATGAGGGGGTTCATCGGTTCGGCACCGTCGGCGTGCTCGGCGGACTCTGGGGCGATGGTTCGGGCAGGTATAGGGCGCCCTTCTTGCCACAGCCGCCAGCGGCGAGCAACAGCAGGACCAACACGAGGATTTTCAGGCGCATCGGGGCAGGTCAGAATATCGCCGGTACGGCTGAACTGCCGCAGAGTCTAACATGGGGGCAGCTTATGGATGAGGGCGAGTACCTGCGCCTGGCCGATGCGGCCTTGCGCCGCATCGAGGCGGCGCTCGAGGCGGCCGAGGGGGACATCGATTTCGAGCTCGCCGCGGGCGGCATCCTGGAGATCGAGTGCGCCGACGGCTCCAAGATCGTCGTCAACAAGCAGGCGGCGGCGCGCGAGATCTGGGTGGCGGCGCGCGCCGGTGGTTTCCACTACCGCTGGGAGGCAGGGCAGTGGCGCGACACC
>JBKBRS010000151.1:0-5402 GCA_046292095.1 Thiobacillaceae bacterium
AGAGCGTGTCAAGGCCTATTTCAGGCATCCCTTAGCCGCCTATGCAGCACAGGGTATTTAAGGGCCGGGTTAATAACATGGAGCCCTTCGTCCCCCATCGGGCGCAGGCGGACATCCCCAAGGCAAGTGCCCGCTTCTCCGCCCCCACGGTGCCCACCGGCCAAGCCAATGGGTCCGTCCCTGGCAGGGACGTCACGGTGGCCACCGGCGTGGACCGCTCCGACACAGGACAGACCCGCATCACCAGCATCCAGGACCTGCAGATCGTCTCCGGCCTCGCCCCGGTGGTACGCCAGGGCGACCGGGTCTCGGCCTATTTCACGGTGAGGAACGGCGGCGACCGGAGCATGCGGTAGAGGTCACTGTCCACCGGGCCGGCGGCGGGTCGCCTGCCCGCACGCAGTCTGCAACTGGCCCGGGGCGAGGCGCGTGGAACTCGACTGGCCGGTGCTGGTGCCCGGTGACGCCACTGAGCTGGAATGGCACATCGAGGCGAACGAGATCGGCGGTCCGGCCCGCCATTCCCTGAAGGCAACGCAGCGGGTGCTGCCTGTCCTGCCGGTCAGGGTGCAGTCTTCCGCCCTCTACCGCCTGGACAAGCAGATGGACGTCGAGATCGCACCGCCGGAGGGCGCGCTCACCGGCGAGGTGCGCGTCACCTTTGCTGCCAGCCTGACCGTCGGTCAGGGTGCCATGCGTGACCACATGCGCCGATATCCCTACACCTGCCTCGAGCAACAGGTTTTCAGTGCGGTCGCCACCCTTGACGGGCAGGCCTGGGACGGGCTCATGGAGACCCTGCCAGGCCAGCTCGATGAGCGCGGCCTGGTCCGCATCTTCCCCGAGCTGGCCGAGGGCGACGTCGCGCTCACCGCGTATGTCCTGGCCATCTCGCACGAGGCGGGCTGGCAGCTGCCTGCTGATGCACATGCGCGCATGCTCAAAAGCCTGGAGGACTATGTCTCCGGCCGCATCGAGCTGGCCGCCCGGCCATGGCTGGACGCCCAAGCCCGTCTCGCGCTCAGGATCAATGCCCTGGAGGCGCTGGCCCGATACGGCCGGGCGACAGCAGAGCAGCTCACCACCGTCAAGGTGGAACCCGAGACCTGGCCCACGCCCACCCTGGTCGACTGGATCCATCTGTTGAAACACAGCCCCGATCTGCCCGGACGTGATACCGCGCTCAAGTCCGCCTTGGCAGTGCGCAAGGCGCGTATGTACTACACCGGCCGGCGGCTGACCTTTGGCCGAGAAGCGCATGAGCAATACTGGTGGCTGCTCAGCTCGCCCGACACCCAAGGCGTGCGCGCCCTGTTGGCCGTGATCGACCTGCCGGATTGGCAGCCGGACGTGCCCTGGCTGGTGCTGGGCGTGCTGGCCCGGCAGTCCCGCGGCCACTGGAACAGCACCACCGCCAATGCCTGGGGTGCGCTGGCCATGGCGCAGTACACCCGCCTGTACGAGGCCCAGCGTCCAAACGGCCGCAGCTTCGCCTGGCTGGGGCGCGAGGGCCGCTTCGTCGACTGGCAGGCCACCCCGCGCGGGGCCACGGCGAGCTTGCCCCTGCTGTCGGACGACGCCGAGCTCAAGCTCATGCACCAGGGCGCGGGCCAGCCCTACGTGACCCTCACCACCCTGGCCGCCGTGCCGCTCAAGGCCCCGGTGCAGCGCGGCTATCGGGTCACACGCGAGGTGCAGGCCATCGAACAGCGCCATCCCGGACGCTACAGCCGCGGCGACGTGCTGCGGGTGCGGCTGACCATCGCTGGCCAGACGGACATGGGTTGGGTGGTGGTCGAGGACCCCATCCCGGCGGGCGCGAGCATCCTGGGATCGGGCCTCAAACGCGACTCTGCCCTGCACACTCAAGCCGTAGATCGCCAGGGCCTGGCCCGGCCGGCCTGGGAGGAACGCCTGCACGAGGACTACCGGGTCTATTTCGAGTACCTACCGCGCGGCACGCATAGCCAGGAGTACACCCTGCGGCTCAACAACGACGGTCTCTTCCGGCTGCCGCCCACCCGCGTGGAGGCCATGTACGCGCCGGAGCTCCATGGCGAGACACCCCATGCGCCCCTGGAGATCGCACCCTAGCCCCTGCCTGCCCTCGGTCTGATCCGGCTGCGCATCAGCACAGGTACACGGACAATCGAGGAAAGGTTCCTGCGCGGTACGGCACCGGAAGATCGGCACTGGCGACCGGCCCTGTCGCGCTCCGCGATCCTGGTCCCTGCCGACGGCGCGATCTATGCCAGCGATCCCGACAGCCCGCCGTCCGTGCGTCTCATTCGTTTCGAGGTGCGTGAGCCCCGGTTTCAGCCAACCAGGCCGACGGCCCGGAAAGCTATTTGAACTGCGCGGGCGCCTTCGGGAGATGACGAATAGTTTACAGTTTCTGTCAACCATTGCCCCCATCGCCCCCGTCCTCGTAAAATTGCAGCGGTTTTCTCACCACCCATCAGGAGAAACGACATGGAACACCAACTGCCTCCCCTCCCCTATGCCAAGGACGCGCTCGCCCCGCACATGAGCGCCGAGACCTTCGAATACCACTACGGCAAGCACCACCAGGCCTATGTCACCAACCTCAACAACCTGATCAAGGGCACCGAGTACGAGAACAAGGGCCTGGAGGACATCATCAAGACCGCGCCGGCCGGCGGGATCTTCAACAATGCTGCCCAGGTCTGGAACCACACCTTCTTCTGGAACTGCATGAAACCGGGCGGTGGTGGCGCCCCCTCCGGCGCCCTGGCCGAGGCCATCAACAAGAAGTGGGGTTCCTATGACGAGTTCAAAAAGGCCTTCCAGGCGAGCGCCGTGGGCAACTTCGGTTCCGGCTGGACCTGGCTGGTGAAAAAACCCGACGGCTCGGTGGACATCGTCAACACCAGCAATGCCGGCACCCCGCTGACCACCGCCGACAAGCCCCTGCTCACCCTCGACGTGTGGGAGCATGCCTATTACATCGACTACCGCAACGCGCGTCCCAAGTTCGTCGAGACCTTCCTCGATCACCTGGTGAACTGGTCTTTCGCCGAGGCAAACTACGCCGGCTGACCCCTCGAGACCGCGACAGCGAGGCCGCCTCAGGGCGGCCTTTTCATTTCCGGCCACCCTGCCAGGGGCTAAACTGAGCCATGCGTTTCCGCCCCGCCCAAGCCCGCTGGTTCGAGACCTATGTTCCGCGTGAACACACTGTGCATGCGGTGGAGGTGCTCGCACGCACCGGCGTGGTCGAGCTGGAAACCGACAGACGCGGACCCGAGCGTGTAGACACCACCAAGCTGCGTTTCTTCGTCGAGCGCTTTCGCGAACTGGCCGCAGCACACGCCGAGGACCTGCCCGCCGGCAGCCAACAGCCCACCGCCCTGGTGGGCAGCCCGGTGCGCATCGCCAACCAGGCCCTGCACAAGCTGCGGCTCTGGAGTGCACAGGTCGACTATGCCAAGGAGCATCTGGCCGAGCTCAGGGCGGAACGCGACTACCTGCTACTACTGGACGAGGCCCTGGAGGCCATGCAGCGCGAGGGGCTGGACCTGGAGGCTGTCTTCCGGCACACCCGTTTCCTCTGCAAATGCCTGTTCGCCTGCCCCAAAGGCTGCTGCGGACCGGAACACGAGCTCCAACCCCTGGTGAAGGTGCTGCTGCATGGTCCGCGTCATGACTTCCCCTTCCTCGTGGGGCTTCCCGACCAGCGCAGCATCATCCGCCGCATGGTATTGGAGGAGGGCTGTGAGCAGGTGGGCATCCCCGCTTGGCTCACGCGGCAGCCGGGGGGACAGCGCGTGCAGGTCGGCGAGCGCCTGGCCGGCATCGAACGAGAGATCGCCGCGCGGGAGGCCGAGCTCGCCCAGCTGCGTACCGACCCCGAGATCGCCACGGCGCACGCGAACATCGACACCCTGGCCTGGTATCTCGACCATGCCGCCGCTTATCTCACCGAGCGCGAACTCTGCCATGTCACCGGCTGGACCACCGCGCCGAGTCCGGAGGCCCTGCAGCGTGCCCTGCGTGAGGCCGGCATCGAGGTCGTCGTACGCTTTCCCGACCCACCCGCCAGTGCGCCGCCACCCGTGGCCACGCTGGAACGCTGGTGGACGCAACCCTTCCGTCCCCTGCTGCTCATGTGGGGGGTACCCGGCCGCGAGGAGGTGGACCCGAGCGGGCTCCTGGCCCTGGTGGTGCCCCTGCTGTTTGGCTACATGTTCCCGGATGTCGGCCACGGCCTCGTCCTCGCACTGTTCGCCCTCTTCTTCTCGCGCCGCTGGCCACAGATCCGCTTCCTGCTGCCCTGCGGCATCTCGGCCATGGCCTTCGGTGTTCTGTTCGGCGAGGTGTTCGGCTTCGAGGACGTTGTCCCGGCGCTCTGGCTCAGACCGCTGGATGATCCAACGACCGTTCTCGCCGTGCCGCTGCTGTTCGGCGTGCTCCTGATGCTGCTCGGCCTTGTCTTCGCCGGCATCGAGGCCCATTGGCGCGGGGCCCTGCGCGCCTGGCTGGCGGCGGATGCGGCCGTGCTGCTCCTCTACCTGTCTTTGCTGCTCGTTCCCCTCCTGCCGCAGGTCCTTTGGGTCACAGGCCTGGCGCTCAACCACTATATCGCCGGGAGTCTCTGGCTCGCCACCCCAGGGCGGCGCCTCGTAGCCATGTTTAGTGCCATCGGCCAGCTCCTGCTGAGTGTGTTCGAGCTGGTGATCAACACCCTGTCTTTCCTGCGCGTGGGGGCCTTCGCCTTGGCGCATGCGGCATTGTCGCATGCCGTCATGACCTTGGCGGCGGACGTAGAGAATCCCATCGCCTGGCTCGCGGTCGTGATCGTCGGCAACGCCTTCAGCGTCATCCTTGAGGGGCTGGTGGTATTCGTGCAGACCACCCGCCTGATCCTGTTTGAATTCTTCATCCGTTTCCTCAAGGCCGATGGCAGATTGTTCCGGCCGGTGCCGAAACCGCCGGCCCATCCGGCACGAGGATGAAGCCTTCGACGGGGTCGCCGTACGCATGGAATCCCCCAAGCAGCAAGGCCCTGGCGGCCAGCGCGCAGAGCGCGGCGTCGATATCATCCATGCTGTTCAGAGCACCGGTCTCGATCCCCGCCGCCTCCAGGAGGGCCGGACGCAACGTGCGTTTATGCCGCGCTGGCAGGAGACACCCGGCCAGGGCACAGGCGACGGCGTGCGGGAAGGTCTCACAGCACACGGGCCGGTTGCCGACCGTGCCGCCATCGAAAAGGCGCCAGGTTGGCTCGATGGCCGCGTAAAGGGCCGCACCGTTGAGCATCCAACGGTAAAAGGGGTGCTGCGCGGCCACCGCCGCGCTGGGCGTGGCAAAGGCGCGTATGCCGACGGCCGCCAGGGCCCGCTCCGCTGGACGCGAGCGGCCGTTCAGACTCCACCGGCAGG
>JBKBRS010000152.1:0-5390 GCA_046292095.1 Thiobacillaceae bacterium
GCGAATCGTCGAATTGCGCGCGGTAGGCCAACGCATCCGCGGTTGTGGTGTTTTTCCCATCGAGCAACGCCACCGCGCGCAGCTTGGTGGCCTGCGCGATCAGCGCGTCGGCCACCAGCTTGTGCTGGGTGAAGCCGGGCGCGACCAGATCATCGTCTCCGCCTCCGAAGACCAGGCGCGGCTGGTCATGGGCCACCTGCGCGCCCACGCCGAAAAGCTCGGCCTGCCCATCGAAGAAGACACCGACCGCGAAATCCGCATCATGGGCAGCAAGGCCGTGGCGCTGTCCACCAACTGGCGCACCGCGCAGGGCTACACCGGCGACGTCTGGTTCGACGAATTCGCCTGGGCGCCGCGCCCGGACGCGCTCTTCAACGCCGTCGTGCCCGCCATCACCCGCGTGGGCGGGCGCATCACCGTCTGTTCCACCCCCTGGGTGCCCGGCAACCTCTTCTGGAAGATCGCCACCGACCACCAGGGCCGATACGGCCACTACAGCCGCCACACCATCACCATCCACGACGCCCTCAAGGACGGCATGCCGCTGCCCGGCGGGCTCGACGAGCTGCGGCTGAACTTCGACGCCGCATCCTGGGCCATGTTTTTCGAGTGCCAGTGGGCGGAAGAAGAGGGCGCGCTGCTGCCCTGGGCGCTGCTCGACGCTATCGCCGAGGACATCGAGCTCGTGGGCAAAAAGGCCGCTGCCCCGCGCTATGGCCGCCTGCGCCTGGGCGTCGATCTGGGCCGTGGTGGCGCCGCCGCGCTGGTGCTGGTGGGCGAGCTGCTCGACCCCGTGAGCCTCGCCCCCACCGGCCGCGTGCGCGTGCTCAAGACCCACAGCGTGCAGGGCATGGACTTTGCGTCACAGCGCAGCCTCATCGAAGACTGGATCGCGCGCTACGATCCTGAGCACGTCGCCATCGACCGCTCGGGCCTGGGCTGCCACAGCGGTGGATGTCTGCACAGGCGCCCGTGTCTGCGGCCTCGGATGCGTGGGCGACGCGGGTGTCGGGGCCGTGGCAGTCACTGGGACCTGCTCGGCCGGTTTCGCCGGGTCGGCGTCTGCGCGTCGTTCCGGCGTCGCGTCCATGGTCTTGGCTATCAGCGCATAGAGCGCCGCCGGCGTGGTGCCGTTGGCGCGGGCGATGGCGAGCAGGCTGACCCGCTCGTCGTCGACGCGGATGTGCGCCGCGGTGAGCGCCTGTAGCGCTGCGGCGTGATCGAACCCCAAGCGCTTTGCCAGCGCGGGCAGCGCCACATCCTCGGCATGGCCGAAGGGCGGTTCCTGTTCCGGGCCGTCCACCTAGGCGTTTTTCAGCCGGTCGTTCAGTTCGAAGACCGAGCTGAACGGCGGCAGGTGCATGACCGCGCCGACGGCGAGGACGAGCGTCAAGAGCAGCGAGGTGAATAACTCGGCCTTCGGCCTCAGCTGGCCCCCGGCACGCGCGGCCAGGTAGTTGCGGAAGGGCTTCCAGTTGAACACGAGATGGAGCGCGCCGGCGAGGATGAACACCAGCCCGAACAGCATGTGCAGGTGCGACCAGGCCTCCTTGTCCAGGCCGATGAGCGTCCATTGCAGCCAGTTGGCGATCCGCCCCGGCGGCACCACATACAGCACCACACCCGTGATGGTCAGGACCACGAAGGCCCAGGTCACCACGAAGGCGGTGAACGCCCGCATGGAATGCCGGTTGCGTTGCATCTGTCCTCCAGTCGTTCGGCCTAGGGCCCTGCTCGGTCAATCCGCCATGGCCGGCCTGATGCGCGCCTGCCGGCTGTATGCGTTCGGATTCTAACACCATAAGCCAGAAACGGACGGCGTCCTCACAACGGCCGTCCGTCGCGCACCGACCTCAGGTGGTTCGGCGGCGGCCGTATCGCCCGTATCCGGTCGCCCGGCGCCGCCGGCCCGCGTCAGGCGCTCATTGCAGCCAGAGCATGCCCACGACCTTGCCGCCGCTCACCAGTTCCACCTTGGTGCCATAGCGGCCGGTCCAGTAGGCGCCGAACTCCACCGCCTTGAGATCGGCATCCTCCCAGAGGTTGCCGATCACTAGCCTGTCCTTGTTCACGAGGGGGATGTGGGTGATGCCGCGCGGGCTCTTCCAGACCTCGCCCTTGACGGCCTTTTCCAAGGCGGCGCGGGCCTGTTTCTCCACCTCGGCGCGGTCACGCTGCTGGGTCTGGTAGTAGTACCCCTGCGGCGCGTAGCGCCAGCCGAAGGGGCCGCCGGCCACGGCACTCATGCCGAAACCAAGAGCGGCGGCGGCCAGGACGGCGGAGACGAGGGTCTTGCGGGAAGGCTTCAGGATCAGGGATTTCATTTCGACCTCCATGGGAATGTTGAACATCCGGAGAAATCGGTCTTTCGGACTTTTTTCTCCTGATGGTTCGAGCGTCCCAACCCAAGGTAGTTCGTTACAACCGGTTACGGTGTGTAACGGTGGTGAGACTGCCCTCAGCGTGCCGCCGGCACCAGCAGCACCGGCGCCGGGGCGTGGCGCGCCACCTGGTGGCTGACGCTGCCAAGGAACAGCTCGGGCACGAAGCCGCGGCCCTGGCTGCCCAGCACGATGAGGTGGGCCCCTCGCTCTTTCGCCGCGGCGACGATGGCCTGGTAGGGCTTGCCGCTGCGCACCTCCACCGTCACATCGCCGCGACCGAGGCCCGCGAGCCGGGCCTTGAGCGCCTGCAGGCGGTCGCGGTCGATGGCGGCTAGTTCCGCCGGTTCGCCGCGCGCATCGAGCACGTGCAGTAGGGTGATGTGGCGGGCGACGGGGGCCAGGGCCTCGACCACCGTGAAGGCCCGGTCGGCGTTGGCGGAGAAGTCGGTGGCGTAGAGGATGTGGCGGGCCAGATCGCAGCCGGTGGGTAGCACGCAGACCTCGCCGCTGTCCGGGTCGCGCTCCAGGCGTATCACCAATACCGGCCGGGTGGCGCCGTGCAGCACCTCGCTGGCCACGCCGCCCAGCAGGGCCTCGGAGAGCATGGAATGGCCATGCGAGCCCACCACCACGAGGCCATAGTCCTCCTCGCGGGCGATGCGGTTGATCTCGCGTTTGGCGAAGCCCGGCACGATGCGCGTCTCCACCTCGAAGCCTTGTTTTTCCAGCACCGCCTTTTGCCGCGCCAGGTAGTCGTCGAGCACGGCGGTGGTGTAAGACAGGGCAACCGAGGCGGCCTCGCGCATGTCCAGGCATTGCAGCAGCAGGGCGTGGCGGGCGCCCAGGGCCTTGAGCCCGGCCAGGCAGCCGACCATCGCGTCGGAGGCGGGCGAGAGGTCAGTGGCGACGATGAAGCGTTCGAACATGGCAGCCTCCTCAGTGGGTCAGGATCTGGTAGAGCTTGTAGGCGGTCATCACCACGATCAGCACGCCGAAACCCTGTTTCAGTCGCTTGCCCGGCACGTACAAACTGGTCAGCCGCGCGCCGAGGAAGGCCCCGGCCGCGCCGACCACGATGAGGAGGGCGGCCAGGGTCGGGTCCACCCGCGCCGTGGCGACATGGGGGATGAGGGCCGAGAACGACGGCGGCGTCACCGCCAGGGCGTTGATGGCGGCGGCGCGCTTGGGCTCATAGTTGAGCAGGATCAGGGTGGGCAGCAGCAGGAAGCCCGGCCCCACGCCCAGTATGCCGGCGGCCACCGAGATGGGCACGGCCAGGAGGAGCGCCAGCTTGAGGTCGGGCGCGGCGTCGGTCGCTTTGCCGGGCCTGTCCGGCAGAAACATGCGCCAGGCGAGGAAGGCCACCGCGGCGAAATAGAAGGCCCAAAGCCAGCGCGCGTCCACCAGCTGGGCGAGCCAGGCGCCGAGGGGCGCGGAGACCGTGGTGACGATCGCCAGCAGGATGGCCGGGCGCCATTCCACCAGGCCGCTTCGCGCAAAGCCGAACAGGGAAAACAGCGCGGTGATGCCGTTGAGCACCAGCGACAGCGGCTGCACCTCGTGCACCAGATCGGCCATGAATAGGCCCAGGAACGGCACGGCGGCGAAGGCCACGCCCAGACCCAGCATGCCCGAGGCGACGGACAGCACGGCCAGCCCCGCGGCCATGATCAGGGTGTCGTTCATGAGGTTGGAACTCCCAAGCAGTTGGTCAAGTCGGCGCGGGCGGGAGGCGGGGCCATCCTCATGCATGCCGACCACTTTATTTATAGCAGGCTAGACCGCGCTGGGTGTCAGGGAGGTGGCTGTCGCCGAGGGGCGGACAGTGCGAAGAGATCGCGGGCGATGACGCGCCGCTCGGCATTGGAAGGCGGCGAGTCGAAGCCGAGGAATACATCCTCATGGTTGCGGTTCGCTGGGTCACGGCGCACGTATGCCTCGATGCGCTCCGCCGGCAGGCCGGTGCGGGCCAGGCGTAATCGGGGTTGTCGATCACATCCACCGACTCGATGGCCGGGCGGCTGACCGGCTTCTCCGCGTAGGCCCATTGCAGGTCCTGGAACAGGTCGATGTCGGCGGGCACGAACCGGCCCGAGTCGATCTTTTTCATCTGTGTGCGCACGTCGGCGGCCTGGCTCAGGGGTTTCTGCAGGTCATCGTCGAGGATGGTGAGTCCGCCCTCCAGCAGGAGCGCCAGAGCCCCGTCGCGTATGCGGAACTGGCGTTTGCATGTGATCTCGCCGCTCAGCCCGCCGGCGACCGGAAGCGTCGGCTCGGCTCTTACGCAGTAGAGGCTGGAAATCGGCGCGCGCCAGTCGTCGACCAGGGCCTTGCGCGCGATCTCGCCCTCGAAGGCGTGCACGCCGACATAGACGTCCATGGGTTTTATTCACCGGCGCGGGGGAAACCGACACGGCCGCAGTAGGGCACGGCAAGCAGCCTGGAGAGCCGCTTCCTGCGCCTGGACACGATCCAGCATGGCGCGCAAGGTGTCGAGGACGGCTTGCCGGTGGCTGCATGATCCTAAAAACCGCCGTTGACCGCTCTTTTTTGTTCGTAACCGATCGAGGACGCAAGGTGTTTTGCCGTGGGTCGCCCTCGCCCGGGAGGTGAGTCCGCCACATCCCCGCTCAACCCATCATGATCGTCTCGCTCGCTCCTCACCGTGAAAGCCGAGGCGGGAGGGCGCATCATATGGGGAGGGAGGCGCTCGGCGAAAGGCCGCAAAACGTTTGGCGGTTTTATCCCGAGCTTTAACCGGACCCGTCGAAAGCGGCCCGCATCTCGGGTTCGGCCCGGTAGATACTGTGATCGCCGTCAAGCGCAACCCAGCTCCAACCCATGCTTGCGGGGATCGAAAGGAAGCCAAGACTTGAGCACCCCGTAAGCCACATGGACAAGCTTGCGCATCATCGCGCCGATGATCACCATTGGCACCTTGGCAGCGGCGCTCAAGCGCTGCTTGAACGCCTTGCCCCAGGCCGTGCGAGACAGGGCGGTCATGGC
>JBKBRS010000153.1:0-5354 GCA_046292095.1 Thiobacillaceae bacterium
TAGGCATCGAGGGCATCCACCAGGGCCAGCAGGTGGGGCAGGTCGCGGCGGCAATGCGTGAGCAGATAGCGGGCCACCTCCGCTGGCAGCGTCATGCCGCGCGCCTGGGCGCGTTCGGTGAGGGCCATGAGCTTGTCGGCATCACCCAGGGGGCTTAAGGCATAGACCAGCCCCCAGGCGAGCCGGGTGGAGAGGTCCGCTCGCAAGGAAAGGCGCGTCGGCGGGGCGTCACCCGCGGCCAGCACGACCCCTGCGCCTTCCCGCGCCTGGTTGATGGCGTTGAACAGCCCGACCTGGCGTGTCATGTCCAGGTCCTGCACGTCGTCCACCGCCAGCAGCCCAGGCAGTACGGGTGGCAGCGACTGCCCCGCGGCGAGATACGCCGCCGGCTTGCCACGCTGGAGACAGGCGGCCACACTCGCCCGCAAAAGATGCGTCTTGCCCGAACCGGCCGGCCCCCACAGGTAGATCACCGCATCCGGCGCCCGGCCGGCGGCGACCGCGCGCAGGCACTGCAGCGCCTCCCGGTTGGCGGCGGGCAGGAAGTTGTCGAGCGTAGGCGCTGCGTCCGGCCGCAGATCGAGGATCAACTGACGCATGGGTACAAGTCTATCAAGTGCGCATGCCGCTTGACGGCGCTGCCATGAGGCCTTATCTAGTCCTATGCCCAATTCACCCATCACACCAGGCCGGAGGCCCAGCCCATGACCGCCATCGCATCCCCCGTCCCGCCAGCACACCCGGTCACGGACGTCCCTCCCGTCGTCGAGGAGGTCCTGGAGGAGGCCGAACGCACCGCGCTCGTCGCCCGCATCAAACAGCTGCTCAAGGCGCAGGACGCCGTCCTGGTCGCGCACTACTACACCTCCGGCGATCTGCAGCGCCTGGCGGAGGAGACCGGCGGCTGCGTGTCCGACTCCCTGGAGATGGCGCGCTTCGGCCATGCCGCCAAGGCCAGCACCCTGGTGGTGGCCGGCGTGCGCTTCATGGGCGAGACGGCCAAGATCCTCAACCCGGAGAAGCGGGTGTTGATGCCGGACCTCGGCGCCGAGTGTTCGCTCGACCTGTCCTGCCCGGCCGAGGAATTCATCCCCTTCTGCGACGCCCATCCCGACCGCACCGTGGTGGTCTATGCCAACACCTCGGCGGCGGTCAAGGCCCGCGCCGACTGGGTGGTGACCTCCAGCATCGCCGTGCGGGTGGTGCAGTATCTGAAGGAACGGGGCGAGAAGATCCTCTGGGCGCCGGACCGCTACCTGGGCGACTACGTGCGGCGGGTGACCGGCGCCGACATGCTGCTGTGGCAAGGGGCCTGCGTGGTACACGAGAAGTTCAAGGCCGAGGGCATCCGCGAGCTCAAGCGCCAGCACCCCGAGGCCGCCATCCTGGTGCATCCCGAGTCGCCACCCGAGGTCATCGCCATGGCCGATGTGGTGGGCTCGACCACACAGCTGATCCGGGCGGTCGAGACCATGCCCAACCCGAGCTTCATCGTCGCCACCGACATCGGCATCTTCCACAAGATGCACGCAGTCGCCCCGCACAAGCTGCTCATCGAGGCCCCTAGCGGCGGCAAGGGCGCCACTTGCGTGTCCTGCGCGCACTGCCCGTGGATGGCAATGAACGGGCTTAGGAAACTCGCGCATGTCCTGGAGACGGGGGAAAACGAGATCCACGTCCCCGAGGAGATACGCCGGCGCGCGGTGCGCTCCATCAACCGTATGCTGGAGTTCGCCGGGCAGAACGCCATCCCGGTGGCCGGGATGAGCGGGGACTGAGGACTGGGCTGATCTCGCCGGCGCGCTGCGCCGGCAGCGATACAGTCCTCAGTCCTCTGTCATCTGACCAGCAGCTTCAGCTTGTCCGGCTTGCCCTTCCACTCGTCGGCCTCAGGCAGGGGGTCCTTCTTCTCGACGATGACCGGCCAGATCTTGGCCAGCTCGGCGTTGAGCGCGATGAAGTGGCGCTGGTCATCCGGCACGTCGTCCTCGGCGAAGATGGCCTCGGCCGGGCACTCGGCCACGCACAGC
This sequence comes from Thiobacillaceae bacterium, assembly GCA_046292095.1. Classification (GTDB taxonomy): domain Bacteria; phylum Pseudomonadota; class Gammaproteobacteria; order Burkholderiales; family Thiobacillaceae; genus JANWZL01. The sequence continues at coordinate 2,031 of JBKBRS010000153.1, forward strand.
GTGCAGTCGATGCACTCGTCCGGGTCGATCACCAGGAAGTTAGGGCCCTCGTGGAAACAGTCCACCGGGCAGACATCGACGCAATCGGTGTACTTGCACTGGATGCAGTTCTCGGTAACGACGTAGGTCATGCCTTTCTTCCCCAAAGCTTTTTCGCTAGCATAGCAGCAACTCAGCACAGGGGCCTAGCCTGTCTGATGCCAGCCACGAAGCCATCCGCCAGCAGCTCTCGGGCAGCGTCCCGAATCCGACTGAAACCCACGGGCACGGTTCGATCCTGATGCCGCGCCGTAGGCACGAACGACCCACCATCCTTCTACCGACGAGGTTATCACGATGAGCGAACACATCCATTACGTGACAGACGACACCTTCGAGCAGGAGGTCCTGCAATCGCCCTTGCCCGTCCTGGTCGATTATTGGGCAGACTGGTGCGGCCCCTGCAAGATGATCTCCCCCATCCTCGACGAGGTGGCCAAGGAGTACAGCGGGCGGCTCAAGGTGTGCAAGCTCAACATCGACGAGAACCAGCAGACCCCGCCCAAATACGGCATCCGCGGGATCCCCACGCTGATGATCTTCAAGAACGGCAACGTCGAGGCCACCAAGGTGGGCGCGCTGTCCAAGTCGCAGCTCACGGCCTTTGTTGACAGCAACATCTGATCTCCGCTAGTCTCAGCGCGAAACACGCCCGGAGTCCCTTCCGGGCGTCCCATCCCCCCGACGCACCATCCCGCTCACGGCCGCAGGCCGTGTCTCCATTCATCCAGCAGCAAAAATGCACCTATCCGAATTGAAGCAGTTGCACGTCAGCGAATTGCTGGCGATGGCCGAGGCGAGCGGCATCGAGAATGCCAACCGCATGCGCAAACAAGAGTTGATCTTCGCCCTGCTCAGGACCAAGGCCAAACAGGGCGAAGTGATCTATGGGGATGGGGTGCTCGAGGTCCTGCCGGACGGCTACGGCTTCCTGCGTTCGCCGGACACCTCCTATCTGGCCAACACCGACGACATCTATGTCTCGCCCTCGCAGGTGCGGCGTTTCAATTTGCGCACCGGCGACACCATCGAGGGCGAGGTGCGCACGCCCAAGGACGGCGAGCGCTATTTCGCCCTGACCAAGCTGGACAAGGTCAACGGCGAGCCGCCCGAGGCGCTCAAGCACAAGATCATGTTCGAGAACCTGACCCCCTTGTTCCCGAACCAGCCCTACAAGCTCGAGCGCGACATCAAGTCGGAGGAGAACTTGACCGGCCGGGTCATCGATATCATCTCACCCATCGGCAAGGGCTCGCGCGGGCTGATCGTCGCCCCGCCCAAGTCGGGCAAGACGGTCATGCTGCAGCACATCGCCCACGCCATCACCGCCAATTACCCCGACAGCATCCTCATCGTCCTGCTCATCGACGAGCGGCCTGAGGAGGTCACCGAGATGACGCGCACGGTGCGCGGCGAGGTGGTGGCCTCCACCTTCGACGAGCCGGCCAGCCGCCACGTCCAGGTCGCCGAAATGGTGCTGGAGAAGGCCAAACGCCTGGTCGAGCACAAGAAGGACGTGGTCATCCTGCTCGACTCCATCACGCGGCTGGCGCGCGCCTACAACACGGTGCAGCCCGCCTCGGGCAAGGTCCTGACCGGTGGTGTGGACGCCAACGCCCTGCAGAAACCCAAGCGTTTCTTCGGTGCCGCACGCAACATAGAGGAGGGCGGCAGCCTCACCATCCTGGCCACCGCGCTGATCGACACCGGCAGCCGCATGGATGACGTGATCTACGAGGAATTCAAGGGCACCGGCAACCTCGAGATCCACCTCGACCGGCGTATGGCGGAAAAACGCGTCTACCCCGCCATCAACGTCAACCGCTCCGGCACCCGCAAGGAGGAGCTGCTGATCAAGCCGGAGATCCTGCAGAAGATCTGGGTGCTGCGCAAGCTGCTCTACCCGATGGACGACCTGGAAGCGATGGAGTTTTTGCTCGACAAGATCCGCGCCACCAAAGACAACGACGCCTTCTTCGACTCGATGCGGCGCGGCTAGAGTCAGCGCTTCCAGGTCACACCCCGCTCAGGGGTCGCATCCCCGCTCGCGCGGGGCCCCTGCTCTGCCCTGCGCGGGGCCACCCTCCAGCGATGGAATTCCTGCTCGACAAGATCCGCGCCACCAAAGACAACGACGCCTTCTTCGACTCGATGCGGCGGGGGTGACAGGAATCAGGGATCAGGAATCAGGTATCAGGGTGCAGCAGGTGGATGCGCGGCTTAGCCGCGCAATATCGGACGTGCGGCGCGTAGCGCCGCCTGTGACCCACGACCTGACGCTCAGGCCGATTTGATGAGGGTGCCCACGCCCTGGTCGGTCATGATCTCCAACAACAAGGCGTGTTCGACCCGCCCGTCGATGATGTGCACCGCCTTCACCCCGCTGCGGGCGGCGTCCAACGCCGAGGCGATCTTGGGCAGCATGCCGCCGGACAGGGTGCCATCGGCCACCAGTTCATCGATCTTCCGGGGGGTCAGCCCGGTGAGCAGGTTGCCATCGCGGTCCAGAACGCCGGGGGTGTTGGTCAACAGCACCAGTTTTTCTGCGCGCAAGACCTCGGCCAACTTGCCCGCCACCACGTCGGCGTTGATGTTGTAGGTCTCCCCCTGCTCGCCCACGCCGATGGGGGCGATGACAGGGATGAAGTCGCCGCTGTCGAGAAAGGCGATCAGGCTGGGGTCGATGGCGGTGATCTCGCCGACCTGGCCGATGTCGATCACGTCGCCGGGCTTCTCTTTCGACGGCATCATGAGCTTGCGGGCGCGGATGAAGCCGCCGTCCTTGCCGGTGAGCCCGACGGCCTTGCCGCCGGCCTGATTGATCAGGTTGACGATCTCCTTGTTGACCTGACCACCCAAGACCATCTCGACCACCTGCATGGTCTCCGCGTCGGTCACGCGCATGCCCTGGACGAACTCCCCCTTCTTGCCGACACGCTTGAGCAGCGCCTCGATCTGCGGGCCGCCGCCGTGCACCACCACGGGGTTCATGCCCACGAGCTTGAGCAGCACCACGTCGCGCGCGAAGGCGGCCTTCAGCACCGGGTCGGTCATGGCGTTGCCGCCGTACTTGATCACCACGGTCTTGTCCCAGAAGCGCTGGATGTAAGGCAGCGCCTCGGCGATGACCTTGGCTTTCTGCTGCGGGGTAAGTTGTGTCAGGGTCATGATGGGGCCTCGAAGACTGCGTTGGCCTGATTATCCCAGATCGCGCCGGCGGCGCGCGTGTCACAATAGTTTCACGCAACCGTCATAAGATGCCGGCCGATCCCATACGAGCGTGCG
>JBKBRS010000154.1:0-5352 GCA_046292095.1 Thiobacillaceae bacterium
AAGGACTGGTATCGGCGAAGATCGGATTTGTTCCAAAAGCGACCCCATAATCATCCGGGACATGACAGGTAGGCGTAAGGTCGATCCCCGCGTGCGCGGGGGAGGCGGTAAAAGTGCCCGGTATCCCGAGCGCTTCGAGGGTCGATCCCCGCGTGCGCGGGGGAGGCGTCGTCGTAACAGGCTCGCCAACCTGGATTACGGGTCGATCCCCGCGTGCGCGGGGGAGGCGGTAAAATTGGCCGGTATCCCGAACGCTTTGAGGGTCGATCCCCGCGTGCGCGGGGGAGGCTGGGCCTGCTGGGTGGGCCGATTGGGCTGGCCGGGTCGATCCCCGCGTGCGCGGGGGAGGCCAAAAATCTGGCGCGATGCACTATCACGTGGCGGGTCGATCCCCGCGTGCGCGGGGGAGGCTACTAGGATCAGACGGCGTAGTGGTCGTGGTCGGGTCGATCCCCGCGTGCGCGGGGGAGGCGTCATACCAGTAACTCGGCGAGCATCGTCCATGGGTCGATCCCCGCGTGCGCGGGGGAGGCCGCTTTCTTGTTGCAGGACAAGGAACATCATCGGGTCGATCCCCGCGTGCGCGGGGGAGGCCGAGTTTCCGTTTTTGTAATGAAATTGATTTCAGGTCGATCCCCGCGTGCGCGGGGGAGGCCAACGGCAAGACGTTAAGACTAAGGGCTGTAAGGGTCGATCCCCGCGTGCGCGGGGGAGGCGCGGTCACCACGAGTACCCGAAAGGCGCCCGCAGGTCGATCCCCGCGTGCGCGGGGGAGGCCAAGGATCAAGCCGCCAGGTCGGCACACCTTGAGGTCGATCCCCGCGTGCGCGGGGGAGGCTGTTTGTGGTCTTCTTATTGGCTATTTAGTCGCGGTCGATCCCCGCGTGCGCGGGGGAGGCCCAACGCGACGGCTTCACGAAGTAGTGGCGTCAGGTCGATCCCCGCGTGCGCGGGGGAGGCAACGTGGTAGTGCATAGCACCAGACTGTTGCAGGGTCGATCCCCGCGTGCGCGGGGGAGGCCGCCTCCCGCGCGGTTACCGGATGGTCGCGTGCGGTCGATCCCCGCGTGCGCGGGGGAGGCTGATAGATCATCCCAAAGTGGGACGGCGACAGAGGTCGATCCCCGCGTGCGCGGGGGAGGCGGCACCTTTCGGGTACTCGTGGTGACCACCAACGGTCGATCCCCGCGTGCGCGGGGGAGGCTCGGAAAGGTACTCTTGGCCGTGGCGCGTACGAGGTCGATCCCCGCGTGCGCGGGGGAGGCCCAGGAGTGGACGTGTCAATATCGTAGGGCCAAGGTCGATCCCCGCGTGCGCGGGGGAGGCCGCCGCCGCCCGTCGCGCTCAACAGCGAGCCAAGGTCGATCCCCGCGTGCGCGGGGGAGGCGCAGCGCAGAGACGGCCGCGCTCTGGGTATCCGGGTCGATCCCCGCGTGCGCGGGGGAGGCCGATCAAGGCGGCTCGCGCGGCTGACCCTGTGAGGTCGATCCCCGCGTGCGCGGGGGAGGCGTCGGCGCATTTGGCGGCAGCGGATAGCCATAAGGTCGATCCCCGCGTGCGCGGGGGAGGCCAGCCACGGCCAACTGCCGCTCGGCCACCGTCAGGTCGATCCCCGCGTGCGCGGGGGAGGCTCAGGATGCTCAAAGATCGGCCAAACCTGATCGGGTCGATCCCCGCGTGCGCGGGGGAGGCCTGCCATCTGGACATACAGGCTGGCGCTCATGGGGTCGATCCCCGCGTGCGCGGGGGAGGCTCAAATTCCCGACCGGAGCATCAATGCGCCGGAGGTCGATCCCCGCGTGCGCGGGGGAGGCGTAATCGGTGGCGGCCATGCAGGTCTTTCGCAGGGTCGATCCCCGCGTGCGCGGGGGAGGCATAGCTTGGGTTTTGACGACGGAGACCAATACAGGTCGATCCCCGCGTGCGCGGGGGAGGCAAAAGTGCCGAAATAAGAGGGCTAATAGTCGTAGGTCGATCCCCGCGTGCGCGGGGGAGGCTGTCCATTGGCAAAACCCGCGCCCTGCACCTGAGGTCGATCCCCGCGTGCGCGGGGGAGGCTACAACCGGAGGGTAGTGTGAAAGCCCAATTAAGGTCGATCCCCGCGTGCGCGGGGGAGGCGCCAAGCTCGGTGCCAGCATGGGGGCGCTCAAGGGTCGATCCCCGCGTGCGCGGGGGAGGCCGGATGGGCTTCACCGGGCCTTGGAAATGTAATGGTCGATCCCCGCGTGCGCGGGGGAGGCTCCCCCGAGAGCTTCGGAAAGCGACTCGCCGAGGGTCGATCCCCGCGTGCGCGGGGGAGGCTAACTGCTGCTCGGTTAGAGGCTGCGGCTGAGAGGTCGATCCCCGCGTGCGCGGGGGAGGCGCGAGTAGAGCTCGTCGGCGCTCATGTTCTTCAGGTCGATCCCCGCGTGCGCGGGGGAGGCGCTACAGGTGGCACCTGATAATACGACGTCATCGGTCGATCCCCGCGTGCGCGGGGGAGGCCCATGACGGCAAGCCCGCCCGATACCCAGAACGGGTCGATCCCCGCGTGCGCGGGGGAGGCGGTCAGCAGCGGACTTATTACGATCCTCAGTCGGGTCGATCCCCGCGTGCGCGGGGGAGGCCGTCCGTATCCCCGATAAACCGACAGCGCATGAGGTCGATCCCCGCGTGCGCGGGGGAGGCCCGTGGCGGCGTGTCTTTCACCGCGGCAGCATGGGTCGATCCCCGCGTGCGCGGGGGAGGCCTCCTTGGTCCGGTCGCAGCAATGGCCCAATCGGGTCGATCCCCGCGTGCGCGGGGGAGGCGGTAAATACCCAGCACGACCGCCGAACAAGTCAGGTCGATCCCCGCGTGCGCGGGGGAGGCAATAAGTCCGCTGCTGACCGTCAATGGTCAAACGGTCGATCCCCGCGTGCGCGGGGGAGGCTCCAGCCCCCCCAGAGGGGGGGGAATGAAACGGGTCGATCCCCGCGTGCGCGGGGGAGGCATAACAGTGCCGGGAAATCCTTGGCTATCTAAAGGTCGATCCCCGCGTGCGCGGGGGAGGCTATTATCAGGTGCCACCTGTAGCACCGGCTATAGGTCGATCCCCGCGTGCGCGGGGGAGGCACACCGATCGGTGTGGATCCGGAGGGGATGGTGGGTCGATCCCCGCGTGCGCGGGGGAGGCTTTGGATAAGCTTGTCCCCCACAAGTCATGTCAGGTCGATCCCCGCGTGCGCGGGGGAGGCCTGTTACGTCGACCCTCATCCTGGTCTTATTGGGGTCGATCCCCGCGTGCGCGGGGGAGGCATGATCAACTGACGACCGGCAATCGCGTGTTAAGGTCGATCCCCGCGTGCGCGGGGGAGGCGGTGGCGGCGGAAGCCCCAGCCCAGCAAGGCCGGGTCGATCCCCGCGTGCGCGGGGGAGGCCGCGCGCATGGGGGCGCCGGCGAAGCCGGGGGCGGTCGATCCCCGCGTGCGCGGGGGAGGCCACATATCGCCCGTGGCGGGCGTGTGTTCGTCGGGTCGATCCCCGCGTGCGCGGGGGAGGCCAGTTAATCGACAGGATAATGCAACTGGCGTCGGGTCGATCCCCGCGTGCGCGGGGGAGGCAGTGACGGGACAACAACACGACGATTGACGACGGGTCGATCCCCGCGTGCGCGGGGGAGGCCGCCTAGACAGTTGTTTCTGCCTGGCTTTGACAGGTCGATCCCCGCGTGCGCGGGGGAGGCCGTTTCCCAACCACCTGAACCGCTCCAGCTTCAGGTCGATCCCCGCGTGCGCGGGGGAGGCCGGCATAGCGTTCCGCCCCCCCCGGCCAAACCGGGTCGATCCCCGCGTGCGCGGGGGAGGCGCAATCGCCTAATGCCAAGATTGGCTATCTAAAGGTCGATCCCCGCGTGCGCGGGGGAGGCACCGGCTGATGAGCCGGTGCAGATCCCGCCTTAGGTCGATCCCCGCGTGCGCGGGGGAGGCTTCTCCAGCGCCATTCTGACGGCAACCTGTCTGGGTCGATCCCCGCGTGCGCGGGGGAGGCTTGCGTAATAGAACTCGCCATCCTTTTTCTTGGGGTCGATCCCCGCGTGCGCGGGGGAGGCGCTGGAGAACCAGCGTAGTCGAACACCGGGAAAGGTCGATCCCCGCGTGCGCGGGGGAGGCGTATTTCGCGACCTCGCGCAACCCCCCAAGGGCGGTCGATCCCCGCGTGCGCGGGGGAGGCCCCCGCGAAGGGGGGGGGGGGCTCGTTTCAGGTCGATCCCCGCGTGCGCGGGGGAGGCCCGCTTTGGCTTTGCCATATCAGCGCCTCACCAGGTCGATCCCCGCGTGCGCGGGGGAGGCCAGCCAGCCGCCGGAATCAATAAATCGCCTGTGGGTCGATCCCCGCGTGCGCGGGGGAGGCTTTGGTGCTGCGCGGCGTCGTTGCCACGATGCGGGTCGATCCCCGCGTGCGCGGGGGAGGCCATGGCATCTGCTATGGGTCATCCTCAGCATCGGGTCGATCCCCGCGTGCGCGGGGGAGGCCCTGGCTGGGCTTATCGTGCTGCAATGGAGAGGGGTCGATCCCCGCGTGCGCGGGGGAGGCTTGCGGCCGTCCAACCGACGAATCACTCCAGCGGGTCGATCCCCGCGTGCGCGGGGGAGGCGGGCTGCCCCTCACCCTCGCGGGTAGAGGCGTCGGTCGATCCCCGCGTGCGCGGGGGAGGCGTAGGTCTCAGCCAAGGTCTCGCCAAAGCCGGGGGTCGATCCCCGCGTGCGCGGGGGAGGCTGAGGGCGTCATCGTCGAGGCCTACGGCAAGCGGGTCGATCCCCGCGTGCGCGGGGGAGGCTAGCTCCAGACCCGCCTTTGTAAGGCGAACCAGGGTCGATCCCCGCGTGCGCGGGGGAGGCGTTGAGGGTAAACTCGGTACAGGCAAAACTAAAGGTCGATCCCCGCGTGCGCGGGGGAGGCTTTTTGTCTTACGCTCAGTCTGGTCAGTGGCGAGGTCGATCCCCGCGTGCGCGGGGGAGGCTTGACGGTCGATGGTAAATCGTCGATGGCGCAAGGTCGATCCCCGCGTGCGCGGGGGAGGCCGAAAAGAGCTAGAAAGTCTGAAAAATTACAGGTCGATCCCCGCGTGCGCGGGGGAGGCGTCGAGGAGCAGGGCCTCGACAGGCTCGGGTGCGGTCGATCCCCGCGTGCGCGGGGGAGGCCCCCGTGGGTGATGGTCGCGGTTTTACGCTTGGGGTCGATCCCCGCGTGCGCGGGGGAGGCATCACCGGCTACGACCCGGATCTCTTCGCGCAGGGTCGATCCCCGCGTGCGCGGGGGAGGCTCTTCCTGCGCCGGAAGGTCACCGTGCGCTGCAGGTCGATCCCCGCGTGCGCGGGGGAGGCGGGGGA
>JBKBRS010000155.1:0-5203 GCA_046292095.1 Thiobacillaceae bacterium
ACCGACCGCAAGGCCCGCTCCCTCGGTGTGGGGTGTGAGGTCCTGTGCATCGTGACCTGAGGTAAGCCATGTCGAGAATCGCCAAGAACCCGGTCGCCGTGCCCGCAGGGGTGGAGGTCAGCCTCGGCGGCGACAAGATCAGCATCAAGGGGCCCCTGGGGGTGCTCTCCCAGACCCTAACCCCGCACGTGCGCGTCGTCTTCGAGGACGGCAAGCTGCAGGTCTCGGCCGTCGACGGCTCGCGCACCGCGCAGGCCATGTCGGGCACCACGCGTGCCCTGCTCGCCAACATGGTGCATGGAGTGAGCAAGGGCTTCGAGAAGAAGCTCACCCTGGTCGGCGTGGGTTACCGCGCCCAGGCCCAGGGCAACAAGCTCTCGCTCAACCTGGGTTTTTCCCACCCCGTGGAGCACGTCATGCCCGAGGGGATCAAGGTCGAGACCCCGAGCCAGACCGAGATCGTCATCAAGGGTGCGGACAAACAGAAGGTGGGCCAGGTGGCCGCCGACGTCCGCGCCTACCGTGCCCCCGAACCCTACAAGGGCAAGGGCATCCGCTATGCGGATGAGACCGTGGTCTTGAAAGAGACCAAGAAGAAATAAACGGAGTCGGAGCCCATGGACAAGAACACCCAGCGTCTGCGCAGGGCGCGCAAAACCCGTGCCAAGATCGCGGAACTGGCGGTGGCCCGCCTGTGCGTGCACCGCACGAACTGTCACATCTACGCTCAGGTCATCGATGCGAGCGGCGGGCGCGTGCTCACGGCCGCCTCCACCCTGGAGAAGGACCTGCGCGGCACGCTCAAGAGCGGTGGCAACGTCGAAGCGGCCCGCCTGATCGGGCAGCGCATCGCCGAACGCGCCAAACAGGCCGGTATCACCCGCGTGGCCTTCGACCGCAGCGGCTATGCCTACCATGGCCGGGTCAAGGCACTGGCCGAGGCCGCCCGCGAGCACGGTCTGCAGTTCTGATACGAGGTAAGGGATTATGGCTAGAGTCGAACAGCAGCAGGAAGAGCACAACGACGGCCTGCGCGAGAAGATGATCTCGGTCAACCGGGTCACCAAGGTGGTGAAGGGCGGCCGTATCCTGGGCTTCGCGGCGCTGACCGTGGTCGGTGACGGCGACGGCGGCATCGGCATGGGCAAGGGCAAGTCGCGCGAAGTGCCGGTGGCCGTGCAGAAGGCCATGGAAGAGGCGCGTCGCCGCATGGTGAAGGTGCCGCTGAAGAACGGGACCTTCCATCACCCGGTCATCGGCCATCACGGCAGCTCGCGCGTCCTGATCCAGCCCGCCTCGCCCGGCACCGGCATCATCGCCGGCGGCGCCATGCGCGCGGTGTTCGAGGTCATGGGGGTGACCGACGTGCTGGCCAAGTGCCTGGGCTCGACCAACCCCTACAACGTCGTCCGTGCCACCCTCAACGGTCTCGAGCAGATGATGACCCCCGCCGAGGTGGCCGCCAAGCGCGGCAAGAGCGTGGCCGAGATCCTGGAGTGAGCCATGACTGAGACGAAAGGCAAGATCAAGGTCACCCTGGTCAGGAGCCCCATCGGCACCAAGCAGGACCACCGCGCCTGCGTGCGCGGCTTGGGGCTCAAGCGCCTGCACCAGAGCGTCGTCCTGGAGGACAGCCCGGCGGTGCGCGGCATGATCAATCGTGTGAACTACCTGGTCAAGAGCGAGGTGCTGTAGATGCGTCTGAATACCCTAAAACCCGGCGCGGGCAGCAAGCACGCCGCCAAACGCGTGGGCCGTGGCATCGGCTCGGGTCTCGGCAAGACCTGTGGGCGCGGCCACAAAGGTCAGAAGTCGCGCGCCGGCGGCTTCCACAAAGTGGGCTTCGAAGGCGGCCAGATGCCGCTGCAGCGCCGGCTGCCCAAGCGCGGCTTCACCTCGCTCACGCAGGAATTCAAGGCCGAGGTGGCCCTCGGCAAACTCGCGAAGCTCCCGGTGGACGAGATCGACCTGCTCACGCTCAAGCAGGCGGGCCTCGTGCCGCAGCTCGCCAAGAGCGCCAAGGTGATCCTCTCGGGCAAGATCGACAAGGCCGTGAAACTCAAGGGCGTTGCGGTCACCAAGGGCGCGCGCGCCGCCATCGAGGCGGCCGGCGGCAGCGTCGAGTAACTCGGAGCATACCGCCTTGGCCAACGCCGCCGCCAATCTGCTGCAGCTGTCGGGGAAGATGGGCGACCTCAAGCGTCGCCTGTGGTTCCTCATCGGCGCGCTGATCGTCTACCGCATCGGCACCTTCGTGCCGGTGCCCGGTATCGATCCCAACGTCATGGCCGACCTCTTCCGCAGCCAGGCCGGCGGCATCCTGGGCATGTTCAACATGTTCTCGGGCGGCGCGCTGTCGCGCTTCTCCATCTTTGCCCTGGGGATCATGCCCTACATCTCCGCCTCCATCATCATGCAGCTGATGACCGTGGTGTCGCCGCAGCTGGAGGCGTTGAAGAAGGAGGGCGAGGCCGGCCGGCGCAAGATTACGCAGTACACACGCTACGGGACCGTGCTGCTTGCGACGGTGCAGGCCCTGGGCATCGCCATCGCCCTGGAGGGGCAGGCCGGTCTTGTGCTCGATCCCGGCTTCATGTTCCGCATCACCACCGTCGTCACCCTGGTCACCGGGACCATGTTCCTGATGTGGCTGGGCGAACAGATCACTGAGCGCGGCATCGGCAACGGAATCTCCATCATCATCTTCGCCGGCATAGTCGCCGGCTTGCCCAGCGCGATCGGCGGCACTCTGGAGCTCACCCGCACCGGCGCCTTCTCCATCCCGCTGGTGCTGATGCTGTTCATCGGTGCGCTGCTGGTCACTGCCTTCGTGGTGTTCGTGGAGCGCGGCCAGCGCAAGATTCTGGTCAACTACGCCAAGCGCCAGGTCGGCAACAGGGTTTATGGCGGGCAGTCTTCGCATCTGCCGCTGAAGGTGAACATGGCCGGCGTCATCCCGCCCATCTTCGCCAGCTCCATCATCCTCTTCCCGGCCACCCTGGCGGGCTGGTTCGGCTCGAACGAGAACATGACCTGGCTACGCGATCTGTCAGCGACCCTGTCGCCGGGGCAGCCAATCTACGTCATGCTCTATGCGGTGGCCATCATCTTCTTCTGTTTTTTTTATACCGCCCTGGTATTCAATCCCAAGGAGACGGCGGACAACCTGAAGAAGAGCGGCGCCTTCGTGCCCGGCATCCGTCCGGGAGAGCAGACCGCACGTTACATCGACCGGATCATGTCCCGGCTCACGCTGGTCGGCGCGATCTACATCACACTGGTGTGCCTGCTGCCTGAATTCCTGATCGTCAAGTGGAACGTGCCGTTCTACTTCGGCGGCACCAGCCTGCTCATTATCGTTGTCGTGACCATGGACTTCATGGCGCAGGTGCAGGCATACATCATGACGCATCAGTACGAGAGCCTGCTCAAGAAGGCCAACTTCAAGGGCGGCAATTTCCTGGCCAGGTAGGGCGATGGCGAAGGAAGACGTCATCCAGATGCAGGGCGAAGTGCTGGAGACCCTGCCCAATGCCACCTTCCGCGTGAAACTCGAGAACGGGCACGTCGTACTCGGTCACATCTCCGGTAAGATGCGCATGCACTACATCCGCATCCTGCCCGGGGACAAGGTGACCGTGGAGCTCACGCCCTACGATTTGAGTCGCGCGCGCATCGTGTTCCGCGCGAAATAGCGAGATACAGACCATTGAAAGGAGCCGGACATGCGTGTTCAAGCCTCAGTCAAGAAGATTTGCCGCAAGTGCAAGATCGTGCGCCGCAAGGGTGTGGTGCGCGTCATCTGCAGCGAGGCGCGGCACAAGCAGCGCCAGGGATGACCCAACTCGGGTGTGCAGCGCTTGCGGATGCGCAGGTAAAGACACTATAATTTACTGTTTTACGTTTGCTGGGAGATCGGCATGGCCCGTATCGCCGGGGTAAACATCCCGAATCACAAACACGCCGAGATCGCGCTCACCGCGATCTACGGCATCGGTCGCAGTCGCGCCCGCCAGATCTGCGAACAGGCGGGGGTGAACCCGTCCACCAAGATCAAGGACCTCTCCGAGGAGCAGATCGACAAGCTGCGCGAAGGGGTGGGCAAGTTCACCGTGGAGGGCGATCTGCGCCGCGAAGTCACCATGAACATCAAACGTCTCATGGACCTGGGCTGCTACCGCGGGGTGCGTCACCGCCGCGGACTCCCCGTTCGTGGTCAGCGTACCCGTACCAATGCGCGCACCCGCAAGGGTCCCCGCAAACAGATGCAGATCAAGAAGTAACACCGGATAAACGAACATGGCCAAGGCACAAGCAGCCGCGCGCGCGCGCAAGAAGGTAAAGAAGAACGTGGTCGACGCCGTCGCCCACGTGCACGCCTCCTTCAACAACACCATCATCACCATCACCGACCGGCAGGGTAACGCCCTGTCCTGGGCGACGGCTGGCGGCGCCGGGTTCAAGGGTTCGCGCAAGAGCACCCCGTTCGCGGCCCAAGTAGCAGCGGAAAACGCCGGCAAGATGGCCCTCGAATATGGCGTGAAGAACCTGGAGGTGCGCATCAAGGGCCCGGGTCCTGGGCGCGAGTCCTCCGTGCGTGCGCTCAACGCCCTGGGTTTCAAGATCACCAGCATCTCGGACGTGACCCCATTGCCGCACAACGGCTGCCGTCCGCCGAAGAAGCGCCGTGTTTGATGAGGAGTTGAGCCGTGGCCCGCAACATCGATCCGAAATGCCGTCAGTGCCGTCGCGAGGGGGAAAAGCTCTTCCTCAAGGGCGAGAAGTGCTATAGCGACAAATGCGCCATGGAGCGCCGTCCACAGGCCCCCGGCCAGCACGGCGCGAAGAACCTGCGCGTGTCCGACTACGGCAAGCAGCTGCGCGAGAAACAAAAGATCCGCCGCATCTACGGCGTGCTCGAGCGGCAGTTCCGCCTGGTCTACAAGGAGGCCGACCGCCGCCGTGGCGTGACCGGTGAAAACCTTCTGCAGATACTGGAGTCGCGTCTGGACAGCGTGGCCTACCGCATGGGTTTTGGCGCCTCACGTGCAGAGGCCCGTCAGGTCGTCCGCCACAACGGCATCCTGGTCAACGGCAAGCGCGTCAACATCCCGTCCTACCAGGTCAAGCCGGGTGACGTCATCGAGGTCGCCGAGTCAGCCAAGAACCAGCTGCGCATCAAAGGTGCGGTGGAGGCGGCCGA
>JBKBRS010000015.1:0-10037 GCA_046292095.1 Thiobacillaceae bacterium
ACGAGCACGCCGCGGTGGGCATCTTCGTGGCCATGGTGTTGGATGGGCTCGACGGCCGCGTGGCGCGGCTCACGCGCACCCAGAGCGCCTTCGGCGCCGAGTACGACTCGCTCTCCGACATGGTGGCCTTCGGCATCGCCCCAGCCCTGGTCATGTACAGCTTCGCCCTCAAAGGCCTGGGCAAGCTGGGCTGGATCGCCGCCTTCATCTATTGCGCCGGCGCCGCCTTACGCCTGGCGCGCTTCAACACCATGCTCGACGTGCAGGACAAGCGCTGGTTCCAGGGGCTGCCCAGCCCCTCGGCGGCGGCCCTGATCGCCGGCCTGGTCTGGGTCGCCCACGACAACCGCTTAAGCGGCGAGGAACTACGCTGGGCCGCCTGGGCGCTCACCCTGTTCGCCGGCATCACCATGGTGAGCAATCTGCGCTTCTACAGCGGCAAGGACATCAACCTGCGCAAGAGCGTGCCCTTCATCGTCGTGGTGTTGATCGCGCTCGCCTTCGTGTTGATCTCCCTCAACCCACCCATCGTGCTGTTCGCCCTGTTCCTGGCCTATGCCCTGTCGGGCTACGCCGTGAGCCTCTATCTTTGGCGCAGGTCGCGCCTGCAGAAGCCCGCCGTGAAGGAGCGGTAAAGGGGCTTGTCCACGGTGGGCTAGGTGATTATAGTTCGCATATGAACTGTGCCTCGGCCTCCCTCCAGTTCTCCGCTCTGCGGCTCGCCACGCGCCTGCTGCTGCCCCGTCGCGGGCACTGAACACACGCTTTCCCTCCTTCGCGAACCCTATCGGTCAATCGGCCGTATCCCCTGACGGGGCGGCATGTTTTTGGAGCAGGCCATGAAAGAGCACTTGATCATCTTCGACACCACCCTGCGCGACGGCGAGCAGAGCCCGGGCGCGTCCATGACCAAGGAAGAGAAGGTGCGCATCGCCAAGCAGCTCGAGCGCATGCGCGTGGACGTCATCGAGGCGGGCTTTCCCGCCGCCAGCAACGGCGACTTCGAGGCGGTACGGGCGGTGGCCGACGCCATCAAGCAGAGTACGGTGTGCGGGTTGGCCCGCGCGCTGGAAGCCGACATCAACCGCGCCGGCGAGGCCCTCAAGGGGGCCGAGCGCGGTCGCATCCACACCTTCATCGCCACCAGCCCCATCCATATGGAGCGCAAGCTCAGGATGCGCCCCGAGCAAGTCCTGGAGCAGGCGGTCAAGGCGGTGAAGTGGGCGCGGCGTTGGACCGACGACGTGGAGTTTTCGCCCGAGGACGCCGGGCGCTCTGACCCCGATTTCCTCTGCCGGGTGCTGGAGGCGGTGATCGATGCCGGCGCCAAGACGCTCAACATCCCCGACACGGTGGGCTACAACCTGCCCTGGCAGTTCGGCGAGTTGATCCGCGTGCTACGCGAACGCATCCCCAACTCGGACAAGGCGGTCTTTTCCGTGCACTGCCACAACGACCTGGGGCTGGCGGTGGCCAATTCGCTCGCCGCGGTGATGAACGGCGCGCGCCAGGTGGAGTGCACCATCAACGGCCTGGGCGAGCGGGCGGGCAATGCGGCCTTGGAGGAGATCGTCATGGCGGTGCGCACGCGCCAGGACGTCTTCCCCTGCGACACGCGGCTGGACACCACCCAGATCGTGCCGGCGAGCCGTCTGGTGGCCGGCATCACGGGGTTTGCCGTGCAGCCCAACAAGGCCATCGTCGGGGCCAACGCCTTCGCACACGAGTCCGGCATCCACCAGGACGGCGTGCTCAAACACCGTGAGACCTACGAGATCATGCGCGCCGAGGACGTGGGCTGGAGTGCCAACCGCATGGTGTTGGGTAAGCACTCGGGCCGCAACGCCTTCAAGACGCGGCTCGCCGAGCTGGGCATCGTGCTGGAGTCGGAGGAGGCCCTGAACGCCGCCTTCGCCCGCTTCAAGGACCTCGCCGACAAGAAGCATGAGATCTTCGACGAGGACATCCACGCCCTGGTCTCCGACGAGGCCACCTTCGCCCAGGCAGACCGCTACAAGTTGGTGTCGCTCAAGGTGTGCTCCGAGACCGGCGAGACCCCGCACGCCGTGGTGGTGCTTACCGACCACGGCGAGGAGCGGCGTGCCGAGGCCGACGGCGGCGGGCCGGTAGACGCCTCGTTCAAGGCCATCGAGGCGATCGTCCAGTCCTCGGCCGACCTGCTGCTCTACTCGGTCAACAGCATCACCACGGGCACCGACGCCCAGGGCGAGGTCACGGTGCGGCTCAACAAAGGCGGGCGCATCGTCAACGGCCAGGGTGCGGACACCGACATCGTCATCGCCTCGGCCAAGGCCTATCTCAACGCGCTCAACAAGCTGATGAGCGGCGAGGTGCGGGCACACCCGCAGGTCACGCCCTGAGCAGGGGTTTGAAGCCCGCGGACAGCGTGCCGGCGCCGGGCGTCGGCACGATTAACCGTCCGGGGGCTGGTCGATCGTCGCTGTCCAGGCTCAGCCGTGCGATGCGCGCAAGTGCAGCTTGGGCAGCCGTCCCTCGTTCTCGGCTACTGCCTCGGGCACGCGGCCGAACCATAGCTGCCACATGGAGATCAGCCACATGGCAGCGAAGGAGATGCCCATCACGCCGCCTGAGGCGATCACCACCCAGGCGAACCCGGTCCACACCTTGGTGAGGTACCAGGAGGCGACGTCGGTGATGAGCACGGCGAAGGGGGCGGCGATCAGCACACACTTGAGCCACACCGGCCGCACGTAGGCATGGGTGAAGATGTAGCCGACGATGAAGAAGATGAAGGTGATGGAGAACAGGTGGATGTGTGACACCCGCACCAGGGTGGGGATGGTCATGCCGGTGTCCTGTGCCGCCACCGCCTGGATGCCTTCCACCGTGGTCAGGTTGGGCAGGTGCGGGTTGGCCTCCGGGCTGTGGCAGGCGATGCAGTGTTCGTCGATGATGGGCTTGATGGTGTCCTCGATGAGCTCCGGCTTGGCACCCTCGTGCAGCCAGTCGAAGACGATCTTCTTCTTGTCGTCCGGCAGCATGTCGGACATGGGCCCGCGCAGCGCCGTCTCGAGTTTGGTGCCCTCTGGGTTGCCACGATAGGCGATCATCAGGTCCTTGCCCGAGAGCATCGGATTGCCATCCTTGCCGGCATGCGATTCCCACACCTGGATCATGGCCATGAGGTAGGCGAGACCGAAGGTGAGGAGGACCATGGTGAAGAGCACCCGCACTGACATCGGCAGGTAGCGGAAGTAGATGATGTTGGTCGAGTTCATGGCAGGTTGCGAGTGGATGGTGAAAAAAACCTTACGGAGTGTATTAATGGATTCTAATATCGTCAAATGGTTCTGGACGAGTGTGTAGGAGCAAGATAGTAATGTCCGCTCCCGGCAAGTTAGAAATGTCCGCTTTCGGTAGGGGAAGCGGAGGGATGGAGAAGCGGATCGAGATGAGCGAGCGGGAGCGAACCAAAGGCCGCTTGCGGCGCGAACCACAGACCGCATGCGACGCGCCGTTCGGATTCGGCCCCGGGTTCGGCTCGCAAGCGGGCCTCCTACCATGGCGGTTTGGGTGGTCGGGTCCGTCCGGTAGAAGGGCTCAACCATCAAAGGCTTTCACGTAACGACTTGGTATGTCTCGCAGCTCGCGCTCCAGGCGCCTTGCGGTGGTCCCGGTCGCGGCGTTTTGCAGAGCTTCCTCAATCCTGTGGCGGGCGTGCAAAAGCCATGGTGATCAACCCTAACGCGTGGCGTGCCGTCTGAGGCAGAGCGCGGCAAAGACGAAGAAACCCAGCGACAGCGCCAGACTCGCGGTCGCCAGGACATAGGCCGGGGTGGGGTCGCTCGTCAGGCGCACCACGGCCTCGAGAACGTAGAGCCAGATGAGCAGGCTGGCCCAGCGATAAGTGTAGAGGCGACCGTGCAGGATGCCGCGCAGGGGCAAAAGCAGAGGCAGCACTTTGAGCGCCAACCAGGAGCCGCCGGGCCGAAGCGGGGCGAGCCAGAGCTCCCAGGCGAGGCCTAGCAGGATGAGGGCGATGAGGCAGGTGGCCGCCCCCCACTGCGCCCATTCTAGGCGCGACATCGGTGGGCGAGCTCGACCAGTGCGGCGCGGGCCCCTTGGGCGTCGGCGATGGGCGCTGAGAAGTCGAAGCGCAGGAGGCGGCCGTCTGCCCGGACGTCGAAGCCGTCCGGGTCTATGCCGACCATTTCCACCGCCTCGGTTGCGACACCGTGCACATGCCGACAATAGTCCCGGAGGTTATGCGGATGATCGGCGTTCATGTGGGCGAGGATGTCGGCCTCTTGGGCGGCCAGCGCGCCCTCGGGCAGCAGATAGGCCTCGGGTTCGATCCAGTGGATGCGGCCGAAACCGCCGATGTAGCGGATGCGCACCGGCTCGACCCGCCAGAAGGCGAAGTCGTGCATGGCGAAGTAGTCCTGTGCCTGCGGGTGGTAGCGCAGGTAGCGGGGGCCGAGGGCATCCTTGTCGGGCAGGCGTTCGGCGCGGCCGACCACCGTCACACGCCCGGCCGTCTGCATGTCCGGGCTGAACGGTTGCACGATCAGCGAGCAGCGCGGGTCGGCCTTGAGGTTGCGGGTGTGCTCGGCCAGATCGGAGATGAGGATGACCGGGCGGCCGGCATGATCGAGCACGAAGGGGGCGACCGAGCCGAAGGGGTAGCCCTCGAGGCGCAGGGACAGGGTGGAGAGCACCGCCTGCTGCTGACTGCGGGCGAGACGGCGGGCCTCGATGCCAAGTTCGCTCATGCCGGCTTCAACGCGAGAGCTTGAGCGCGATCTCGGCCAGGCGTCTGCCCAGCGCGAAGGCGAGCCGCCGCTCCGCCTCGGTGATCGGCTCTTCCCCATTCGCCCCGGCGTAGTGCGTGGGCCCGTAGGGTGTGCCACCGCTGCGGGTGGCGGTGAGTTCCGGATGACTGTAGGGCAGCCCTACGATCAGCATGCCGTGGTGCAGGAGCGGCAGCATCATGCTGAGCAGCGTGGTCTCCTGACCGCCGTGCAGGCTGGCGGTGGAGGTGAACACCCCCGCCGGTTTGCCAGCGAGCGCACCCTTGAGCCAGAGACCGCTGGTACCATCCCAGAAATACTTCATCGCCGCGGCCATGTTGCCAAAGCGGGTGGGGGAGCCCAAGGCGAGCCCGGCGCATTCCACCAGGTCTTGGTGCGTCGCATAGGGGGCGCCGGCGTCCGGGACGGGGCGGGCGGGGCCCTCGATCTCCGCCGCCACCTTGGGTACCGTGCGCAGGCGCGCCGCACAGCCAGGCACGGCGTCCACGCCGTGCGCGACATGGCGGGCGAGCTCGCGCACCGAGCCGTGCAGGCTGTAGTAGAGGACCAGGATCTCTTGCATGATTAGGCCCGGTAATCGACAGTGACGCTATGTTAACGGCCATGGCCGCTGCCACGCCAGAAAATGAAAGCTGCCATGGCCGTTCCCTCACCCCCAACCCCTCTCCCTCTGGGAGAGGGGAGCATCGTGAGTTGGCTACGCCAACTTTTATCCTACCGGATGCGCCCGCGCGTGGCGACCGCCGACGGTTTGCTGCAAAATTGCGATTTTGCGCTCGAGTGACATGAACCTGCACGAGTATCAGGCCAAATCGGTGCTTGCCGAGTACGGGATCGCCGTGCCGCGCGGCGAGGTGATCGAGGACATGGGTCAGTGTGCGGCGGCGCACGCGGCGGTCGGCGGCGGCCGCTGCGTGGTCAAGGCGCAGGTACATGCCGGCGGCCGCGGCAAGGCCGGTGGTGTGCGGCTGTGCCAGGGGCTCACCGAGCTGGAGGCGGCCGCGCGCGAGCTGCTCGGCGGGCGGCTGGTCACCGAGCAGAACGCCCCCGATGGCCAGCCCGTGCGGCGCCTGCTCGTCGAGGAGGCGCTGCCCATCGCCCGTGAACTCTATCTCTCGCTGACCGTGGACCGCGCCGCCGAGCGTGTCGGCATCGTCGCCTCGGCCGCCGGTGGCATGGAGATCGAGGTGCTCGCGGCCCAGGCGCCGGACCAGGTCCTACGCGAGACGGTGCACCCGGTCACCGGCCTCATGGATTACCAGGGGCGTAACCTCGCCTTCGCCTTGGGGCTCAGCGGCAGCCAGGTCGGCGACTTCGTGCAGCTGCTGCGCCAGCTCTACCGCGTGTTCGTCGAAAAGGACCTCGCCCTGCTGGAGATCAATCCCCTGGTCGTGACGGCGGACGCGCGTCTGTTGCCGCTCGACTGCAAGATGGTGGTCGACGACAATGCTCTGTGGCGCCAGAAGCCGCTCGCGGCGATGATGGATGCGAGCCAGCTCGACCCCAAGGAGGCCGAGGCGCAGACGCATGGCGTCAACTACATCGCCCTGGACGGCGACATCGGCTGCATGGTCAACGGGGCGGGCCTGGCCATGGCGACTATGGACCTGATTAAGCTCGCGGGGGGGCGACCCGCCAACTTCCTGGATGTCGGCGGCGGCGCCACGGCCGACTCGGTGGCCGAGGCCCTGCGCATCATCCTCGCCGACCCCAAGGTCAAGGCCATCCTCATCAACATCTTCGGCGGCATCGTGCGCTGCGACCTGATCGCCGAGGGCATTATCCAGGCGGTCGCCCGCGTGGGGGTCAAGGTCCCGGTGGTGGTGCGACTGGAGGGCACACGGGCGGCGGAGGGGCGGGCCCTGCTCGCCTCTTCTGGGCTTTCCATCATCGCCGCCAACGACCTGACCGATGCCGCACGGCGCGCCGTCGAGGAGTCCCAGCGATGAGCATACTGGTCGACAAGAACACCCGTGTCATCTGCCAGGGTTTTACTGGCAAGCAGGGCACCTTCCACTCCGAACAGGCGATCCAGTACGGCACCCGCCTGGTTGGCGGCGTCACCCCCGGCAAGGGCGGCCAGCGTCACCTGGGGCTGCCGGTGTTCGACACCGTGCGCGAAGCGGTGCGCGAGACGGGGGCGCAGGCGAGCATGATCTACGTGCCGGCGCCTTATGCGGCAGACAGCATCCTCGAGGCGGCGGCGGCCGGTATCCGCATCATCGTCTGCATCACCGAGGGGATTCCGGTGCGGGACATGATCAACGTGAAGGCCGCGCTCAAGGACACCGGCGCGCGGCTGATCGGCCCCAACTGTCCCGGCATCATCACCCCCGGCGAATGCAAGATCGGCATCATGCCGGGCTTCATCCACAAGCCGGGCAAAATCGGCATCGTCTCCCGCTCGGGTACCCTGACCTATGAGGCCGTCTGGCAAACCACGCAACTGGGGCTGGGACAGTCCACCTGTGTCGGCATTGGAGGCGACCCGATCAAGGGCATGGACTTCATCGACTGCCTAGCCCTGTTCGAGCAAGACCCGCAGACGGAGGCCATCGTCCTTGTGGGCGAGATCGGCGGCACGGCGGAGGAGGCGGCGGCCGAATACATCAAGGCACATGTGCGCAAACCGGTGGCGGGCTATATCGCCGGGCTCACCGCCCCGAAAGGCAAGCGCATGGGCCACGCCGGCGCCATCATCGCCGGGGGCAAGGGCACGGCGGCGGAGAAGATCGCCGCACTCGAAGCGGCTGGCGTGGTGATGGCGGACAGCCCGGCCGGGATCGGCCGCGCGGTGGCCGAGGCCCTTGCGCGCGCCGGCGCGGCATGACGCGGGTGGACTTTTACTTCAACGCGACCGACAAGCGGTCGGTGGCCCTGCGCCTGGCGGCCAAGGCCTACCAGGCGGGCCAGAACACCCTGTTGTACACCTCCGACCCGGCGCTCGCCGCCGAGCTCGACACCGCCCTGTGGACGGCGCAGCAGCTCGCCTTCATCCCCCATGTGCGCTGCGGGCACGCGCTCGCCGCCCAGACCCCGGTGCTGATCGGAGGATGCGTGGACGCGCTCGCAGCCTGCGATGTCATGATCAACCTCACCACGGAGCCGCCCGAGGGTTTCAGCCGTTTCGATCGGCTCATCGAGATCGTCGGTATGGACGAGGAGGACCGCCGCCAGGCCCGCGGCCGTTACCGCTACTATCAGGAACGGGGCTATGCCCTGCATGCGCACGACTTGGCGAAGACCGGAAGCGCGCAATCCTCTTAAAGCGGAGGGTGGTCAACGCCGTTACACGCAAGATCGGGTGTGGGGGTGAGGCTTGACCGGCACGCCCGGGAGTATGTGGCCTCAGGGGCTGCCCGTATGTGGCTTGGGACAAAGGAGGCGGCATGGCCGAGCAGGACGACATCTTCGGCAAGATCGACGCGTTGTTGGAGAAGCGCGTCGGTTTCGGCACCGTGCAGGTGCGCGAGGCGGATGATTTTCCCCTGCTGACCGAGGTGGTGGAGCCAGAGGGGGCGGCTGCATTCCCGTTGGAGCGGCGCCGGGGGGAGCGGCGACAGTTGCCGGACCGGCGTCGCGCGGCCCGCGGGGCGGCTGAGACGCCCGCAGGCCTGACCGAGGCGCAGTTCGAGCGGTTGCTCGCGCACCTGGAGCAGCGGTTGGAGGCGCTCTTCCGGGAACAGGACAGGCGCATCGAGGACGCCTTGCGACGCGCATTGCGCGAGGCATCGATCGGGGGCAGGCCCGACGAGCCGATATAATGGCGGTTCTTCGCCGGCGCCGGGGCCAATCCGGCGCAGGCCGCCCCACACCGGTATTCACGACAAGACGTACCGCCCCTGCGCGGTCTGCCAACATGGAACTCGCCAAAAGCTTCGAACCCCACGCCATCGAACAACGCTGGTACGCCCGCTGGGAGAGCGCCGGCTGGTTCGCCATGGGCACCCGCGAGGGTGCGCCGTCCTATTGCATCCTGCTGCCGCCGCCCAACGTGACCGGCACGCTGCACATGGGGCACGCCTTCCAGCACACGCTGATGGACGCCTTGATCCGCTACCATCGCATGTTGGGCGACAACACCCTGTGGCAGCCCGGGACCGATCACGCCGGCATCGCCACCCAGATGGTGGTCGAACGCCAGCTCGACGCCGAGGGAATCTCCCGCCACGTCCTGGGGCGCGAGAAGTTTCTCGAGCGGGTCTGGGCCTGGAAGGAGCAGTCCGGCGCCACGATTACCCGCCAGATGCGCCGGCTGGGCGCCTCCTGCGACTGGTCGCGCGAGCGCTTCACCATGGACGAGGGGCTCTCGCGCGCAGTGACCGAGGTCTTCGTGCGCCTGTACGAGGAGGGCCTGATCTACCGCGGCAAGCGGCTGGTGAACTGGGACCCGGTGCTGCAGACGGCGGTGTCCGATCTCGAAGTGGTAAGCCAGGAGGAGGACGGCTTCATCTGGGAGATCGCCTATCCCATCGAGGGCTCGGAGGAGCGGCTCATCGTCGCGACCACCCGGCCGGAGACCATGCTGGGCGACACCGCCGTGGCCGTGCATCCGGCGGATGAGCGCTACCGCCACCTGATCGGTCGGCAGGTGCGCCTGCCCATCGCCGAGCGCAGCATCCCCATCATCGCCGATGAATACGTTGACCGCGAATTTGGCACCGGGGTGGTGAAGATCACGCCGGCGCATGACTTCAACGACTGGCAGGTGGGCCAGCGGCATGGCCTGCCGGCGATCAACGTCTTCACCCTGGACGCCAAGATCAATGAGTTCGGCCCTGCTGAATACCAGGGGCTGGACCGTTACGCAGCGCGCGAGCGTATTCTGCAGGAACTGCAGGCGCGTGGCCTGCTCGTCTCGGCCAAGCCGCACAAACTCATGATCCCGCGCGGCGACCGCAGCGGTGCGGTCATCGAGCCCATGCTCACCGACCAGTGGTTCATGGCCATGGATGGCCTGGCGCGGCGGGCGCTGGCGGTGGTAGACAGCGGCGAGCTCAAATTCGTGCCGGAGAACTGGGCGAATACCTATCGGCAGTGGCTCACGAACATCCAGGACTGGTGCATCTCGCGCCAGCTCTGGTGGGGGCATCGCATCCCGGCCTGGTACGACGAGGACGGCAACGTCTACGTCGCGCGCAACAAGACCCAAGCCCGGCAGATGGCAGGCGGTCGCGAGGTCCGCCAGGACGAGGACGTGCTCGACACCTGGTTCTCCTCCGCGCTCTGGCCATTCTCCACCCT
>JBKBRS010000015.1:10136-21187 GCA_046292095.1 Thiobacillaceae bacterium
CTTGGTCACCGGCTTCGACATCATCTTTTTCTGGGTCGCGCGCATGGTCATGCTGACCCTGCACTTCACCGGCAAGGTGCCCTTCCGCGAGGTCTACATCACGGGTCTGGTGCGCGACGCGCACGGCAACAAGATGAGCAAGTCCAAGGGCAACATCCTGGACCCGATCGACCTCATCGACGGCATCGACCTCGAGTCGTTGGTCAAAAAGCGCACCACCGGTCTGATGAACCCCAAGCAGGCGGCGGCCATCGAACAGGCCACGCGGCGCGAATTCCCCAACGGCATCCCCAGCTTCGGCACCGACGCCCTGCGCTTCACCTTCGCCTCGCTCGCCTCGCATGGCCGCGACATCAAGTTCGACCTCAACCGTTGTGAGGGTTACCGCAACTTCTGCAATAAGCTGTGGAACGCCACCCGCTTCGTGCTGATGAACTGCGAGGGCCAGGACACCGGTTTGGACCCGGCCCTACCCCTTGAGATGTCCTTCGTCGACCGCTGGGTACTCGACCGCCTGGAGGAGGCCAAGGCCGCCGTGCACGCCGGCTTTGCCGACTACCGTTTCGATCTCATCGCCCGCGCCCTCTACGAGTTCGTCTGGGACGAGTACTGCGACTGGTATGTGGAACTGGCCAAGGTGCAGCTCGCCAGCGGCGCTGAGGCCGCCCGCCGTGCCACCCGCCGAACCCTGGTGCGGGTGCTGGAAGAGCTCCTGCGTCTGGCCCACCCCATCATCCCTTTCATCACCGAGGAACTGTGGCAGAAAGTGGCGCCTCTCGTGGGAGTGGAGGGCCCGAGCGTGATGCTGGCCGCCTATCCGCAACCGCAACCGGAGCGCACCGATGCCGGCGCGCGCGCCGAGATGGCGCGGCTCAAGGCGTTGACCAACGCCTGCCGTAACCTGCGCGGCGAGATGGGGCTCTCACCCGCCCAGAGGCTGCCGCTCTTGATCGAGGGCGATGCCGAACGCGCCGCCGCCTACGCCCCCTACATGCAGTTGCTCGCCCGTCTGTCCGAAGTGCGTGCGGTGGAACGGCTACCGGAGAGCGAGGCCCCGGTGGCCGTGGTGGGCGATTGGCGGTTGATGCTGGAAGTGACGGTGGACCGCGCCGCCGAGATCGCCCGCCTGGACAAGGAGATCACCCGTCTTGCGGCCGACATCGCCCGCACCGAGGCCAGGCTCGCCAATCCGAACTTCGTCGAAAAGGCGCCGCAGGCGGTGGTGGCGCAGGAGCGGGCGAGGCTCGAAGAGTTCACGGCCACCCTGGCCAAACTCAGGGCGCAGCGGGCGCGTCTGGGCTGAGGCGGCGACATGAGCTGGGTCAGACAGTTGCGCGAACTGGCCGCGTCGATGACAACGGCGCGGTTCTGGTACACCGTCATCGGCATCGTCTGCGCCCTGCTGGTGTGGATCTATCTCTTCTATCTCGCCATCAAATACCTGGACACGAGCCTGTCCATGCACTCGACCTTCTGCGGCAGCCACGACGAGCGCAACCGGCACATCCTCGTCCTGGTCCTCCTGACGCCGCTGTTCCTGGTGGGGTTGCTCGGCGTGATCGGGGAATGGATGCAGTTCATCGAGGGCCGTCACAAGGGACGCCGGGTGCCGCTGAAGTACTTGGTGCTGTTCCTGGTCCTGATGCAAGTCACGGGTCTGGGCATCCTCATCGCCCTGAACTGTTGACC
This sequence comes from Thiobacillaceae bacterium, assembly GCA_046292095.1. Classification (GTDB taxonomy): domain Bacteria; phylum Pseudomonadota; class Gammaproteobacteria; order Burkholderiales; family Thiobacillaceae; genus JANWZL01. Next base: position 11,826 of record JBKBRS010000015.1, read on the forward strand.
TTGGCCTCGTCGGCCGCGCAGGGCCCCAGAAAAGTGGCGCGGGTGTGCTCCGTGTAGGTCAGTAGGCTGTCGTCCCGGCTGCGGATGGTCAGGTCGAAGCGTCCCGCCCCGCGCTAGGTGAGCGTCACCTCGACCGGGATGGGCCGGCCGGGCAGCCATTTCAAGCGGCACGCACCCGTCATCGCATAACCGTTAGGCAGGACCTGCTCGCTCGCCACGCTGCAGCCCTTGCGGGCGATCCAGTCGAGCAGGTGCTGGCGCGGATCGCTGCGGATGCAGGTGCAGCTCGTGTCCTCCTCATGGTATCGCCAAAACAAGGGCTTGAGCAGCCCGGCGCGTTGGGCGCTGAGCGCCCACAGGCCCAGGGGGATGTGCTTAGCCAGCACCGTCGCGGGGTTTTCCTGGGCATCGGCCCCGCACAGGCCGAGCGCCAGGAGCGCCGCTGCGGTCAGGCCAAGGGGAAGCTTCTGGCAAGACCTTCGCGACGGGTTCAAAGCAGCGCCAGGTTGTCGCGGTGGATGAGCTCGGGCTCGTCGATGTAGCCGAGGATGGACTCGATCTGCGAGCTCTGCCGCCCCATGATGCGCCGCGCCTCCTCTGCGCTGTAGTTGGTGAGCCCGTGGGCGATGTCCCGCCCCTCGGGGTCCAGGCAGGAGACCACCTCGCCGCGCTGGAAGGCGCCGATGACCTCGGTCACGCCGATGGGCAGGAGACTTTTGCCTTGCTCGGTCAGGGCGCGGGTGGCGCCGGCATCGAGCCGGAACGAGCCCTTGACCTGGAGGTGGTCGGCCAGCCACTGCCGCCTGGCGTCGAGCGGCGTGCGGCGGGCTACGAGCTGGGTGCCGATCCGCTCGCCGGCGGCCAGGCGCACCAGGACGTCCGGCTCACGTCCGCTGGCGATGACCGTGTGCGCCCCGCTGCGAGCGGCGCGTTTGGCCGCCAGCACCTTGGTCAGCATGCCACCGCGACCGATGGCGCTGCCGGCCCCGCCGGCCATGGCCTCCAATGCGGGGTCACCGGCGACGGCCTCCCTGACCAAGGTGGCCGTCGGGTCCTTGCGCGGGTCGGCGGTGTACAGCCCCGGCTGATCGGTCAGGATCACCAGCACATCGGCCTCGATCAGATTGGCCACCAGCGCGCCGAGCGTGTCGTTGTCACCGAACTTGATCTCGTCCGTGGTGACGGTGTCGTTCTCGTTGATGATGGGGATGACCTCGAGATCGAGCAGAGTGCGCAGCGTGCTGCGCGCGTTGAGATAACGTTCGCGGTCGGCCAGATCGGCGTGGGTGAGCAGGACCTGCGCGGTGTGCAGGCCATGCGTGCGAAAGCAGCGCTCGTAGGCCTCGACCAGCCCCATCTGACCGACGGCGGCGGCAGCCTGCAGCTCGTTGAGCGCATGCGGTCGCTTGCGCCAGCCCAGCCGTTGCATGCCCTCGGCGATGGCGCCGCTGGAGACCAGCACCACCGCCTTGCCGAGCCTGACCAGGGCGGCGATCTGCGCCGCCCATTGGGCGAGGCGCTGATGGTCGAGTCCGCGGCCTTCGTTGGTGACCAGGCTGCTGCCGACCTTGACCACCAGGCGCGTGGCGCCGGCGACGACGGATTCGCTCATTGCGCGATTTCCTCCTGTAGGGCGGGTTCGCTGCGCTTGAGATCGTCCAGATAGTCCATGATGGCATGCACTAGGGTCTGACAGCCCTCACCACTGATGGCGGCGATGGCGAAGACGGGGCCCTGCCAGCCGAAATCGCGGACGAAGGCGTCGATGCGGGCTTGGCGCGCCTCGGGCGGGATGAGGTCGATCTTGTTCAACACCAACCAGCGGGGCTTGCGGTAGAGGGCCTCGTCATAGCGGCGCAGCTCCTCGACGATGGCGCGCGCCTGCGCCACCGGATCGGCATTGGGATCCAGGGGTGCGATGTCCACCAGGTGCAGCAGCAGGCGGGTGCGCATCAGGTGGCGCAGGAACTGATGGCCCAGCCCCGCCCCCTCGGCCGCGCCTTCGATCAGCCCGGGGATGTCGGCGAGCACGAAGCTGCGTTCGCTGTCCACCCGCACCACGCCCAGGTTCGGGTGCAGGGTGGTGAAGGGGTAGTCCGCCACCTTGGGGCGGGCGGCCGACACCGCGCGGATGAAGGTCGATTTCCCGGCGTTGGGCATGCCCAGCAGACCCACGTCGGCCAAGACCTTGAGCTCCAGGTGCAGCCGCCGCGCTTCGCCCGGTTCGCCGGGCGTGGACTGGCGGGGGGCCCGGTTGGTGCTCGACTTGAAGTGCAGGTTGCCCAGACCGCCTTTGCCACCTCGGGCGATCAGGGCGCGCTGGCCATGTTGGGTGAGGTCGGCGATCACCTCGCCGGTATCCTCGTCCTGGATGACCGTGCCGACCGGAAAGCGCAGGATGAGGTCCTCGCCCCCGCGGCCATAGCAATCCGAGCCGCGCCCGTTCTCGCCGTTCTCGGCGCGGAACTGCCGCGTGTAGCGGTACTCCACCAGGGTGTTGAGATTGCGGTCGGCCTCCGCCCAGATGCTGCCGCCGCGGCCGCCGTCGCCGCCATCGGGCCCGCCGCGGGGGACGTATTTCTCGCGGCGGAAGGAGACCGCGCCATTGCCGCCCTTGCCGGCGATGACTTCGATGCGCGCCTCGTCGATGAACTTCATTTCAGAGGGCAAAGGGCTGAGGGCAGGATGCAGGCGGTGTGCGCCGACGCGCAGCATCGGCGGCCACTGACCACTGTCTGTCCTCAGTCCCCGGGCATCGATCGGAGAGCTGGGGCCCGACAGCTCGGTCGTACGGCGTCAGGATTGAACGGGCACGACGCTGACCGTGCGGCGCTTGAGCGGGCCCTTGATGCTGTATTCCACCACGCCGTCGACCAGGGCATAAAGGGTGTAGTCCTTGCCCATGCCGACGTTGCGGCCGGGATGGAACTTCGTGCCGCGCTGGCGCACCAGGATGTTGCCCGCCGGCACGAACTGGCCGCCATAGCGCTTCACGCCCAGCATCTTGGGCTTGGAATCGCGTCCGTTGCGCGAGCTGCCGCCTGCTTTTTTGTGTGCCATGGTTTCGTGACTCCTCGGTTAGGCCAGGGAGATGCCGTCGATGCGGATCTCGGTGTAGTTCTGGCGATGGCCCTGCGTCTTGCGGTAGTGCTTGCGGCGCCGCATCTTGAAGATGCGGATCTTGTCGCCGCGGCCGTGGCCAAGCACCGTGGCCCGCACCGTGGCGCCGGCGACGAGGGGTGTCCCGACGGTGACGTTGTCGCCGTCCGCGACCAGCAGCACGTCCTTGATCTCGACCGTACCGCCTGCCTCGACCGGCAGGCTCTCGACCCTGAGCTTACCGCCGGCGGCGACCTTGTATTGCTTGCCGCCGGTCTTGATGACCGCATACATGTTGGACTCCAGGCAGTATTAGTTCAGCAAACCTAAAATCTTACCGGCCCCGCACGGTGATTGCAATCACCGCCTTCACGTCCCGCGAGAGGGCGGTTGGGTATAGTGCGGCCATCCCCTGGATCGAGACGGAACTTGACCGACAAAGACGCCCTGGACCGCTTTCTGGCTGAGGTCGAACGCCGCGCCTATCGAAGCGTGCTGTTCACCGTGCAGGACCATCACAGTGCGCTGGACATCGTGCAAAACGCCATGCTCAAGCTGTGTGAGCGCTATCGCGACCGGTCGCCTGAGGAATGGCCCATGCTCTTCCAGCGCATCCTGCAGAATGCCATCACCGACCACCACCGGCGCGCACGTGTGCGCAACTTCTGGCTCCGGCTGATGGCCCCCATGCGCGATCAGGAGGAGTCCTCCCCCGGCGAGAGCCTGGAGGAGCTGGATGCCGCCGACACCTCGGCCCAGGGCCAGGACCCCTTGGCGCTCGCCGATGGCCGGCAGACCCTGGCGGCCGTCGAGGCCGCCATCGCCGAACTGCCCTTGCGTCAACGTCAAGCCTTTCTGTTACGTTATTGGGTTTTCTGCGGTCGGCTACCACGCCGACCGCCACACCGAACTTGCGTCAACGTCAAGCCTTTCTGTTACGTTATTGGGAGGACATGGACGTGGAAGCGGTCACCCGGGTGATGGGCTGTTCGGCAGGGAGTGTCAAGACCCACTGTCATCGCGCCATCCACGCCCTGGCGAAGAAACTCAAGGCAAAGGGGATCGCGCTATGAATACGGAGGCGGAAGAGGCCTATGCCCGGCGCCTGGTTCAACATCTGCGGGCGGGGCGGTCGGATGTCGACCCGAAGATCGCCGCGGCATTGGCCGCGGCACGGCAACGGGCGCTGAGTGCGGCCGACTGCCCCCACTCGACCAGTTTGCGTGTCGGGGCGTGGCCGTTGCTCTATGCGGCGGCTGCCGTCCTGTTGCTAGTGGGTACGAGTTTGGTCTGGTTGTCGTCCAATCTCCGCCCGCTCAGCGGCGAGCCGGCGGAGATGGACCTCCTGCTGCTCACCGGCGAGCTGCCGCCCAACGCCTATCTCGACCAGGACTTCCCGGCATGGCCAGACCGGCCCGGCTTGTGCCGCTCCTGATGCTGGCCGTGCTGCCGCTGGCGGTGTCGGCCGACGTGGGGACCGATTGGCGGACGCTCACACCGGCCCAGCGCGAGGCCCTTGCGCCGCTGGCCGACGTATGGGTGCAGTTGCCGGCCGACCAACGCGCGAGCCTCATCCGCCTGAGCGCGGGATACCCGCGCCTGAACCAACGCCAGCGACGTCTGTTCCACGAGCGACTGCCGTACTGGGTCGTGCTCACACCAGAGCAGCGCGCCGTGGCACGGCAGAACTACCGCCGTCTGAGCGCGCTGCCGGAGCAGGAACGCGCGCGCATCCTGCAGCGCTGGCAGGGGGCTTGTGAGCCCAAGTCCAGTCCCAACCCCTGACGCGGCTGCGGCTGGGTCGGGACTGACAGCCAGGCCGGCCAGCCTTCGCCGGCGGCTCTTGAGCCTCGTCTACGAGGTCCTGCTGATGCTGGCCGTGCTGGTGATCGCGAGTTTTCCCGTCGCGCCCTTGGTACAGGCCATGCCTGCGCCCTGGGGCAGGCACTTCCAGCAGCTCTACCTGCTCGTGGTGGCGGGGGGCTATCTGGTCTGGTTCTGGACGCACGGCGGCCAGACCCTCGCCATGAAGACTTGGCGCATCCGCCTGGTCAGCGCTTCGGGCGATACGGTCCGCAGCCGTCAGGCCTGGTTACGCTACGCGTTGGCCCTGCTGGGGCTGGCCGCCTGCGGCCTGGGGTTCCTGTGGGCGCTGTGGGACCGCGAGCGCCAGTTCCTGCACGACCGGCTGGCAGGGACGCGGCTCGTGGAATCAACCGCGCTCGACGCGCCACAGCGCCACGGCGGCCCCCAGCCCGAACAGCACCAGGGCGGATAGCGCGCTGAGCATCGGCGGCCAGTCGTTCAGCAGGCCGATGTGACCGGCCAGACGGTTGAGGAGGTGGAAGGCCAGGCCGATCAGCAGCCCGATCAGCACCCGCCCGCCCCAGTGGCTGGTCCGCGGCGGGCTGTAGGCGAAGGGCAGCGCCAGCAGCAGCATCACTGGCGCAGCGAGTGTGAAGGAGAGCTTGTTCCACAGCGCCAACTCATAGCGCGCCGTACGCTGCTTGTTCTCGCGCAGGTGCTGGATGTAGGTGCGTAGCGCCTGGATCGACATGCGCTCCGGCGGGATCATGAGTACCGCCAGCAGATCCGGGTTCAGGTCGGAGCGCCAGCGCATCTCCGGTACATGCCTGACCTCGGTGCCCTCGGCGCTGATCCGGGTCTCCACGGTGTTGAACAGGCGCCAGGCGCCGTCGGCGTCCCACTCGGCGCGTTCGCTCTGGCGAATGGTGGTGAGGCGGAAATCGGCGTCGAAGACGTAGACGCGCATGTTTCTCAGGCTCGCGTCGGTGCTCATCTCCTGGATGTTGATGAAGCTCGCGCCGTCCTTGGCCCAAAGCCCCGTCTGAAACTGCTGGGCCACCACACCCGTGGTGGCGCGGGTCTTGAGCTGGTGCGCCGCGCGTTCGCTGTGCGGGACGACGTAATCGCCCAAGACGTGGGCGAATGCCGCCAGGGCCAGGCCCAGCACCAGCATGTAGCCGACGAGCCGGGCCACCGACAACCCGGAGGCCCGCATGACGGTGAACTCGGAGCGGCTGGCAAGCCGCGCGAAGGCAAAGAGGGCGCCGGCGATGGTCGCCGCGGGGAGGACCTCTAACACGCGCGAGGGCAGCAACAAGAGGACGTGGAGCAGGGCCAGGCTGACCGTGTAACGGGGGCCCACGGCCGTGACCTCGTTGATCACGTCGAGCAGCACGAACAGCGTGAGCAGGGCTAGCAGGGCAAGCCCGACCGAGGCGAGGATCTCGCGTGCCAGATAGCGGGCCAGTATGCTCATCGCCAGGCCCTGGGGGCGAAGCGGTTGAGGCGCCAATACATGCCCACGACCAGGGCCAGCATCACGCCATGCGTGAGCAGCAGGCTGGCGTTGGCGGAGAGCTTCTGCTGCGCAACCCAGGCCTCGGACAGGCCGATCAGGTTGCTGTAGAGCGCATAGACCAGCAGGGCGAAGATCACGTTGTGCGAGCGCCCAGCGCGGGGCGTGAGGTGGCTGGCCGGTACGGCGAAGAGCGCCAGCAGCAGGGCACTGACGGGATAGCTCACGCGCATGACCCATTCCGCCAGGTTGGGGGGTGTAGGATCGGCGAGCAGCTCGGCCGTGGGGGTGCTGCGCGGGGTGCTCGCCTGTTGCTCGGCCACGGCGGTGTCCAGCCGGACGGCGTAGCGCTCGAACGCCATCATGCGGTAATCGGCCGCGCCCGGCGTGCCCTCATAGCGCCGGCCCTGGCTCAGCACCAGATAACGGTCGCCCTCGTCCGCCACCCGGACCTCGCCCTCGCGGGCGACGATCACCCCGTAGCGCCCGTGCTGCAGCGACTGGATGAAGATGTTGCGCACACGTCCGCTCGCGCTGTCGATCGCCTCCACGAAGAACACCCGCCGGCCGTTGGAGGACTCGACGAACACCCCGGGGCTGATGGCCGATGTCTCGTCTCGGCTGGACAGCAAGCGCTCGAACTCGCTGCGCTTCTGCGCGGCCCAGGGAATCACCACCAGGCTCAGGAAGGCGATCAGCACGGTGACCGGCAGCGCGAAGCGCAGCACCGGGCCGAGCCAGCCCAAGGGGCCGACACCGGCGCCCTGCCAGATCACCAACTCGTTGTCCTGCCAAAGCCTCGAGAGGGTGAGGAAGATCGCGAGGAACAGGGCCATCGACAACAGCATGGGCAAGACGTGCAACATGCCAAAGCCGATGAAGGGGAACACCGCCGCATCGTCGATGCGCCCAACGGCGGCGCGGCCGAGGATGCGCACCAGCAGTGTGACGAGCACGATGCCGGTGAGTGCGAGCAGGGCAACCCCGCCCATGCTGCTCATCTCGCGGATCAGGGCAGAGTTGAAGAGACGCACTGGGTAATTGGCTTAGAATAGAACCAAGGCAGACCTGGCGGCGCGGGATGCAGCTTGGGAATTTCGGCCCGACCAGACGGTCAAGCTCGATCAATCGCTGGTAATGCCCAATCGAAAGGAGCCTTGCATGGAATTTAGCATAAAAAGCGGTAGCCCCGAGAAACAGCGCGTGGCCTGTGTCGTGGTCGGTGTCTACGAGCCGAGGCGGCTATCCGCGGCGGCCCAGGTCATCGACCAGGCCTCGGGCGGCTATCTGAGCGAGATCCTCCGCCGTGGTGACATGGATGGCCGCTTGGGTTCGACCCTGCTGCTGCACCATGTCCCCCAGGTCCTCGGCGAGCGTGTTTTGCTCGTGGGGCTGGGCAAGGAGCGTGAGTTCCGCGAAAAACAATACCGCGACGCGGTGCGCGCGGCGGTCAAGACCCTGGACGAGACCGGCGCCACCGAGGCCGCGCTCTACCTCACCGAGGCGGGGGTACGCCGGCACGACGAGACCTGGTGCGTCGAGCAGGCGGTCGTGGTGGCGATGGAGACGCAATACCGCTTCGAGCAGTTGAAGCGCCGGCACGAGGATGAGCCGCGCCGGCCCCTGCGCAAGCTGATCCTAGCGGTGTCCAAACGCGGTTTGCTGGCCGCCGGCGAGGCCGCTGCGGTGCGCGGGCAGGCGATCGCCGCCGGCATGAAGCTCGCCAAGGACCTCGGCAACCTCCCCGGCAACGTCTGCACGCCGAGCTATCTGGCCGATCAGGCCCGCGCCCTGGCCAAGGAGCATGGTCTCACGGTCCAGGTGCTGGACCGGCCGGAGATCGAAAAGCTCGGCATGGGGGCCTTCCTGTCCGTGGCCAAGGGCTCGGACGAGCCGCCCAAGTTCATCATTCTGCAGCACAAGGGCGGTGGCAAGAAGGACAAGCCGGTGGTGTTGGTGGGCAAGGGCATCACCTTCGATTCCGGCGGCATCTCCTTGAAGCCCGGCGCCGACATGGACGAGATGAAATACGACATGAGCGGTGCGGCGGCCGTGCTGGGGGCGATGAAGGCGGCCGCCATGCTCGATCTGCCGCTGAACGTCGTCGGCCTCATCCCCGCCTGCGAGAACCTGCCCAGCGGCCGCGCCAACAAGCCGGGCGACATCGTCACCTCGATGTCCGGGCAGACCATCGAGATCCTCAACACCGACGCCGAGGGGCGGCTGATCCTGTGCGATGCGCTGACCTATGCCGAGCGCTATGAGCCGGCGGCGGTGGTGGACATCGCCACGTTGACCGGCGCCTGCGTGATCGCCCTGGGCCATGTCGCCACCGGGGTCATGGCCAACAACGACGCGCTTGCGCGCGAGTTGATCCACGCCGGCGAGACCGCCTATGACCGCTGCTGGCAGCTGCCGCTGTGGGACGACTACCAGGAGCAGTTGAAGAGCAACTTCGCCGACATGGCCAACATCGGCGGCCGTCCGGCTGGCACCATCACCGCCGCCTGTTTCCTCTCGCGTTTCGCCAAGAAGTACGACTGGGCGCATCTCGACATCGCCGGCACGGCCTGGAGAAGCGGCAAGGAGAAGGGCAGCACCGGCCGGCCGGTGCCGCTGCTGGTGCACTTCCTCACCGCGCGGGCGCAGAAGGCGGCCTGACGGTTGCTGAAGATCTGACGATCGAGGCGCCGGTCAGACGCCTGCCTGGGGCTGCAAAATCGTGTCGACCGCCTCGGGCAGTAGCCCAGGATAATCGCGTGAATAGTGCAGCCCGCGGCTTTCATGCCGCGCCTGTGCGCAGCGCACGATGAGCTCCGCGGTGAGTACGAGGTTTCTGAGCTCCAGCAGGTCGTTGGTGACCCGGAAGTTGCTGTAATACTCGTGGATCTCCTCGGTCAGCAGCCGGATGCGGTGGGCGGCGCGCTCCAGCCGCTTGCTG
>JBKBRS010000156.1:0-5183 GCA_046292095.1 Thiobacillaceae bacterium
CCACAGTCTGGCAGAAAACGCTTCAAAAACCAGTATATTTAAGGGCCGGTTTAATAATCACAGGGCTGCGTACTGGCCAGAGTGCGGCTCGGGTGGCAATATGCCGGCGTTGATGGAGAGGCTGGGCCGGGTTTTTCCTTAAGTTTTCCGCCGCATTGACGATAATGAAGCCATATGGCGGCTGGCGGCGCCTGCCCTGGCCGTATCGCCGATGAGAGACAGAGGCCCTTGAAAACGAAGCCACCCCCAGCGGCCGTTCGGATCCGGGACAGCGCACGACGCGGCAGACCACATCGCGCGCGTGTCCCCATCACCGCCTGCGGCATGCTGGTAGGCGGCCTCATGCCGTCAACCGCCCTCGCCCAAAGCGGGGCTGTCTCGGTGGGCTGTGTCGTCGTGGCCTTGGTCACCACCCTGCTGGGCGGCTTGTTTTGGAATGCCCAACAGTCCGCCAGACGCAGCAGGCTGGCCGCCGAACGCAACGCCAGGCAGGCCGACTGGCAGCGCGCACTCATCGACAGCGCCGGTCTGCCGGTCATCGCCACCGACACGCGCGGCTCCGTGGTCGGCTTCAATCCCGCCGCCCAGCGCCTCCTCGGCTATCGTGCCGAGGAGGTGTTGGGCAAGACCACGCCCGCGCGGCTGCACGATACCCAGGAGCTCGTTCAGCGGGCGGTGGAATTGTCGCAGGAGACGGGCGAGACGCTCACCCCCGGCTTCGAGGTCCTGGTGGCGAAGGCCCGGCACGGACTCGACGAGGAACGGGTCTGGACTTGGATACGCAAGGACGGCAACCGCCTGCGGGTATGCCTGACGGTTTCGCCGGTGCGAGACGACGCCGGGGTCATCACCGGCTACATCATGATCGCGGCCCCCAATGCGGCACTGGAGGACACACCGCGTCTGCGGGGTCAGCAGGAATTGTTGCAGGCCACCATAGACGCCATGCCAGGCCTCTACTTCCAGTTCGATGCCGAAGGACGAATGCTGGCCTGGAATCGCACCTATGCCGCGACACTGGGACTGGGTGAGGATGAGATCCGCCAGATGCATGCCCTGGACGTGGTGCATCCGTCCGACGTGCCCTGCGCGCTGGACAAAATACGCAACGTCCTGGAGGAGGGTCGCATGGAGAGCGCCGAACTCCGGCTGCAGACGCGTGACGGCCGCGAGATCCCGGTGCTCGCCACGGGCGGGCGGGTGATGGTGGACGGCCGACCGGCCCTGGTCGGCACGGCGCTCGACCTGAGTGAGCGCAAGGCGGCCGAGGCCGCGCTCGAACAGTCACGCCAAGAGGTGCTGCAGCGCAACGAGAGCCTGCAACTGTTGCACGAGCTCTCACGCCGGCTGCACAGCCAGCTCTCGGTCGATGCCATCTGTACGCAGGCCATCCAGGCCTTCATGCGCCTGGAGAACACCAACCACATCGCCCTGTATCAGCTGTCGGCCGACGGGCAGAGCCTCTTGCTCACCCACAGCCTGGGCTTCGACGCTGCCCAGCACGCCGATTTCCGCATCCTGCCGGTGGCCGGGACCCTGGCCGGCAGGGCCCTGGCCGAGGGGCGGCTGATGCACAGCCCGGACCTGGCCGAGGATGCACGCACCGGGGCGGAGATGCGCCAGCGCATGGCCGCACATCGCATCCACGCAGCGGTCATCATCCCGCTCATTCATGCCGGCCAGGCCTTCGGCACCATACACCTCGCCTTCCAGCTGCGCCGCGAGTTCAGCGCCCTGGAGCTGGAAACCCTGGACACCCTGGGTAAGACACTGTCGCTGGCGTTGGCCAATGCCCGCCACGTCGACCGGCTCGACCACCTGGCGCATCACGACAGCTTGACCGGCCTGCCCAACCGCGTGGTCTTGTACCAGAGCTTCGAACGCCTGCTCTCCCGGACCTCCGGGCGGACGCGGCCCTTGACCCTGCTGCTGCTCGACCTGGACCGCTTCAAGGAGATCAACGACACCCTGGGGCACTACGTCGGTGACCAGGTCCTGCGCCAGATCGGCCCGCGCCTGCAGCCCCTACTGGCCCCACGCGAGGGGCTGCTCTGCCGGCTGGGCGGAGACGAGTTCGCGGTGCTGTTGCCCGCCGCGCTCGACGAGGCGGTCGAGCGCCATTACGCACGCGACCTGGTGGCGGCCCTGCGCCAGCCTTTCAGCGTCGATGCCATGCCGCTCACCGTGGATGCCAGCGTGGGGATCGCCCGTTATCCGGATGACGGCGAGGACATCCACGCCCTCATGCGCGCCGCCGACGTCGCCATGTATGCGGCCAAGCGCAGCGGCCAGGCGGTGGCGTGCTATACCCCATCCGTGGACCGCCACAGCCCCGAGCGCCTGGTTGATGGCCGAGCTCAACGAGGCCATCCGGTCCGGTCAGCTCCTGTTGCACTATCAGCCCAAGTTCGACCTGAAACGCGGGTGCATCACCGGCTTCGAGGCCCTGGTGCGCTGGCAGCACCCGCGATTGGGCCTGCTGCATCCGGAGCGTTTCCTCCCCCTGGCGGAGATGGGCGATGCCATCCACGCCCTGACCGAGCAGGTGCTGGACCTGGCCCTGGCCGACCTCAAACGCTGGCAGGACGAGGGACGGGCGTACAGCGTGGCCGTCAATCTCTCGGCCCGCTCCCTCATGGACGAGCGTTTTCTCGTGACCCTTCGCGGCTTGCTCGACCGGCACGGGGTACGGCCCGACCGGCTGGAGCTGGAGATCACCGAGACCGCCCTCATGCACGACCCCGAACGGGCCGCCACGCTGCTGCAACGCATCGCCGACCTGGGCGTGAAGCTCTCCATCGACGACTACGGCACCGGCTACTCCTCGCTCGGTTATCTGCACCGCCTGCCCATCCACGCCCTGAAGATCGACCGCATGTTCGTGCACGACATCCCGGTCAACGAACACGACGGGATCATCGTGCGTTCGACCGTCGCCATGGCGCATCACCTGGGACTGGAAGTGCTGGCCGAGGGGGTCGAGGACGCGCGCACCGAGGCACTGCTGCGCGAGATGGGCTGTGACCAGATCCAGGGCTATCACCTGAGCCAGCCGCTGCCCATGCGTGAACTCACCGACTGGCTGGCCCGCTAGACGCGGGCGGCTTGCCCGCCGGGGCCGCTCGGTGTCATGCTTGGGCAGCCGACCGAAACACGCAGTCTATGACCGCGCCGACGCACCGCCCCAAACCCCATCCCCAACCCGTGCGCCGCGAGCACTGGTCCGGGCGGCTCGCCTTCGTGCTGGCCGCCACCGGCTCCGCCGTCGGCCTGGGCAACATCTGGAAATTCCCCTATATCACCGGCATGAACGGCGGTGGCTGGTTCGTGCTGATCTATCTCATCTGCGTGGTGGCCGTGGCCCTGCCCATCATGGTCGCGGAGATCATGCTGGGTCGCGCCAGCCAGCGCTCGCCGGTGCTCGCCTTCCGCAAACTGGCCGGGCCGCGCAGCTCCTGGGAGGGGATCGGTTGGCTGGGGGTGGCGGCGGCCTTCGTGATCCTGTCCTATTACAGCGTGGTGGCCGGCTGGACCCTGCACTACAGCTGGCTCGCGCTCTCCCAGGGGTTCGCCGGCATGCAGCCGACCGAGGTCGAGGCCTTGTTCGGCCAGGTCTATGCGGACCCGGGCATCAACCTGTTCTGGCACGGGTTGTTCATGCTGCTGACCATCGCCATCGTCGCCGCCGGGGTCAACGCCGGGGTGGAGCGCTGGAGCCGCATCCTCATGCCGCTGCTCTTTCTCATGATCCTCGCCCTCATGTTGCGTGCCGCCGGCACCGACGGCTTTGGCCCGGCGCTCGATTTCGTCTTCGGACCCCACAGCGACCGGCTCACCCCCGCCGGGGTGCTCGAGGCCCTGGGGCACAGCTTTTTCACCCTGAGCCTGGGCATGGGGGCCATGCTCACCTATGGCAGCTACCTGCGCGCGCGTGACGACGTGGTGGCCACCTCGCTCGCCGTGGGCGGGCTCGACACCCTGATCTCGCTCATGGCCTGCCTGATGATCTTCCCCATCATCTTCGTCGCCGGCCTCACCCCCGCAGCGGGCCCCGGCTTGGTGTTCGTCAGCCTGCCCATCGCCTTCGGCCAACTGCCAGGCGGGGCGCTGTGGGCGGCGGTGTTCTTCGTGCTGCTCGCCGTGGCGGCGCTCACCAGCGCCATCTCGCTGCTGGAGGTGGCGGTGAGCCACGCCATCGACTGGCGCGGCATCTCGCGCCGGCGCGCCGCCATCGGCATCGGCGCGGTGATCTTCGTGTTGGGCATCCCCTCGGCCCTGTCCGGCGGCACGCCGCTCTTCGGCAGCGACTTCGCCGCCGCCACCGAGGCCCTGTTCGGCGCGGGACACGGCAAGAACTGGTTCGACCTGGCCGATTATCTGGCCAGCAACTGGATGCTGCCCCTGGGCGGCCTGGGGATCGCCGTTTTCGTCGCCTGGCGCATGGGCGCACATGCCCGCGAACAAGCCTTCCGCGCCGGCAGCCGCTTCGCCCGCCTCTACTGGGGCTGGGTCTGGCTGTTGCGCTACATCGTGCCGGTCGGCGTGGTGGCCGTGTTCCTCCACGCCCTGGGCATCCTCTGAGGAGACTAAGCGTGTTCGAATCCGCCGAGCTGGGCCACAAAGTCGATAAAAAGACCTATGAAGCCGAGTTGCCCGCCTTGCGCGAGGCCTTGCTCGATGCCCAATACGAGCTGATCGAGAGCCGCGCCTTTCCCGTGGTGATGATCGTCAGCGGGGTCAACGGCGGCGGCCGGCGCGAATCGGTGCGCCTGCTCAACGCCTGGCTCGACGCCCGTCACATCGACACGCACGGCATGGGCGAGCCTTCCGACGAGGAGCGCGACCGCCCGCCGATGTGGCGCTTCTGGCGGCTGCTGCCGCCCAAAGGGCGCATGGCCATCTTCCAGGGCTCCTGGTACAGCCAGGCCCTCATCGACCGCGTCTATGGCCGCAGCAAGGTGGCCGACCTGGAAGAGGCGATGGAACGCAACCTGCGTTTCGAGCAGATGCTGGTCGACGAGGGGGCGCTGATCCTCAAATTCTGGTTCCATCTATCGAAGAAGGCCCAGGAGAAGCGCCTCAAAAGCCTGGAAAAGGACCCGCTCACCCGCTGGCGGGTGACCGCGCGCGACTGGGAACACTTCAAGCGCTACGACCGCTTCTACAAGACCGCCTCGCATGCC
>JBKBRS010000157.1:0-5162 GCA_046292095.1 Thiobacillaceae bacterium
GGCTGGCGATGGTGCGGCTGGCCATTGCTGGCAATCCGCGCCTCAAGGTCGACGAGCACGAGATCCACAAGACCGCGCCCTGTTACATGGTGGACACCCTCACGGAGCTGCGCGCGGAATTAGGAAGTGAGCGCTCACTCATTTTGTTTCTCGGCGCCGATGCCTTCCTGGGGCTCACCACCTGGCACGACTGGCGGCGACTGTTCGCGCTGGCCCATCTGGCCGTGGCGCAGCGGCCCGGCTTCGATCTCGCAGGCTGGCAGGCGACCATGCCCGCGGCCCTGGCCGCAGAACTCGCACAACGCCGCTGTGAAGCGGCGGACGGCTTGCACTCCCGCCCCGCCGGCCGCATCTACGTGCAGGAGATCACCCAGCTCGACATCGCCGCCCGCCACATCCGCGCCCGCATCGCCACCGGCCGCAGCGTCCGCTATCTGGTGCCCGACGCCGTGCTGGACTACATTGAGCGCCATCGTCTCTACCGCCCGCAGACCTGACCCCCGCATGGATACCGAAACCCTCACCCGCATCGCCGTGGCTGCCCTGGAGGACATCAAGGGCAAGGAGATCACCGTGCTCGACGTGCGTCACCTCACCTCGCTTTTCGACCGCCTGATCATCGCCAGCGGCGAGTCCAGCCGCCAGGTCAAGGCCCTGGCCGACAACGTCGTCGAGAAGCTCAAGGCGGCGGGTGCGACGATCATCGGCACCGAGGGTGAGCGGGCGGCGGAATGGATCCTGGTCGACGCCGGCGACGTGGTGATCCACGTCATGCAGCCGGCGGTGCGGGCGCACTACAACCTGGAAGAACTGTGGGGGACGGTCGCGCGCGAGCGGGCGGCGGCTTGATGTGCGCGGGCGGACGGCAGGCCGGCGGTCCCTGCTGACTGCAAACGGGCGGATAGTCCGAGCCGCGGGAAGGGATACACGCTCGACGACGCAGGTGACGGCCAGCCCGCGCTCATGCCGCCTGGATCAGGCCCATCCGGCGTGAAAAAGGCCCGACCTGAAGGTCGGGCCTGCAGCGCGCAGCCCTCCGCCACGGCCTGGCCGTGGCGTCGGCGTCAGTCGCGGGCCTTGCGGCGCATGAAGCCCAGGCCGGCCAGGCCCAGACCCAGCAGGGCCAGGGTGGCGGGCTCGGGGATCGGGTCGATCGGCTTGCCGCCGACCAGGATGCCGTCGAAGGCGAGACCGGAGTCATAGTTCTGATCGCCCCAGTTCACCACGCCGAATTCCAGCACATAGTCGCCGGCAGCGGCCATCTCGTAGCTCATCTTGATCCAGCCGGTGTAGCCGCAGCCGACAGAGAAGCAGGTGCCGGAGTAGCCGCCCAGGGGGGGCCATACCGGCCCGCCTGGGATGATGGGGGTGGAGGCGGGGTCCAGGGTCACGCCGGGATCGATCATAGGCATACCGAAGCCGGGCACGGTGTTACCGTCGGGGGTGGTGCGGGCGGTGAACAGCAGGGCGGCCTCGGAGAGGTCGCCCTTCAGCAGGCGCACCCAGGCGTAGTCGGCGAAGCCGGCGCCGTCCGAGGTGATGTAGTTGAAGTAGAACTCCAGGTCGTCCGCGGCATTGGCGGAGAACACGCCGGAGCGCAGACGGCTACCGTCGGTTTCAGACCCGAGTCCCAGACCCAGGCCGGTGATGCCGGTGTTGCTGACGATATAGCCGTACTTCCCGCCCTCGGGCGAGGCGGTGACGACGCCGTCGGCGCCCAGGGTGCCGCAGTTGCCGGTGCAGGACCAAGTGGCCGGGATGCCGCCGTCGAAGGCGCCGGCCTGGGCCAGGCCGCTGCAGGACAGGGCGGAGGCGGTCAGGACCGACATCAGCCCGAGGGATTTCACGGTTTGTTTGACGTTGAGCATGTTGGCCTCTCGTGAAAAAGGTTTGGCAGTTGGATGAGCTGGCTGAGGTCGGAGCCGCTGCCCTCGAACCGGCTGCCTCGCTATTAGCAGATTCCGTGCCAGTTCCATGAGTACGAGTATTTATTTTTTTACAGGCGGTTGCGTCGATACGTCGAAGGCGGCGCGTTGAGATGTCAGCCGTGGTCGGACGGTAGTGTAAAATTTACCGACATCGCCGCCCACCAAGGCCGTCCGACAGGCGTGCAGCCGCCGTGCACAGTGACCCGAGGCAGGAACAAGAAAGCCCGACGGGATGTCGGGCCCGTCTGTTCGGTGTCGCTGCGGCAGGGAGGTCAGGCCCGGGACTTGCGGCGATGTATCACCCAGGCCAGCAGGCAGAGGCCGGCGAGCAACATGGCGTAGGCGTGCGGTTCCGGCACGGGGACCAGGGTGACGGCGTTGGCCAGGTCAGAGTCATCCAAACGGCCATGGCCGTTAGGCAGGCGTGGCCGGAACCCAGCAGTCAATCTCCCCAGCCTAGCGTCTTGCCGATCCCAAGGGCACGGCCGTCATCTCTCGGGGGAGGCCTGGTTCTGTATGCCATGCTGGGGTCCGCGGCTGACGCGGCCGCCAGGGGCGTCATCAACTCGACCGGAACGTCAGCCCCAGGCGAGCGATAGTGTAAAATTCTTTTACAGTGCTGGGGAAGCTCTGCATAACCGACTGTGCGGGCGCATTGCGGCGTTGCGCAGTGTTGGCCTCGGCCGCTTCGCTCAACTTCGGCTGCGCCGAAGTTGGCCTACGCCATAACGCGTAGTCGCGCCCTCGCCTATCCCGTTGATGTGTCTCGCGGCTCGCACACCAATCGCCTAGCATTCCATCCCGCTCGCGGCTTTCTTCAGCGTTTCCCTAGTCCTGCAGCCTCGGCCGAGGACCGGCCCCGAGCGAACCCGCCACCATCCCCACGCAAGCCGCCAGGAAGCCGGCGAATTGCGGCTCCAGCCCAAAGACCCCTTCCGGGGCGGCGAATTCCAAGGTGAGCCAGACCGCCGCGCCGAGGGCCATGGCCGCATAGGCCCCGCGGGTATTCGCCGGCCGCCAGTACAGCCCGGCCGCCAGCGGCACGAAAGCGAGCACCAGGGTGACCTTGTAGGCGTTCTCCACCATCTGGTGGATGGTGGTGGCCTGCTTGAGCGACCACAGCGAGTAGAGCGTCACCAGCACGGCGAAGGTCGCCACCACCCAGCGCGTGAGCCTGAGCAGCCGCTGCCCGTCCATCGGCGCGCGGCGGGTGAGCCAGGGCTTCAAGACGTTCTCGGCGATGGTCACCGAGGGGGCGAGCAGTGTGCCCGAGGCGGTGGACATGATCACCGCCAAGAGCGCCCCGTAGAAGATCACCTGGGCGGCGAGGGGGAAGTCGCCTTTGATCAGCTCGGGCAGGATCTTCTGCGCGTCCACCCCGATCCAGCGCGCCACCAGCGCCGGGTCGATGAAATGCGCGGCGTAGGCCATGTAGATGGGCACGGCGGCGAACAAAAAATAGGCCAGCCCGCCCAGCACCGTGCCCCACGCCGCCACGTCCTCGCTCTTGGACGAGTTGGCGCGCTGGAAGACGTCCTGCTGCGGGATGGAGCCGAAGCCCATGGTCAGCAGCGCGGAGAGGAAGGCTAGCCACGCCACCGTGGACAGTTCTGGCAGGAGCCGGAATTTCGCGTGGGCGGCGGCGTGTTCCAGCGCAGGCGTAAGACCGCCCGCCTGAGCGGCGATCATCCCGGCGATGTAGAGCAGGCCCACGACGATGACGATCATCTGGAAGAAGGTGGTGAGCGCCACCGACCACATGCCGCCGTAGATCGTGTACATCAGCACGATGGCCGCGCCGATGAGGATGCCCTGCGCCTGGGTGATGACGCCGTCGGAGAGCACGTTGAACACGAGCCCCAGCGCGGTGATCTGGGCGGAGACCCAGCCGAGATACGACAGCGCGATGGCGATGCCGGTGACCAGCTCCACCCGCCGGTCGTAGCGCGCGCGGTAGTAGTCGGCGATGGTGAGCAGGTTGAGCCGATAGAGCCGGCGCGCGAAGAATAGCCCGAACAGGACTAAGCATAGTGAGGCGCCGAAGGGGTCGGAGGCCAGCCCGCCCAGCCCCTCCTCCAGGAAGGTGGCGGGGATGCCCAGCACCGTCTCGGCGCCGAACCAGGTGGCGAAGACCATGGCAGTGACGATCCAGATCGGCAGCTGCCGGCCGGCGGCGTAATAGTCATCGACGTTGCGCACCCGGGTGGCGGCGTACATGCCGATGGCGATGGAGGCGACCAAGTAGAGGATGACGAAGCCGAGCAACATGTTGGGTCGGAGTCAACGCAGTGTGATCTCGGTTGAGACGCGGTTCAGAACCCGTCGGCGCCTGCGGTTTAGATCGTGCAGCAAGCAGGGATCTGCGCCGTGCGTCTGGAACCTTGCATCGTGACAGGCATGCCAGGTTGCATCGATCTTAAACCCATCCGAGATATCGAGGCAGGGATGTCCATCGGTGGGGCCACCCGTCTTCGTGGCGGCCAAGCCACGGTGGCGGTGATGGACTCGAAGGTCCTGGCGACCGTTGGGAGCCGCGGCCGCGGGTTTTTGAGCCCATGTGGCAAGCGTGCAGCCACGGCTCGGTCAATCGTACACCTCTCTCCAATGGTCGTGCCAGCCATCGATGTCTGAACTGGTGCGCGGGACGGGACTCGAACCCGTACACCCGCAGGTACCGGATTTTAAGTCCGGTGCGTCTACCGATTCCGCCACCCGCGCGCACCCCGCATGATACCGCGCTCTTCCCCTGGACGCGGCGGCATCCGTCTTTCCGACCGCATTTCCGGCCGGCACGCCCCGGGCCGCTGGGGGATGAGGGTCGAGGCGGCGGTGGTTTCGATGCGGGGCGTCATGAGGGCAAGACGCGGGAGGCAAGCCAGCGGCCGTTGACGCTCACTCAACTCATCCTGATCGTCCCGCTCGCCCCTCGCCATGACCGCTGCGCAAGAAAGGGCGGTATGGGGAGTGAGAGGTGCGATGTAAGGTCGCAAGACGTTTGGCAGTTTACCCCGAACTACAACCGGCCCCATCCCGGCCGACCCTCAGTCGGGTTCGGCCCGCAAGCGGGCCTCCTACCCCGGCGCGAACCACAACACATCCCCGGGTAGGAGCGCCGCGTGCGGCGCGAACCAACAGAACATCCACCGGTCGGACCGCCGCTTGCGTTGCGAACCAAAGACCACCACCCTCGGAAAATATCGCACGGCGGACGGATTCGGCCCACAAGCGGGCCTC
>JBKBRS010000158.1:0-5150 GCA_046292095.1 Thiobacillaceae bacterium
GCTGCACACCATTCCCGGTGTCGATTTGATCGGCGCCGCCATGTTGCTGGTCGAAATCGGCTCGGACATGGATGTCTTCGGCAGCGCAGATCGCCTGGCCTCCTGGGCCGGCATCTGCCCCGGCAACAACGAGTCGGCCGGCAAACGCAAGTCCGGCCATGTCCGCAAAGGCAACCTCTACGTCCGCCGTCTGCTCTGCGAGTTCGCTCATGCCGCCAGCCGTACCAAGTCAGTGTTCAAGTCAAAGTTCCAATCGCTCGTCGTCCGCCGCGGCCACAAGCGCGCCATCATCGCCATCGCCCACAAGATCCTCCGCACCATCTTCTTCATGCTCAAGCGGCGCGAGCATTACCGGGACTCCGCCACCGACTATGAAGCGCTTTCCGTTCAACGCAACGCCCCTCGCTGGATCAAGGCCCTGACCAAGTTCGGCTTCATCTCCCCAGCCAGCGCCTGATCATCGAGTTCCTCCACAGCATGACTTTCACTAGTCAGGGCTGCGCTCGTCCAGACCTTTGCTTCTTTCATGTTAAAGGGCTTCGTTCCGGGCAACCCCCAGGCCTACCTCGACATGCTCAAGTGGCTGGAGGGCAAGTGAGCCGCTTCGTCACACCTGGAGATAGTCCAGCCCGCGCGGCAGCCAGCGCGCCAGGTGGCGGTCGACGGCCGCAGGGTGCCGATCCAGGAGTCGCTCCGCCACCTGGCGGGCCGCCTCCAGCAGGTCGCCATCCAGCTCGGGCGAGGCGAAGCGCAGCCAGGGTGTGCCCGACTGGCGCGCGCCCATGAACTCGCCGGGTCCGCGCAATCTCAGGTCTTCGCGGGCGATCACGAATCCGTCGTTGTGGCTGCGGATGATGCGCAGCCGCTGGCGGGCCGTGGCCGACAACGGCTCGGCATAGAGCAGGATGCAGGCGGACTCCCGCCGGCCACGGCCGACCCGGCCGCGCAGCTGGTGGAGCTGGGCGAGCCCCATGCGCTCGGCATGCTCGATCACCATCAGGCCCGCATTGGGGACATCCACCCCCACCTCGATCACCGTGGTGGCCACTAGCAGATGGATCTCCCCCGCCTTGAACGCCTCCATCACGGCCGACTTCTCCGCCGCCTTCATGCGACCGTGGACCAGACCCAGGCGCAAGTCGGGTAGGGCGGCAGTCAGTTCGGCATAGGCCGCCTCGGCCGCCTTGAGCTGTAGCTTCTCCGATTCCTCCACCAGCGGGCACACCCAATAGGCCTGGGCACCGCCGAGGCAATAATCGCGCAGCCGGACGATGACCTCGGCGCGACGGGTGTGGTGGATCAGCTTGGTGGCGACCGGCGTGCGTCCGGGCGGCAGCTCGTCCAGGGTGGAGACGTCCAGGTCGGCGTAGTAGCTCATGGCCAGGCTGCGCGGGATAGGGGTGGCGGACATCATCAGCAGGTGAGGCGTGAGGCGTGAGGCGTGAGGGGTGATCCCTTTCGTCCGCAGTATCAGGCGTTGTTCGACGCCGAAGCGGTGCTGTTCGTCAATGATGGCGAGTGCCAAGCGGGGGAAGGTCACCGCCTCCTGGATCAGGGCATGGGTGCCGACCGCGATCTGCGCCTCGCCTGCGACGATGGCGTCCAGGGCGGCCTGCTTGGCACGGCCGCGCAGAGCGGCGGCCAGCCAGACGAGCCGGATCCCCAGCGGTGTGAGCCACTCGTGCAGTTTCAGATAGAGCTGCTCGGCCAGCAGCTCGGTCGGCGCCATGACAGCCGCCTGCCAGCCCGAGGCCACTGCCGGCAGACAGGCCAGGGCCGCCACCAGGGTCTTGCCGCTGCCGACGTCGCCCTGCAGCAGGCGGTGCATGGGCTGCGTGCGGGCCAGGTCGGCGCGGATCTCGTCCCAGACGCGCGCCTGCGCGCCGGTGAGCGCGAAGGGCAGGCCTGCGAGCAGACGTCTGGCGAGTGCCTCCCCACCGGTCAGGGCGGGCGCGCTGAGGGCGGCGCGGGCGCGGGCGTGGCGGCGCAGCGACAGCTGCTGGGCGAGCAGCTCGTCGAACTTGAGCCGCCGCCAGGCCGGGTGAGTACGCATCTCCAGGGCGAGGCGGTCGGCATCAGGCGGTGGGTGGTGCAGCGACTCAATCGCCTCGGCGTAGGTGGGCAGCGACAGGCCGCGGGGAATGTCCGCCGGCAGGGTGTCCGTGAGGTCAGCGCTGCGCAGCGCGCGTTCCACCGCGCGGCGGATGGCGCTCTGCCCGAGCCCCGCCACACTGGGGTAGACCGGGGTGAGCGTGCGGGCAAGCGGCGTGTCGGCCTCGACCAGACGATAGCGCGGGTGCACCATCTCCGCCCCGAACAGCCCCGGCCGCACCTCGCCGTGCAGGCGCACGCGTGCACCGGCCTTGAGCTGCGCCACCTGGCTGGGGTAGAAGTGCAGCCAGCGTGCAAACAGGCGGGCGGCCGGCCGCGGCGCCGCGGCTGGGGGCTCGCTCAGTTCGATGACGAGCTGGCGCCGGGGTCGCGGTTGGACCTCGGCATGGACGATCACCCCTTCGACCGTGACGGTCTCGCCCGGACGCGCCTCGTCGAGCGGGGTGAGGCGGGTCTCGTCCTCATAGCGCAGGGGCAGGTGCAGGACGAGATCCGGGTCGGCGGCATAACCCAGCCGTTTGGTGACCGGATCCACGGCCTGCACAGGCAGGGCATCGGCCACCCGGTCAGGTGCTGAGTACCATCACCGCGTCCGCCTCCACCAGCGCGCCGCGCGGCAGACTCGCCACGCCCACGGCCGCGCGGGCGGGATAGGGCGGGCTGAAATACTGGGCCATGATCTCGTTGACCCGACCGAAATGGGAGAGATCGGTGAGATAGACGTTGAGCTTGACCACGTCGCCGAGGCTGCCCCCCGCCGCCTGCGCCACCGCCGCGAGGTTGGCGAAGACGCGGTGGATCTGCGCCTCGATGCCCTCGACGAGCAGCATGCTGGCGGGGTCCAGCCCGATCTGCCCGGACAGATAGACGGTATTGCCGGCACGCACGGCCTGGGAGTAGGTGCCGATGGCGGCCGGGGCCTGGTCGGTGGAGATGACGGATTTCATGGGGAGAGGATGAGAGAAAAGAGGATGAGAGAAAAGCTGTCGTCCCGAAGCGGGGATGCTACCCCATCTGACGGTCCGTGCAACGCGACCAGCTCTTTTCTCTCACCTATCATCCCTTTTCTCGACCCTCCGTCTGCTTGCCTTTCATCCGAGCGATGCGCACGACCTCGGGCAGCCCTCGTAGCGACCGCATCAGGCGGGCCAAGTGCAGGCGGTTTTGCACCTGCACGGTGAAATAGAGGTTGGTGAAGGCGCCGGCGGCCTCCTCCATGCTCACGTCGTCGATGTTGGAGCCCTCGCCGGCGATGATGGAGGCGACCTGGCCCAGCACGCCCCGCTTGTTGGCCACGGTGACCTTGATGCCCACGTCGAAGGGCTTGTCGATGTCGGCGGCCCACTCCACGTCCACCCACTTGTCCGGGTCCTCGCGGTAGTGGCGCACCTGCGGGCAGTCGTGCGTGTGCACGATGAGCCCCTGCTCCTTCTTGATCTGGCCGATGATGGGGTCGCCGGGAATAGGCCGGCAGCACTTGGCCAGGCGCACGGCCACCCCCTCGGCGCCACGGATCAGCATGGGGCCGGCGGGCCGGCGCGGCTCGCTCTCCGCCTCGCGGGCAAGCAGCTGGCGAGCGACCACCACACCCAACCGCTTGCCCAGGCCGATCTCCATGAGCAGGTCCTCGCGGCTGCGGCCGCTCTCCTTCACCACCCGCTCCCATTGTTGCTCGGTGATCTGCTCGGGGTGCGCCCCCAGCGCGCGCAGGGCCTGGTTGAGCAGCTGCTGCCCCAGGGTCACGGACTCGGCGCGGTGGGCCTTCTTCAGCGCGCTGCGGATGTGCGCCCGCGCGCGGCCGGTGACGGCGAAATGCACCCAGGAGGGGCTGGGGCGAGCCGACTCGCTGGTGATGATCTCCACCCGATCACCGTTCTTGAGCGGGGTGGACAATGGCATGGTGTCGCCGTTGATCCGGGCCGCCACGCAGTGGTTGCCGATGTCGGTGTGCACGCTGTAGGCGAAGTCGATGGCCGTGGCACCGCGCGGCAGGGCCAGGATGTTGCCCTTGGGGGTGAAGACGTAGACCTCGTCGGGGAAGAGGTCGACCTTGATGTGTTCCAGGAATTCGACCGAATCGCGGCTGTCGGCCTGGATGTCGAGCAGACTCTGCAGCCACTGGTGCGTCTTCTTCTGTACCTCGGAGAACTCGGCCTCGTTACCGGTCTTGTACAGCCAGTGCGAGGCCACGCCCGCCTCGGCCACCCGGTGCATCTCGTAGGTGCGGATCTGTACCTCGATGGGGGCGCCGAACGGCCCGAACAGGGTGGTGTGCAGGGACTGGTAGCCGTTGGCCTTGGGGATGGCGATGTAGTCCTTGAACTTGCCCGGGATGGGTTTGTACAGGCTGTGTAGTGCCCCCAGGGCGAGGTAGCAGTCGCGCACGTCCTCGACGATGACGCGAAAACCGTAGATGTCGTACACCTCGGAGAAGGCGAGCGACTTCTCCTGCATCTTGCGGTAGACGCTGTAGAGGTGCTTCTCTCGACCGTGGACTTGGGCCTCGATGCCGCATTCCTTGAGCTTGGCCTCGATCGCCTGGCGGATCTTCTCCACCACCTCGCGCCGGTTGCCGCGCGCGGCTTGGATGGCCTTCTCCAGCACCTTGTAGCGGGTCGGGTGCAGGTGCTGGAAGGCCAGGTCCTCCAGCTCCTGGTAGAGGTGGTTCAGCCCCAGCCGGTTGGCGATCGGCGCATAGATCTCCAGGGTCTCCTGGGCGATGCGGGTGCGCGCCTCCGGCTTCATGGCGTCCAGGGTGCGCATGTTGTGCAGGCGGTCGGCCAGCTTGATGAGGATCACGCGCACGTCCTGGGCCATGGCCAGGAGCATCTTGCGGAAGTTCTCCGCCTGGGCGTGGGCCTTGCTCTCGAACTCGAGCTGGTCGAGCTTGGTCACCCCGTCGACCAAGGCGGCCACGGCCGGGCCGAAGTCGGCGGCGATCTGCTCGCGCGTGACCCCGGTGTCCTCCACCACGTCGTGCAGCAGCGCCGCCACCAGGGTCTGGCCGTCCATGTTCCAGCCGGCCAGGATCTCCGCCA
>JBKBRS010000159.1:0-5119 GCA_046292095.1 Thiobacillaceae bacterium
TGCAGGCGCTGGCGTGCGAGGCCTATCGCGTGCTGGGCTGCCGCGGCTGGGCGCGAGTCGACGTCTTGCTTGACGCCGTGGGCGAGCCCTACCTGCTGGAGATCAACACCGCCCCCGGCATGACCGACCACAGCCTGGTGCCCATGGCCGCCCGCGCCGCCGGCATCGGCTTCGATGAACTGTGCCTGCGCATCCTCGCCCAGGCACGCCTGGACAACCCTTCGCCGGCCAACCATGTGGGATGACCCGCACCGCCTCAACCGACTAAGCGCCTGGCTGCTGCTCGCCACCGGGGTCTTCGCCGGCATGCTCGCCACGCGGGCGTTGACCGAGCACCTCTTCCCGCTGCGCGAGGTCACCGTGCTGGGCGCCGGCCAGGCCGACACGCGGCAGGCCGTCGGCCGTGTGGTCCGGGGCCTCAAAGGCGGCTTCTTCACCCTGGACCTGGATGCCGCGCGCATCGCCTTCGAAGGGCTGCCCTGGGTGCGCCAGGCGACTGTACGGCGCATCTGGCCCAACCGCCTGGTGGTGGAGGTCGAGGAGCACGTACCGGCGGCGGCCTGGAATGGTCAGCAGATGCTCAACACCCAGGGCGAGCGCTTCCCGGTGCGCCCCTGGCCCAAGCTGCCGCGTGTCTATGCCCCCGAAGGCAGCGAACGCGAGGTGGCGCGCCGGCTGGCGGAGTTCCAGGCCATGCTCGTCCCGGCCGGCTGGCGCATCGAGGCCCTGCAGTTCAGCCCGCGCGGCGCCTGGCGGCTGACCCTGGAGGACGGCTCGGCCGAACCTATGCGGCCGCGGGTGAGCCTGGAGCTAGGCCGCGAGCGGCTGACCGAGCGCGTCCAGCGCTTCGTCCTTTTCTATCCGGCCGCCGTGCAACGCCTCGGTCCCTTGACCCAGTTCGACCTGCGTTACCCGAACGGTTTCGCGGCCAAGGTGATGAAGGGCGGGGACAAAAACACGAAGGCCCAGTCTGGGGCAGCCCGGACAGGCGAGAAGGGGCCGCAGGCGGCGCGCACGGCAGCGGCCGACGCCCCGTTTCACGAAATACCACTCTGATCTGACATGCGCGACAACAAAGACCTCATCGTCGGCCTCGACATCGGCACCTCGAAGATCGTGACCCTGGTGGCCGAGGTCACCCCCGAAGGCAGCATCAACATCCTGGGCATGGGCTCGGCTCCCTCGCGCGGGCTGAAAAAGGGCGTGGTGGTCAACATCGAGACCACAGTGGCCGCCATCCAGCGCGCGCTGGAAGAGGCCGAGTTGATGGCCAACTGCAAGATCACCCAGGTCTATGCCGGGATCAGCGGCAGCCATGTGCGCTCGCTCAACTCGCACGGCATGGTGCCCATCCGCGACCGCGAGGTCACCCATGCCGACATCGAGCGGGTGATCGAGACCGCGCGCGCGGTGAACATCTCCACCGATCAGCAGATCCTGCACGTGCTGCCGCAGGAATTCATCATCGACGGCCAGGAGGGCGTGCGCGAGCCGCAGGGCATGAGCGGTGTGCGCCTGGAGGTGAAGGTGCACATCGTCACCGGCGCGGTGTCGGCGGCGCAGAACATCGTCAAATGCGTGCGCCGCTGCGGCCTGGAGGTCAAGGACCTGATCCTGCAGCCGCTCGCCTCCTCGCTCGCCGTCCTCAACGAGGACGAGAAGGACCTCGGCGTGTGCCTGGTGGACATCGGCGGCGGCACCACCGACATCGCCGTCTTCACCCGCGGCGCCATCCAGCACACGGCGGTGATCCCCATCGCCGGCGACCAGATCACCAACGACATCGCCATGACCCTGCGCACGCCCACGCGCGAGGCCGAGGACCTGAAGATCCAGCACGGCGTGGCGCTGCGGCAGATCGCCCCGCGCGACATGATCGAGGTGCCGGGCATCGGCGAGCGCGGACCGCGCATGCTCTCCATCCAAACCCTCTCGGAGGTGATCGAGCCGCGCGTGGAAGAACTCTACAGCCTGATCCAGGCCGAGCTGCGGCGCAGCGGCTTCGAGGAGCAGATCTCCTCCGGCCTGGTGCTCACCGGCGGCTCCAGTTCAATGCGCGGCATGGTGGAGTTGGCCGAGGAGGTGTTCCACATGCCGGTGCGCCTGGGCGTGCCGGAATATGTTGGCGGCCTGTCCGAACGGGTGCGCAACCCCCGCTACGCGACCAGCGTGGGCCTGCTGCTCGCCGGCCTGGAAAAGCACGAGCTCGACCAGGCCAGCCGGCTGCAGGGTGCTGGCTTCAAACAGGTGTTCGAAAGGATGAAGGCATGGTTTCAACAGAATTTCTAGGGTGGCTAGGGGCCGGTGGGCAGGGGTCTGAGGCGGCTAGCCGAGGCTTTTCATTCACTTTGTATGCGTGACGAGGAGGTGTGACATGTTGTTCGAATTGGAAGACGTACAAACCCAGGACGCCGTCATCAAGGTCATCGGCGTGGGCGGCTGCGGCGGCAACGCCGTCGATCACATGATCGAGAAGGGCATGACCGGGGTCGAGTTCATCGCCATCAACACCGACGCCCAGGCCTTGCGCCGCAACCGCGCGCCCGTGCAGCTGCAGATCGGCAACAGCGCCACCAAAGGGCTGGGCGCCGGCGGCAAGCCGGAGATCGGCCGTGAGGCGGCCCTGGAGGACCGCGAGCGCATCGCCGAGCTGATCGACGGTGCCGACATGCTGTTCATCGCCGCCGGCATGGGCGGCGGCACCGGCACCGGGGCCGCACCGGTGGTCGCCGAGGTGGCCAAGGACTTGGGCATCCTCGCCGTGGCCGTGGTGACCAAGCCCTTCGCCTTCGAACAGGCCAAGCGCGCCCGCGCCGCCGAGCAGGGCCTCAAGGCGCTGTCCGAACACGTCGACTCGCTCATCGTCATCCCCAACGAGAAGCTGCGCGAGGTGCTGGGCGGCAAGACCAAGCTCACGGATGCCTTCGCAGCCGCCAACGACGTCCTGCACTCGGCGGTGTCGGGCATTGCCGAGATCATCAGCAACCCCGGCATGATCAACGTCGACTTCGCCGACGTGCGCACGGTCATGAGCGAGGTGGGCATGGCCATGATGGGCTCGGCCATGGCGCAGGGCGAGGGCCGCGCCCGCCAGGCCGCCGAGGCCGCGGTCAAGAGCCCGCTGTTGGAGAACGTGGACCTGCGCGGCGCCCGCGGCGTGGTGGTCAACATCACCTCCGACGACAGCCTGACCCTGGACGAGTACTACGAGGTGATGGAGACCATCAAGAGCTTCACCGCCGAGGAGGCCACCGTCATCGTCGGCACCGCTCTAGACGCCTCGCTGGGCGACGCCATCCGCGTGACCATGGTCGCCACCGGCCTGGGCAACCCCGTGGCCAAGCCGCAGGTCAAGCCCACCATCGTCGTGCAAAACACCCTGCCGGCCACCGGTACCGATGGCATGCCCGCCCCGGCCCGACCCTTCGACACGGTCACGGACTACGACATCCCCACCAGCTTCCGCGTCAACCCGCGCCGCAGTGCCGCCGCCTTGAACGCCGCCGCCGCCCAGGGCATCGACACCCTGGACATCCCGGCCTTCCTGCGCAAGCAGGCGGACTAAGGGCGAGCGGCCGGCTTTGCGTGGCGCTCGCTAGGCCGCGGCGGGCGGCCCAGGTCAGCCCGGCCAGGCATAGCGCACGGCCAGGCTGGCGAGCAGCAGCGCGAGCAGACCCTTGAGCCAGGCCTGGTGGACGCGTCTTTGCAGGCGCGCCCCCAGATAGGCGCCGACCAGACCGCCCAGGCCGAAGCTCAGGCCCAGGGCCCAGTCCGGGCGGACGGCCACATCATGGGGTGCGGGCAGCACGCTGTAGGCGATGAGCGCGATGGCCGAGGTGAGGAAGGTGGCCAGGAGGGTGGCCCCGGCGATCGCGTGCACAGGCAGCTGCCAGACCGACAGGCACAGGGGCACCATGAAGGCGCCACCGCCGATGCCATAGGCCGTGCCCACCGCCCCTACTCCGAAGGCGAAGGCCAGCATGAGCGGCACGCCGAAGGCATGCTCCGCCGCGCCGTGGCGGAAGCGGATCTCGCGCCAGCCAACGGCGGTGAGGCTGACCGGTCCGGCGGCCGGAGGGCGGCCCGGCCCGGCCCTGACGTCCCGCAGCATGCGCCAGGCGAGATAGCCCAGGACGGCCGCGGCGAAGGGTTCGAAGGCGTCCCGGTCGGCAAGGGCATGGGTGCGCAGCCAGGCGCCGAGGAAGACACCGGGGATACCGCCGGCGGTGATGACGAGGGCCAGGGGCCAGAACAGCCGCTGCTCACACCCATAACGATAGAGACCGCCGGGTATCGCCAGGAGGTTGAACACCAGGTTGGTGGCCGAGGCCGAGGGGCTGGCGAAGCCGAGCACGCTCATCTGGAACGGCACCAGCAGGAAGGCGCCGGAGATGCCCACCATGCTGGTAAAGAAACTGATGAGCAGGGCGGCCAGCGGCGGCAGCCACAGCCAGGTCTCCACCCCGGAGACGGCGAAGTGGTGCCACAGCGGCAGGATCACGTCGCGGCGCGCAACTCCGCCCGCGCCGAGGCGATCATGCGCAGGGACGAGCGCTGCAGGAGGACCGTGAGCTCCAGGGCGACCAGCAGGTCGGGCCTGGCTGCGCCGGTCAGGTCCATGCCGCCGGCGGCGACGAACACCGAGACATTGGCGGCCATGTCGTTGCGCGAGCACTCCCACACCGGACTCATGTTGACGTCCTCGTCGCGGTGCCGCGTGAGCAGCCAGAAGCACACGCCGTTGGCGGCAAGCCCCAGCAGGCTGAAGACGCCCATGACCTCGAACACGGGCGCGCTGGCACGCGGAGCCGGTGCACGATCTGCGCCGCCACGCCCAGGGCGGCGACCAGGATCAATCCGCCTTTGAACAGCGCCACCCGCGTCTTGGTCGCCGGGCCGCACGAGACGGCGTAGGGGCTCAGGCCATGGGTCAGGGCGTCGCCCAGGTCGTCAAGGCTGTCGGCCAGCAGAGCGGCCGTGGCGCAGTGGCCTTCACAGGCGCAGGACATGGGCGAGGTTCAGGGGCATGCTTGCAGACTATTATCCTAAAAACCGCAGTTGAACGCGCCCGAAAGCGGGCTTGTACGACCGGCTGGCAAGGCGCGACGACGCCGC
Source organism: Thiobacillaceae bacterium (assembly GCA_046292095.1). GTDB lineage: Bacteria > Pseudomonadota > Gammaproteobacteria > Burkholderiales > Thiobacillaceae > JANWZL01. Next base: position 5,116 of record JBKBRS010000159.1, read on the forward strand.
AGGG
>JBKBRS010000160.1:0-5102 GCA_046292095.1 Thiobacillaceae bacterium
GACAGCGGGAAGGCTGATGCGAGCAGTATTCATCGGCGCCTCCGCCATCACCCTGATGGCAGCGCAAATCCTGTTGCGGCGCGGCCACGAGGTGGTGATCATCGAGCGGGACCGAGCACGCATCGAGGCGGTGAGCGCCGAGATCGATTGCGGCTTCATCCATGGCGATGGCAGCAAGCCGGCCATCCAGCGCGAGGCCGACCCGGATCACACGGATTTCCTGTTCTGCCTCACCGGCAACGACCAGAGCAACATCATCGCCAGCCTGGTCGGCCGCTCCCTCGGTTTCCGGCGGGTGGTGACCCGGCTGGAGGACCCGGAGTTCGAGCACATCTGCATCGAGCTCGGCCTGGAGGACAGCATCGTGCCCGCCCGCACCATCGGCCGCTATCTGGCCGACATGTTCAGCGGCCACGACATGCTGGAACTGTCCGCCATGCTCAAGGACGAGGCGCGGGTCTTCGCCTTCGTCGTCACCGAGGCGGAGGCTGGTCCGATCACGGCGCTGCGGCTGCCCCGGGACGCCCATGTGGTCTGCTGCTATCGCGACGGCAAGTTCATCCTGCCGGAGCCGGATTTCGAGCTCGCCGTCGACGACGAGGTGGTAGTCATCACCCACAGCCGCAATCTGCCCGCCCTGGAGACGCGCTGGGGCCGTGGCAAGCCCGCGCGCCGGGGCCACTGAGGCCGACGCGCCCCTTTCGGGTGAGGGACCGTACATGGCCGGCACCTGCACTTTCATGGGCAAGGATCGCCTGTCGGCCATGAACGGCTAGGACTCGACCGGCCGGACCCCTTCCGGCAAATAGTCCGCCAGGGTGCGGGCGAGCCGTGTGAGGGTCTGGGTAGCAGGCGAACGCCGGCGCCAGACCAGACCGATCGTGCGCGCCGCCCCTGCGCCGGCCAGCGGCCGCAGGACCACCTGCCGACGCGTCGGCTTTGGGCTCTCCCCGGCCAGGGCCGGGATCAAGGTCACCCCCAGGCCCATACCCACCATCTGGCGCAGCGTTTCCAGACTGGTGGCGCGGATCTCCTCGTTCCTCAGCCCTTCCAGACGGCAGGCCTCCAGGGCCTGCTCGCGCAGGCAATGCCCCTCCTCCAGCAGCAACAGACCGGCCGCGGCGAGCGCCTCGACCTCGATCGCCTTCTCCTTCGCCAGCGGGTGTTCCGCCGGGACGGCGGCGAGGAAGGGCTCGACGAAGAGCGGCACCACCTCCAGGCTTGCGTCCTCCACCGGCAGGGCGAGCAGGCCGGCATCCAGCCTGCCCTCGGCCAGGTCCGCGAGCAGATGCGGGGTGAGCACCTCGCGCAACAGCAGGCGGAGCCTAGGATGCAGCCGGTGCACGATGGTCAAAGCATGCGGCAGGTAGTAGGGCCCCAGGGTGGGGATCACCCCCAGTTGCAGGGTGCGGTCCATGGGGTCCTGGCTCAGCCGCGCCAGCTCGCGGATGCGCTCGGCCTCCTGCAGGATCAGGCGCGCGCTTTCGATGATCTCACGGCCGATCGGCGTGGGGGTGACCCGCTTCAGGGAACGGTCGAACAGCGTGATGCCCAGGAACTCCTCGAGCTTTTTCAGGCCAGTAGAAAGAGTGGACTGGCTGACGAAGCAGGCCTCGGCCGCCTGACCAAAGTGGCCCAGGTCGGCGAGGGCCACCGCGTAACGCAGCTCCTGTAGGGTCATGGCTTTCCATCGAATAGTTGGATTGCTTCATTCTAGACAATTCATTTGATCGATGAAAAGACCGAGGCTCTAATGGGGCGGAGGCCGCGCGGTGAGCGTAGCGCCGGTCAGACCAGGGGTCGGGTGCCGCGCGACACTCAAGTGCAAATCGGACCCGACCGATATGAAATTTGTGCGCCACGGGCCGCACCGCATGTCGGCGATGATCAGGCCGGTAGCCGCGCAGGTGGTGAGTGCAGTACGGTAAAGGAGTTCGGTATGGACAAGAGTATTTGGCATCGGTGGCGGTCTTCCATCGCCCATGCCTTCGCCATCTTCGGCATCGGCCTCGCGGGGGCCTCCGCTGGTGGCGAGGATTACGAGGACTGGCTCGGCATCGGCTGCTGAGCTGGGGCCGCGCATGATCGGGATTCGCCCGGCCACGGCGGCCGACCTGCCGGCGATCAACCGTGTCGTCGAGCGGGCGGTCATGACCTGGCGGCTGCCGGAAAGGGTCAAGCGTCTGGCTCTGCCCAGCTACCGCTACCACACGCATGACCTCGACCACCAACGAATGCTGGTCGCCGTCGCCGCGGATGCGGACATCGTCGGCGTCGCTGCTCTGGAAGAGGCGGATCCGCGCGACCTGCCGGTGTTCGGCCCGGCGCAACTGCTGCATGGGCTCTATGTGGACCCCGAGTGGCACGGCCGCGGCATCGGCACGCGTCTGATCGAGGCGGCGTTGGCGGCGTGTGGGGAATCGGCCTGTCGGGGTTTGCTCGTCAAGGCTCAGCCCGATGCCGTGGGCTTTTTTCAGGCGCGCGGCCTCGAGCGCCTGCCGGTGCGCGACCCCGACCGCGACTATCCGCACCGCTACTGGGCCCCGGTCGCGTCCTGCACGCAACCCAGTCGGGCGGGCACGCGCGCCGCTACTCGCGTCTGAGCACGTAATCGTTGATGAAGCTGGCGAGCCCGGCCGGATTGAATTCACGGTCGATCTTGTCGAGATCGACCACCTTCTCCGCCCATTCCAGGAAACCGACCTCCGGGTGCTCTTTGTGATAGGCGGCGTAGAGCTCGATCAGGTGGTCGAACTTGCCGGCCTTGGAGTGACGGATGTGGCCATAGGGCCAAAGCTTCAACTGGTCGGTCTGTTCCAAAGGGATGCCCAGCCGGAAGTGTTGATAAAGCGTGGCGTAGATTCCGGCCCGATCGGCCCCGGCCTTGCAATGCATCCAGATGGGGTATTCGACCGTCTCGAAGACCTCCTTGGCGCGCTTGAGTCGCTCTAGCGTGGGGATGCTGCGCGAGGCAATGCTGATGTCCACGAGTTTCACCCCGAGTTTCGCGCACTGCTCCTGCTCGAAATACCAGTAGGCCGAATCGGGGTTGGCCCCCTTCAGGTTGAGGATGGTCTTGATGCCGTATTTGCGCACGATGCGCCGCAGCTGCCACATGGTCGGCTGCGAGGAGCGATAGGCCTCGTGCGAGAGGCGGTGGAAGTTGAGGCGGAAGACGTTGGTGAAGTTGTGTTCCACCAACATGGCATAGAGCCAGGCGAAGGCCCGACCCCAGGGCGTCTTCAGGTCGAATTTCACCGGTACAGCTCCTGGAAATGCGAGCAGTCGCGCTTGAGCGCCGCTCGGCTGCCCTGACACACGACCCGCCCGTCCTCGATCAGGTAGATACGGTCGGCGATCTCCACGCTCTTGAGACGGTGGGCGATGATGATCGTGATGATGTCCGGCGCGAGCGAGCGCAGGGTCTCCAGGACCGCCGCCTCCGAGGTATTGTCCAGGGCGCTGGTTGCCTCGTCCAGGATCAGTACGTCCGGCTCGCGGTACAGCGCCCGGGCGATGGCGATGCGCTGACGCTGGCCGCCGGAGAGGTTGGTCCCGGCCTCGTTGAGCCGCGTGTCTATCCCCTCGGGCAACCCAGCGACGAACTCCCACAGGTTTGCCCGCTCAAGGGCCGCACGCACGCGCCGCCGGTCGATCTCGGCGCCATAGGCGACATTGGCGGCGATGCTGTCGTTGAAGATCAGCACCCGCTGAGTGACGATGGCGATGCGGCGGCGCACGCTGGCCAGCGTGTAGCCGCGGATGTCACGCCCGTTGAGGGTCACCCGCCCGGCCGATGCGTCATAGAAGCGCAACAGCAGGCATGCCACAGAGCTCTTGCCGCCGCCGCTGGGACCGACCAGGGCGATGATCTCGCCCCGCCGGGCAGTAAGGCTCACGTCGCGCAAGGCGGCCTGCTCGCCGTAGTTCAGACTCGCGTGTTCGAGGGCCAGCTCGCTGACCGCGGGCAGTTCCAGCGTGCCGCTCTTCACCTCCGGCGCGAGCCGCAGGATCGAGTCGATGCGCTCCTGCGCGGCGACGGCCTCCTGGAATTGGGCGTAGGTCTGGGTGAGCCGCCGGATCGGGTCCACCGCCATCAGCAACGCCGCCATGAAGGAAAAAAAGGCGCCCGCGCTCAAGCGACCCTCCACGACCTGCAGCCCGCCGATGGTGATCACCGCCGCTGCCGAGATGGCTGCGAACAGCTCCATGACCGGCACCACCAGGGCATTGACCCGCACCGCCTTCATACTGATGCGGAAAAACCCCTGGTTGATGGCGGCGAAACGGCGCGCCTCGAAGTCCTCGGTGTGATAGGCCTTGATCGCCTCGACGTTGCTGGTCATCTCCGCCAGGCGGGCGGTGAGCTCGGCACTGCTCGCCTGGGCGGCGTGGGCGATGCGCTTCAGTCGCCGCGACAGTCGGTCCACGGGCACGTAGGCGGCGGGCAGGACCACCAGGGTGAAGAAGGCGAGCTTGGGACTCTGGTAGATCACCACGCCGATCAGGGCGATAGCGGTGAGCGACTCGCGCAGCAGGGTGGCGAGACTGGTGGACACCGCGTTTTGGATGCGGGCGATGTCGCCCACCACACGGCTGATGAGTTCCCCGGAGTGGTGCCGATGGAAAAAGGCCAGGTCCAGGTGCAGCATGTGCGCGAGCAGCCGGTCGCGCACACGGCGCACGATGTCCTGGCCGACATGGTTCATGGCGTAGATCTGGACATAGCTGCCCAGCCCCTTGGCCAGATAGGCCAGGATCACGAACACCGGCAGCGCGTAGAGCAGGCCGGTGTCCTGCTCGATCAGCACCTCATCGAGCAAGGGCTTCATCATCCAGGCGATGGCCGCCGTCGCCCCCGCCACCATCAGCATCGCCGCGAGGGCGAGCAGGAGCTTGCCGCGGTAGTGCCGGTATTCAGGCCAATAGGCGCGGATCAGCGCGAGCATGGGTCGTCACGAGCGGGGGATGGGCAAGGCGGCGGCGTCGTCCGGTCAATGAGCGCGTTGACCGGGGCCTTGTCACCAATCCCTAACAGCGATTAGCAAGGTCAGGAAACCTCGAATGGTAGCCTGGATCCGCCTTCGCCGGGACTGCAGCTG
>JBKBRS010000161.1:0-4994 GCA_046292095.1 Thiobacillaceae bacterium
ATCTCGGCCAGCTCGCCCCGCAGTTGTGCCAAGCGCTGCTCGAGGTCGTCGCGCAGCAGTTGCGACTGGTCTGCGAGGGCCGTCCTCAGCGCGGTGTGGGACTGTCTGAGGTCCTGCAACTGGTCCTGCAGTCGCTGGAGCGCTTCGTCCAGGGCCACTACCCGCGTCTCGAACGTCGCGAGGCGTTCTTCGAGGATGCGCTCCACCGCGGCCTGGAGCGCCGTCTCGGGTAGCGACGGGGGGTGGCCCGCGCTCTCCAGCGCGGTCTGCTGCTGCTCTAGGGCCGCGATGCGTTCGCCGAGGGCTGCCGCTTGGGTCGCTGCGGCAGACGACAGGCGCTCGACCTGGCCGGCCAGGGCGTCCACCTGCCCGGCGAGCGTCTGCATGGCCTGGTCGTCCCGGGCATCGAGTGCGTCCAGCCGGCCCGCCAGCGCCTGCCGCATCTCCTCCATCCGCATGCCCTGCTGTTCCATCTGGAAGCCGATCTCCTGCAGACGTGGGCCGAGGCGCGCGTCCACTCCCTCGTACCAGGCCTCGATCGGTGCCGGGGGCTGCCTGGCCGCCTCCTCCAGTGCAGCCAGCCGCGATTCCAGACGGGCCAGCTGCGCCGCCTGCGCCTCGGCGCCGGTGCGCATGGCCTCCGCCTGAGCCGCGGTGAGGGCGTCGAGCCGCTGCCCAATCTGCTCTGACCAGTGGTGCCATTCCCGGCGTTCCAGGTCGAACGCCGCCGCCCATTCCGGACGGATCTGCTCCAGCAGCTCGCCGCGCAGCCGTTCCAGGGCCTGTCCCAGCACCTCCTCGAGCATCGCGTGGAGGGCGGCCTGATCGGGGGCTGCCGCGGGTGGCGTTGGCGATGCTGACGGCAGGGGAGGGGCGGCGGTCGCCGCCTCCACCGGCGCCGTGCCTGGACGGGGCAGGGTGGTCAGGATGCGCTCGATCGCCTCGGAGGTCGGCGGCTTGGCGATGGCGCCATCGGCGCCGACGGCGCGCGCATCGCGCACGAAGGCCTCGTCGTCCGAGCCGCTGATGATGATGACCGGGATATCGCGGGTGGCGGGGGACGACTTGATGCGGCGGGTCGCCTCGAAGCCGTCGAGCCCCGGCATCATGTGGTCCATGAAGATCATGTCCGGACGGCGCCGTTCGAGATAACTGAGGGCCTCCAGACCCGATTCGGCGAGATCCACCCCGATGCCGAAAGCTTCCAGTTTTTTCTGCATGGTCAGACGGCCCACCTTGGAGTCGTCCACGACCAAGGCCCTCATGTTCATCGCTTCACGCCTTGCAGGAATGCAATACTCCAATAACGGCATACCCTGGCCAGGACCTTAGCACCTGCACGGTCGCGCCACAAGGGCAGGGCGACGAGCAATAAAAAAGCCACCGGCGCTGCCGCCGGTGGCTTGCAGGCGGAACGATGGACGCTTACTTGTTGACCGGGGAGGCCGGGTCGAACAGGTAGGCCATCACGTCGAGGATCTGCTGCTGGCTCAGGACCCCATTCGCACCGATGCGTGGCATGTTGGTGCAGGCGAAATAGGCCTGGGCGTTGTAGATGACCTCGTAGGTGTACTTCAACATCTCCGGGCTGGAGCCGCGGATCTTGCCGTAACCGGTGAGGCTGGGGCCCAGGTTGCCGCCGGTGCGGTCGGTGGCGAGCTGGTGGCAGTTGTAGCAGTTGCCGCCGGGCTGGCCCTTGCTGTGGTCATCCGGCCGATGCGCGGTGCGGAAGCCGAAGCCGGACCAGGCGATCTCACGGCCCCTCTTCCAGTCGCCCAGCTTGATGCCGCCTTCCGGATACTTGATGGTGGCCATGGCCATCTTGTTGATCCGCTCGGCGGTCTTGTCATCGATCTCCTTGCCGGAGCGGGCCACCTCCGAGCAGATCTTCTGGATCTCATCCTGCACCAGGCGGTCCTTGCCGGTCTTGCCCTCCTGGGTGGGCTGGGCGAGGTCGTAGCTGCCGGACTGGAACACCATGTACTCGGCCAGCTCCACCGGCGACATCTTGGTGTAGTCGGGCTTGGCCGGTGGGGTTGCGGGTTTTTCCCCGCTGGTTGCGGTGCAGCCGGCGGCAAACAGCATGAGCGAAGCGGTGGCCGCCACGACGGCGGCGATGGGGGTCTTCTTGATCATGTATCGGTTCTCCTCGTGGGTCGTCAGGGGCGGATCAGCGCTTCAGGTCAGGCAGGATGGCCGGCTGGCCGCGCGCGGCATCCGTCCAGAAGGAGATGAAGGCGAGCATGACATCCGAGTCGGACTTGATGTTCGGGTAGCGCATCTGCCACAGGCACTCGAGCACGCGGTGCTGGCTGCTGCGCACGGTTTCCTGGCTGGTGCGATAAGCGGGCCAGGAGATGGCCTTGGTCCACTCCGCGGGGATCGCCACATTGGGCAGGTAGGAGGCCCGGATGCGGCCACCGGTCTGTTTGTGGCAGGTGGCGCAGTTGAAGTCCAGTGTGCCCGAGCGGCGGTAGAACAGGACCTCGCCGGCATTGCGGTAGGCCTTCTCCAGCGGATGGTTCATGGGCGGGTTCCAAGGCATACCGTTGGACTGGATGGCGATATAGGTCATCAGCTTCATGATGTCCGTGTTGCCGTGCCGCTGCTTGATCTGCGGGTCATCATTGGTGAAACCCTGTAGCGTCTTCATGCAGTGCACGAGGCGGGACTCGAGGTCCATCACCCTGCCGGTGTCAGGGAAATAGCGCGGTAGTTCGACATAAGCGCCCTTGAGTACGCCAGGCCCCTTGCCGAAGTCGCACTGTTCGAGCGAGGCGTTCTTGGGCCCGCGCTTCTGTTTGAACAGGACCTCGCCCTCCTCGGCGACGATGTAGGCCGGGTTGTCCGGCATCATCATGCGATTCTGCGGGCTTTGCACCAGATAGGCCGACTTGTTCTTGGCGGCCAGCTCGTCGAGGATGTCCTCGGGGGCCTTGGCGCTGCTGGTCGTGCTGACCAGTGCCAGGGCGAGGGGTAGCGCACACAGGGCTTTCTTGATCATGCGTCATCTCCTTGATGGGGTTTCAGCAACGACGACCGGCGAACCGCAGCATGCTCGCCCACTCCACGCGCCGATGGGCAAGCGCGCCTGCCCAAGGTCCAGCCGGACGTGGCCATGGTATTACATCCCCTGGATTCCGCGCATAGGTCATGACTACCAAACCGTGCGGCTTGAGGCTTCGGTGTCTTGCCCCCCCCGCCTGGCCACGCCGTTCGTACACATGGGGGAACTGCCCAAAGGCATGGATCCGTGCGGTTTACGGGAGTTGTCAAGAGCAACTTATATCCACAGTCATGAAGGCTTGATCAAGTTTTCGCACTATCTCCCTGATGCAGCAAGAAAATTTTTTAACCCATTGATTGACAACGGATAACTTGGGAGCACAAAAAATGGCCGACCCAAGCAAAGTGGTTTTGGCGCGCAGATTTAACCCCAGCACTCGCAGGTTGTGCACAGAGTTATCCACAGCTTCTGTGGACGTCCTGATCCGCAACTGGACGGCGATATCCGCGGTCATCTCAGGAGAGAGGCGGGCACGTGTTTTTCGCTGGGCGCTAAGGGGGTAAACTAAGAATTTTTCTCTCGATGGATGCGACCCCAGTCGCATCCAGCTGGATGCCAGCCCTATGTCGGACTACCTGATGCAGACCTATGCGCGCCAGACGGTCGCCTTCGTGCGCGGTGAGGGCGTGTGGCTTTACGATGCCGCCGGCGTGCGCTATCTCGATGCCCTCGCCGGCGTGGCCGTGAACGGTCTCGGCCACGCCCATCCGCGACTCGCCCAGGCCCTGTGCGCCCAGGCCGGTCGCCTGATCCACACCTCCAACCTCTACCGCATCCCCGAACAGGAGCGGCTGGCCGAACGCTTGTGCCAACTCGCGGGGCTTGAGCGCGTCTTCTTCTGCAACTCCGGCGCCGAGGCCAACGAGGCCGCCATCAAGCTCGCCCGCCTGCATGGCCACAATCGAGGTGTGGAGAACCCGGCCATCGTGGTCATGGAAAGGAGTTTCCACGGCCGTACCCTGGCCACCCTGTCGGCGACCGGCAGCCGCAAGGTGCAGGCCGGTTTCGAGCCGCTGGTCACCGGCTTCGTGCGAGTGCCCTTCGGCGATGCGCAGGCGGTGGCACGTCTGGCAGAACACCACAACAACATCGTGGCCGTGCTGGTCGAGCCCTATCAGGGCGAGGGCGGCATCAACGTGCCACAGGCCGATTATCTGACCCGGCTACGCCAGATCTGCGACAGCAACGGCTGGCTGCTGATGCTCGACGAGGTGCAAAGCGGCGTGGGTCGCACCGGCAAATGGTTCGCCTTCCAGCACACGGAGATCCTGCCCGACGTCATGACCCTGGCCAAAGGGCTCGGATCGGGCGTGCCCATCGGCGCCTGTCTGGCGCGCGGTGCGGCGGCCGAAGCCTTCACGCCGGGCAAACACGGCTCCACCTTCGGCGGTAACCCGCTCGCCTGCACCGCGGCGCTCACCACCCTGGAGGTCATCGAGCAGGAGGGACTGCTCGCCAATGCCGCCGAGGTAGGGGCGTACATCCGCCAGGACTTGGCCGAGCGCCTGCAGGGGGTTGCCGGGGTGCGTGAGATTCGCGGCCAGGGCCTGATGATTGGCATCGAACTCGACCGTCCCTGTGGCGATCTGGTGGGACGGGCGCTTGAGCGGCGGCTGCTCATCAACGTCACCGCCGACAGCGTCGTGCGTCTGCTGCCGCCGCTGATCCTCAGGCGTGAGGAGGCGGCGCTGCTGACCGCGACGCTGGCCGAGCTCATCCGCGACTTCCTTGCAGGCGAGAGGCCATGACGCCAAGACATTTCCTGCAGTTCAAGGACTTCAGCCGGGCCGAGTACGAGTATCTGTTCGCCCGTACCCGCATCATCAAAGAGCGCTTCAAGCGCTATGAACCCTATCACCCCCTGGTCGATCGCACCCTGGCGATGATCTTCGAGAAGAATTCGACCCGCACGCGGCTATCTTTCGAG
>JBKBRS010000162.1:0-4854 GCA_046292095.1 Thiobacillaceae bacterium
TTAGGATTATCCTGGAGGCAGAGGTTGCCGGTCACTCCCAGATCGTTTCGTGACCGCCCAGGGCCGGAAACCTCCACCTGCATCCTTTCTCAGGGTGCTTCGTCTTCTTGGTTGAAAGCCCTGTCGCATTGAGCGGAGAAATCCATGCAAACCCTCGCCGCCCGCCTGAAACGCTGGCCCCTGGAACAGCCCCTGTTCTTCCTGCCACTCGCCAGCGCGCTGTGGTTTGCCCTGTATCAGTCCCCGATGCCCGCGTCGAATGCCCTGCTGGCCAGCTTGCCGGTCACCCGTTCGAATACGGTTTCCACCATGTGCGCGAGATCGTCGGCAAGGTCTGGCCTTACATCATAGCCGGCATCGCCCTGGGCGCCGGCATTCACGGCTATGTGCCGGAGGATTGCATGGCCTCGATCATGGGCCGCGACGCGCCCTGGTGGTCGATCCCGGCGGCGGCCATCGAAGGTGGAGGACATCCAATCCATCATCCTAAAAACCGCAGTTGAACGCGCCCGAAAGCGGGCTTGTACGACCGGCTGGCAAGGCGCGACGACGCCGCAGGGTGGCTCCCTGCAAGGAGGAGCAACGCAGCCAGACGGGCGTCCAAGACCGAAGGCGGGCGCGGAGCGTGTTCACCCTCAGGGAGAGGATGACCGGGAGGCAAAAATCTCTCGCATCATCGATCTGTTACGAAACGGTCAGAGCGGTCAACTGCGGTTTTTAGGATCATGCGTTACGGCGTCATGAGCAAGCCGGGCGTGGAGATCGACCGCTCTCGGTGCGGGACAACCTCGCCTACAGCGCTCGCGCCCGCCGCGTACCGGAGGCCGAATACCGGCCGCTGCTCGACAGGCTCGTCGAGATCACCGGCATCGGCGCCCTGCTTACCGGCCAATCGGCACGCTGTCCGGCGGCGAGCGCCAGCGGGTGGCCCTGGTGCGGGCGCTCGCCGCCAATCCGCGCCTGGTGCTGCTGGACGAGCCCTTCACCGCGCTCAACGAAAGCCTGCGCCGCGAACTGTGGTGGCTGGTCAAGGACCTGCAACGCGAGCGGGGGCTGACCGTGCTGATGGTCACCCATGACCTGACCGAGGCGCATTTCCTGGCCGAGCGCATCACCGTGCTCATCGACGGCCGACAGGAACAAAGCGGCGACAAACACGCGGTCTATCGCCGCCCGGCGAGCCTCGCGGTGGCCCGCTTCCTGGGGCTCAAGAACCTGTTTCCCGCGCGGCCGCTAACGCCCGACAGCATGGACTGCCCGGCGCTAGGCGGGGCGCTGCCTTGCACCCCGCCCCCACCGGGGAAGGGGTTGGGGGAGAAGGAAACCGGCCAGCAAAGCGAAGCCGTCTGGCTCGCCATTCGCCCGGAGCACGTGGCCCTGCGCACGCCGGCCGACCCGCCGCGGCTGCAGGAGACGCGTCTGACGGGACCTTCGAGGCGGTGCTGGACTTGGGCGAGACCGCCCTGCTGCGCTTTCGCGCCGACACCGGCGCCGTGCTGGAGGTGCGCTGCGGCAGCCGGGTGTTGCGCAAGTACGGCTTCAGGCCGGGCGAGGCCGGGGTCGTGGGGCTGCCGGCCGGAGACCTGTTCGTCACCCCCGCCGGCCCGCAGGCCGCATGCGGCCTCATGGCATGTAGGCGTGTGCCTCCGCGCCGGGATGCGGCAGGCCGGCGATGCGCCACAGGCTGCGGCAGCTGCCGAACAGCGTGTGCGCCTTGTGCCGGTCCAGGCCATTGGCGCGACAGATGAGCCGCATGACCGGCAGCGCGCCGAGCTGGAAATACTTGCCGCGCACATAATCGATCACCTCCCAGTGTTTGGGGGTGAGCCGGGCGATGCCCTCCAGGCGGGCGATGGCCTCGGCGATGTCGCGGTTCCACAAATGCGGTTCGGCATAATAGCCGTCGGCATCGAAGACGAGACGGGGGTCCGCTTCGGAGACCTTGCTGGCTAGGGCGACGCTCATGGCTATCCTCCTTCGTGACGCGATAGGGTTCAACTTACCGGCCCGCGCCGCCGAGGTGAAATCACTCTTGCGCATAACGATCTAACCTTAGGTTATGACCCTGGGGAGGGAGGCTGCCTTGCAATTGCAACAACTGCGTTATCTGCTCGCCTTGGCGGCTAGCCATTACAACGTCACCGAGGCGGCCGGGCGGGTGTTCAAGTCGCAGCCCGGCGTGAGCCGTCAACTACGCCTGCTGGAGGAAGAGCTGGGCGTGCCCCTGTTCGAGCGCGACGGCCGCCAGATCACCGGTCTGACCGCCGCCGGCCGGGCGGTGCGCGACCTGGCCGAGAGCGCCTTGGCCAACGTCGAGGCCATACGCCGTGTGGCCCAGGAATTCAGCGCCCCTGGCGCCGGCGAGCTGTCCATCGCCACCACCCACACCCAGGCCCGCTACGTGCTGCCGCCGGTCATCCGCGCCTTTCGCCGCCGCTATCCCGACCTGAGTCTGCACCTGCACCAGGGCAGCCCCACGCAGAACGCCGAAATGGCCGCCAGCGGCGCCGTGGACTTCGCCATCGCCACCGAGAGCCTGCACCTGTTCGAGGAGCTGGTGATGCTGCCCTGCTACCGCTGGAACAGGGCCATCGTGGTGCCGCGCGGCCACCCCCTGGAATCGGTCTCGCCGCTCACCCTGGAGGCGGTGGCGGCCTGGCCCATCCTCACCTACGTGTTCGGTTTCACCGACCGCTCGCACATCAACGCGGCCTTTCAGGCGCGCGGCCTCACGCCGCGGGTGGCCCTCACCGCCACCGACGCCGACGTGATCAAGACCTACATCCGCCTGGGCCTGGGCGTGGGCATCCTGGCAAGCATGGCCTACGACGAGGAGATCGACGACGACCTCGTCTTCCTCGACGCCGCCCACCTGTTCGAGCCCAGCATGACCAAGATCGGTTTCCGCAAGGGGCTGTATCTGCGCCCTTGCCATTACGACTTCATCCACACCTTCGCCGATCACCTCGACCGGGCGACGGTGGACCGCGCCATCGCCGCACCCACGCCGGAGGCCCGCGCCGAGCTGTTCGCGGGCATGGCCATCCGCGATTACTGAACGGTCTGCGTCGCCGCTCTGCCCCAGCGCTCGGGCATAATCGCCGGTTGACCGACCCGAGGATACGAAGCGGTTGCCGATGAAGCTGATCAAGTCCCGCGAACGCGTCGCCGCGCACGGCGAGGTGTTCACGCCGCCGTGGCTGGTCGAGGCCATGCTCGACCTCGTCAAGCCCGAGACCGAGCGCATCGACGCGCGCTTTCTCGAGCCGGCCTGCGGCAGCGGCAACTTTCTGGTGCGGGTGCTCGCGCGCAAGCTCGCCGCCGTCGAGCAAAAATACGGCAAATCCGACTTCGAACGACGACACTTCGCCCTCTATGGCCTGATGTGCTGCTACGGCATCGAGCTGCTGGCCGACAACATCGCCGAGTGCCGCGCGAACCTGCTGGAGGTCTTCGCCGACGATCTGGAGCTCGACGAGGCGGACGATCTCTACCAGGCCGCGTCCTATGTGCTGGCGCAAAATCTCGTCCATGGCGACGCCCTAAAGATGCGTACCCTTGACGGCCAGCCCATTGTCTTTGCCGAATGGGGCTATCTCGGCAAAGGCAGGTTCCAGCGGCGCGACTTCCGTCTCGACATCCTCACCGGCATGGCCGCCCATGGCGAGCAGGGCTCACTGTTTGCCCGGCACGAACTCTTCACCCCGGTGAGAACCTTCCCGCCGCTGACGGTGCGCGAGCTGGCCGCCTGCGCCGACCGGCAGAAGCCCACCCCATTGTCCCTGGAGGAGACATGACGACCGTAGCAGCCTCCGTGCCGGTGCTTCGCTGGGCGGCGCAACGCGCGCGGCTCGCCGATGATGTGCTAACGGCGCGTTTCAGGAAGTGGCCCTTGTGGTTGAGCGGCGAGGCGCAGCCCACGCTCAGGCAACTGGAAGATTTCGCGCGTCTCACCCACACGGCCATTGGCTACTTTTTCCTGCCGGAACCACCGCGGCTTGCGCTGCCGGTGCCGGACTTCCGCACCCTGCGTGACCAGACGCTGCGTGATCCCAGCAGCGACCTGCTGGACACCCTCTATCTGTGCCAGCAGCGGCAGGACTGGTACCGCGATCATGCCCGCATGCACGGCTTGCCCGCCGTGCCTTTCGTCGGCAGCGCCAATGTGCAGGAAGCGCCGGAAACGGTGGCGCGTCGCCTGCGCGAGACGCTGGGCCTGTCCGATCAGATGCGCCGCCGGTTGCCCACCTGGACGGAGGCGCTGCGCCAGTTGATCGCCAGAGCCGAGGATGCCGGGGTGTTGGTGATGGTCAGCTCCGTGGTGGGCAGCAACAGCCATCGCAAGCTGGACGTGGGCGAGTTTCGCGGCTTCGCGCTGGTGGACGCGCTTGCGCCACTGGTCTTTTTGAACGGCGCCGACAGCAAGGCCGCGCAGATGTTCACGCTGGCGCACGAGCTGGCCCATGTGTGGCTGGGGGCGAGCGGCGTTTCCGATCCCCAAGCAGGCGAGGTGCCCGAGCAACACACCGAGCGCTGGTGCAACCGGGTGGCAGCGGAACTGCTCATGCCCCTGGAGGAATTGCGGGCCACGTACCAGCCCCATGCGCCGATTGCGGACGAAATCAAGCGGCTGGCGCGCGAGTTCAAGGTCAGCACGCTGGTCGCCCTGCGACGCCTGTTCGATGGCGGTTATATCAGCGAAACCGCATTGTGGCGACATTACCGCGAGGAACAGGAACGGCTGCGCCGGCTTCCGGAACGCGCGAGCGGTGGTGGTGATTTTTATCGTTCCCTGGCCGCGCGCGCCAGCAAGCGCTTTGCCCGCGCCCTCGTCGCCAGCACGCTCGAAGGCCT
>JBKBRS010000163.1:0-4854 GCA_046292095.1 Thiobacillaceae bacterium
CAGGTCCTGCCCGCGCTGGAATCGGGCGGCGTGGAGCGCGGCACCTTAGAGGTGGCGCGCCACCTCGTCGAGCACGGCCACCGCTCCATCGTCATCTCCGCCGGCGGCCGCATGGTGGGGCAACTCGAGCGCGAGGGCAGTGAGCACGTCACTTGGGACATCGGCGAGAAGCGCCTGTGGACCCTGCGCCTCATCCCGAGACTGCGCCGCTTCCTCAGCGACAACCGGGTGGACATCCTGCACGCCCGCTCGCGCCTGCCGGCCTGGGTGGCGTATCTCGCCTGGCGCGGCATGGAGCCGGCCTCACGGCCGCGTTTTGTCACCACCGTGCACGGGCTCTATTCGGTCAATGCCTACAGCGCGGTGATGCTCAAGGGCGAGCGGGTGATCGCCGTGTCCGAGACGGTGCGCGACTATATCCGGCGCCATTACCCAGAGGTTCAGCCGGCCCGCATCGTCGTCATCCCACGCGGTGTCGATCCGGCCGAATTTCCCCACGGCTACCGGCCACCGCCGGCGTGGCTCGCTGCCTGGCAGGCCCAATACCCGCAGCTTGCCGGCAAGAGGGTCCTGACGCTGGCGGGACGGATTACCCGGCTCAAGGGGCATGAAGATTTCATCGACCTCATCGCCCGGCTCAAGGCGCAGGGATTGGCGGTGCATGGCCTCATCGTCGGCGGCGTCCATCCGCGCAAACAGGCCTATCTGCTAGAGCTTACGCAAAAGGTGCGCGCGGCAGGATTGCAGGCGGACATCACCTTCACCGGCCAACGCGGCGATCTGCGCGAGATCATGGCGGTGTCGGACCTGGTGCTGTCGCTGTCGCTTAAGCCGGAATCCTTCGGCCGCACCGTGCTGGAGGCGTTGAGCCTGGGCGTGCCGGTGCTGGGTTACAATCACGGCGGCGTGGGCGAGCAGTTGGCCGTCTTCTTTCCCGAGGGCCTTGTGGCCCCCGGCGATCGGGAAGCGCTCGTGCGTAAATGCCTGACCCTGGCAGGTGCCCGCCTCGGTCATTTGGCCGCCATTCCGTCGCTTGAGGACATGTGTGCCGCCACCCTGGCCCTTTATCGGGGTCTCGTCAGCGACCGTCCAGTCACGATCCCGAACCACCCGAATTCAGAATGAACCGACTCAAGCATCTGAGCCGCGTCCTGCGCCAGCCCTTCCATGCGCGCCAGGCCTTCCGCCGTCTGGCCGAATACCACGCCCGACCACGCAGCCTGGAAGAGGTGGTGGACTGGGCCATGCACTTCGGCGGCAGCGGTTACATGCGGGTCAAGACCCTGCAAATCCCCGCCGAGATCCTCGCGTTGGCGCGCGCCGTGCAAGGCATCGCGCCGCGGATCATCCTCGAGATCGGCACCGCCAGCGGCGGCACCGCCCTGATCTGGTCCTATCTCGCCCGTGAACGGGTCATTACCTGCGACCTCAAGGACATGACCCATCAGGCCCCCTTGTTCATCCGTTTCCCCCCGCCGGGGTCGCGCTGCCAGGTCACGCTGCTCACGGGCGACTCCCACCGCGCGGATTTCCGGGCGCAGGTGGCGCGGGCGCTCGATGGGGCACAGGTGGACTTTCTCTTCATCGATGGCGACCACTCGGAGCAGGGCGTCACGGCGGACTATCGGGACTACAAGGGATTCGTGCGCCCCGGCGGCCTCATCGCCTTCCACGACATCGTGGAAAGGCAACCGCTGCCCGGCAACCAGGTATCCCGTCTCTGGCAGCGTCTCAAGCCCCTGGCGCAGACGGAGGAGTTCATCGCCGACCCTGCACAGTGCGGTTTCGGCATCGGCCTGATGCACGTCCCGGCGCAAGGCGCGCCGGATCTGCCGGACTGAGACCCGTCGTGCCGCGCATTGATGTCATCGAGCCGATCGAGCGGCAACCCCTCTTCGCCGTCGGTCTCGTCTTTTCCGCCCTGCTTTTGCTGCCTTTCGGGCGCTCGGTCGAGTTGCCGACCCTGATCATGGCGATACTCGGTGGGGCCCTGCTCTGGCAGCGGCGAGGCGCCCTCTATGCCGACCCTGGCCAGCGGCTGTTCGCGATCCTTTTTCTGGCCGTCTGGCTACCCATGTTGCTGTCCGCTCTGGACGCCGTCCATCTGCCGAAGACGCTCAACGACAGCCTGGTGTTCCCGAGGCTTTATCTGGCCGGCGTCTTCGTCATCTGGGCGCTGCGGGCGCCGGGACACCACGACAGGCTCATCCGTCTGACCGCGTATCTCGTGGGATTCTGGCTGTGTGACGCCCTCATCCAGGCAGTGGTGGGGATGGATTTATTCGGTCATCCCTATACGCCCGGCCGCCTCAACGGCATCTATGGGCGCCATCTCGACTTCGGCGTGGCCCTGCCCGTGCTCGCCCCTTTTTTGCTCTACGCCCTGCGCGAGCGCCCCGTCGGCCTGCTCATCGCGGCCGTGCTCACCGCCGCGGTGGTGTTACTCGCCGGCAGTCGGGGGGGGTGGATGTCTTACGCCGTCGTGTGCGCGGGCCTCGCCCATCATCTGTTGCGGCAGGGGCGTGTGCGAGCGCAGCAGGTCGCGCTGGGCGCGATGCTCCTAGGCGCCGTGGTGGGTCTTGTCGCCTGGCAACACCCTGATGCCCGCGCCCGTGTCGATGTCACCCTGGGTGTGTTGTCGGGCGAGGGCAAAGAGATCGACGCGGCGAGCTCAGGCCGCGTGACGATATGGGCCACCGCCGCGCGCATGTTGGCGGGGCACCCGTTCAACGGCATCGGCGTAGGGAGTTTTCGCTATGCCTATCCCCAATATGCCGGCCCGGGCGACGTGTTCGTCGATGCCAATACCGGGACGGGCGCCTTTTATGCCCACCAACTCGTCATCCAGGTCTTGAGCGAGACGGGCGTCATCGGCCTCATCGGGCTGCTCATGTTCTTCTGGCTGTGGTGGCGTTCGTGGCGGGACGCGCCCCCTGCCCAGCGCGGACGTGCCTTGCCCTATGCCCTGGCTGCCCTGGCCTGGCTCTTTCCCCTCAACACCCACGCCTCTTTCTATGGCGCGCAGTGGTCGCAGCTCATCTGGCTCATGCTGGCCCTGTATTGCGCGGCCCTGTTTACGACCAGGCGTGAGGGGGGGTGATGCCGACCGTCCTGTGGTGGGGGCGCTTCGACGCCGATTACGCCCGCAACCGCATCCTGCGCCAGGCCTTTGGCGAACTGGGCTGGGAGGTGCTCGACTTTCGCCCGCACTTGAGCGCCTTGGGCGATGTCGAGGCGCTGCTGCGCCGTCTGCCGCGCCCCGATCTCGTCTGGGTCCCCTGTTTCCGCCAACGCGACCTGGCCGCCGCCCGGCGTTGGTCGCGCCGGCAAGGTCTGCCCATGGTGGCCGATCCGCTGATCAGCGCCTATGACAAGCAGGTGGAGGAACGGGCGAAGTACCCTTCCGGCAGCCGCGCCGCCCGCCGGCTGTTGGCCTGGGAAGCAAGACGCCTTGCCGCCGCGGACCTCGTGATCGCCGACACCGCCGCCCATGCCGACTATTTCCACGACCGTCTCGGCATCTCCGCGGCCAGGCTGCACGTCATCCCCGTGGGCGCGGAAGAGGCGCTGTTTCGTCCTTGCCCTGAGGTTGTGCAAAACCCGGCCGGCGTCCTGCGGGTGCTCTTCTATGGCAGCTATGTCCCCCTGCAGGGGCCACGGGTGATCGTCGCCGCGGCGCGCAGCCTGCGCGCGGAACCCATCGCCTTCGACATGATCGGCAACGGTCTTCTGCGGGCCGAATGCGAACGTCTGGCTCGTGGTCTCGACAACATCCGTTTCACGGACTGGATCCCATACGCCGAGCTGCCGCAGCGCATCTGCGCTGCCGATGTGGTCCTGGGCATCTTTGGCACCACCCCCAAGGCAGGCCGGGTGATCCCCAACAAGGTCTATCAGGCGCTCGCCTGTGGGCGCACCGTGGTCAGCCGCACCGCCCCCGTCTATCCGGATGCGCTCCTGGCCTCAAAGGCCGGTATCCTCTGGGTCCCCCCCGGCGACCCGGATGCCCTGGCCGCGCGCTTGCGCGATCTTGCGCACAAGCGCGAGGGCCTGCCGGCCCACCACCAGCAGGCGCGCGCGCGCTATAGGGCGCATTTTTCCCAGGCACGGGTGCTGGCAGCCTTGAGCGCCGCCCTGGACAAGCTTTTCGAACGCGCAGCGAGGTGAAGATGCGACAGGTCGTGTGCATGAAGTGGGGAACGCTCTACCCCGCCCTCTATGTCAACCGGCTCTATGCGATGGTTCGGCGCAACCTCGATGGCGACCTGCGTTTCGTCTGTCTGACGGACGATCCTAAGGGGGTGCGCCCCGAGGTGGAATGCCTCCCCTGTCCCAGCGTGGCGCTGCCGCCCCCCTATAACAACACGGGCTGGCGCAAAATCACGCTCTGGGCGCGTGAGCTGCCACAGATGCAGGGCGACTGGCTGTTCCTCGACCTGGACGTGGTCATCACAGGGCCCCTGGATGATTTTTTCACTTTCGCGCCGGACAAGCGTTTCGTCGTCATGCAGAACTGGACGCAACGCGGCAAGGGCATCGGCAACACCTCGGTCTTTCGACTGCGCATCGGCGCACACCCCTACATCTACGACCGCCTGGTGCCGGAATTCCCCGAAATCCTGCGGCGTTACCGCATCGAGCAGACCTACATCTCCCGCACGGTGCAGGAGATGACCTTCTGGCCAGACGAATGGTGTGTGCTGTTCAAGACGCATTGCGTGCCACCCATGCCGCTGCGCTGGTGGCAGCCGCCACGGCTGCCGCCCGGTGCGCGGGTCGTCGCCTTCCCTGGAGACCCCAATCCGCATGACGCCGTGCGTGGCATCTGGCCGGTGAAGAAGTGGTACAAGAGAA
>JBKBRS010000164.1:0-4834 GCA_046292095.1 Thiobacillaceae bacterium
CGAAGATGCCGTCGTCGGGGGTGCGGAAGAATTCCCCCAGGCTGCGCAGCGCGCCGTAGCCCAGGAGGAAGGCGCCGGAGGTGGCGCCAACGGGGCGCGGCCGGCGGGTGTAGAACCAGAGGATGACGAAGAGCAGCAGTCCCTCCAGCGCCGCCTGGTAGAGTTGGGAGGGGTGACGCGGCAGGTCATCGACATTGGGGAAGATCATGGCCCAGGGCAGATGCGGGCTGGCCGGCCGCCCCCAGAGCTCGGCGTTGATGAAGTTGCCGATGCGGCCGAACATGAGACCCAGCGGGACCAGCGGGGCGACGAAATCGCCCACCTCCAAGAAACGGCGGCCGCTGCGCCGGGCGTGCCAAAGCATGACGGCGATCACCCCCAAAAGCCCGCCGTGGAAGGACATGCCGCCGTGCCAGACGGCGAGGATCTCGGCTGGGTTGGCCAGGTAGTAGCCCGGCTCGTAGAACAGGACCTGGCCCAGCCGACCGCCCACGACCACCCCGATCACGCCCCAGAACAGAAGGTCGTCCAGCTCCTTGAGGGTCCAGTCGATGTCGGGGCGACGTGCCATGCGCAGGCGGGCGAGGGTATAGAAGGCGGCGAAGGCGAGCACGTACATGAGCCCGTACCAGCGCACGGCCAGCGGGCCGATCTCAAGGGCGATGGGGTCGAACTGGGGGTGGACGAGCATGCGCTTCGCAGTGGGGCTAAAATTCGCAGCATTATAGGCTCTCGAGGCGATAAGCATGCCCCAGTACCGGTCCCGCACCACCACCCACGGCCGCAACATGGCCGGCGCGCGCGCCTTGTGGCGCGCCACCGGCATGCAGGACGGCGACTTCGACAAGCCCATCGTCGCCGTGGCCAACGCCTTCACCCAGTTCGTCCCCGGCCACGTGCACCTCAAAGACCTGGGCCAGCTCGTGGCGCGCGAGATCGAGGCGGCCGGCGGCGTGGCCAAGGAATTCAACACCATCGCCATCGACGACGGCATCGCCATGGGGCACGGCGGCATGCTCTACAGCCTGCCCAGCCGCGAGCTCATCGCCGACAGCGTCGAGTACATGGTCAACGCCCACTGCGCCGACGCCCTGGTGTGCATCTCCAACTGCGACAAGATCACCCCCGGGATGCTCATGGCGTCCCTGCGGCTCAATATCCCCACGGTCTTCGTCTCCGGCGGGCCGATGGAGGCGGGCAAGGTCAGGCGCGAGGGACAGGTGGTGATGCTCGACTTAGTCGATGCCATGGTGGCGGCGGCGGACGACCGAAACAGCGACGCCGAGGTGCTGGAACTGGAGCGCTCGGCCTGCCCGACCTGCGGCTCCTGCTCCGGCATGTTCACCGCCAACTCGATGAACTGTCTGACCGAGGCCCTGGGCCTGGCGCTACCCGGCAACGGCACGCTGGTGGCCACGCACGTGGACCGCAAACAGCTCTTCTTGAAAGCCGGGCGGCTCATCGTCGAGCTTGCCCGCCGCTGGTACGAGCAGGAGGACGCCCGCGTGCTGCCACGCTCGATCGCCTCGTTCGCCGCCTTCGAGAACGCCATGGCCCTGGACATCGCCATGGGCGGCTCGACCAACACCGTGCTGCACCTGCTCGCCGCCGCGCGCGAGGCGGGGGTGCCGTTCCAGATGGCCGACATCGACCGCTTGAGCCGCAAGGTGCCGAACCTGTGCAAGGTGGCCCCCGCCACCCAGCGCTATCACATGGAGGACGTGCACCGCGCCGGCGGCGTCATGGGCATCCTGGGCGAGCTCGATCGCGCCGGGCTGATCCACCGCGACGTGCCCACGGTGCACAGCGAGACCCTTGGGGCGGCCCTGGAGGCGTGGGACATCCGCCGCACGACCTCGACCCAGGTGCGCGAGTTCTACCTGGCCTCGCCCGGTGGCATCCCCACGCAGGAGGCCTTCAGCCAGCCCACCCGTTACGCGTCGCTCGACGAGGACCGCGCCGGCGGCTGCATCCGCGACGTCGAGCACGCCTACTCGCGCGACGGGGGGCTCGCCGTGCTGTACGGCAACCTGGCCGAGGACGGCTGCATCGTCAAGACCGCTGGCGTGGATGAATCCATCCTGCGCTTCCGCGGTCCGGCGCGCATCTTCGAGAGCCAGGAGGCGGCGGTGGAGGCCATCCTTGGCGACCGTATCCGGCCCGGCGACGTGGTGGTCATCCGCTACGAGGGGCCGCGCGGCGGGCCGGGCATGCAGGAGATGCTCTATCCCACCAGTTATCTCAAGTCCAAGGGGTTGGGCCGCGCCTGTGCCTTGATCACCGACGGTCGCTTCTCCGGCGGCACCTCGGGTCTGTCCATCGGCCACGTCTCACCGGAGGCGGCCGAGGGCGGCACCATCGGCCTGGTCGAGGAAGGTGACATGATCGAGATCGACATCCCCAACCGACGCATCCATCTGGACGTCAGCGACGAGGCGCTCGCCCGCCGGCGTGCGGCGATGGAGGCGCGCGGGGCGGATGCCTGGAAGCCGCTTGGGCGAAACCGTACGGTCTCGGCGGCGCTCAGGGCCTATGCCGCCATGACCACCTCCGCCGCCCACGGGGCGGTGCGCGACGTCACGCAGGTGGAGCGGCGTTGAGGCGGATACGCTGGGACCAGCGCTGCGCGACCACGACCGCCATCCCTCCGGCGCATACCTCGCCTGGCCGGAAGGCGAGCGCGATCCGCTTATCGACGGCGAGGCCTACCTCAATCGACCGCATCCTGACGATCTATCGCCATGAGGGTGGACGCTTCGACTTGCCGCAGAGCCATGCGCTGGAAGGGGTGACCCCGGTGGGCATCCTGCCGGGCGTGGCCATCGAGTGGGACGACCTGGTCGCCCGCCTGCCGCCGACCGTTTATTGACAGGGAGATCCCATGACCGCCGCCGCGCAACTCAACGCCCGCTTCGCCCAGCCAGGCCTCAACTTCCGCGACGACCCGAGCGGGCTGGTCTTTGCCGAGATCGACAGCCCACAGGCCACGGCCTCGATCTGCCTGCAGGGCGCCCACCTCGTGACCTGGCGGCCCAAGGACCAGGCCGAGCCCGTCGTCTGGGTGTCGCGGGCGGCCCGCTTCGCGCCGGGCAAGTCCATCCGTGGCGGCGTGCCGGTGTGCTGGCCGTGGTTCGGCCCGCATGCGAGCGAACCCGGCTTCCCCGCGCACGGCTTCGCCCGCACCGTACCCTGGCAGGTGACCCGCGCCGAGGCCCTTGAGGGCGGCGACATCCGTCTCAACTTCGTGCTGCTGCAAAACGAGCAGACGCGCGCCCAGTTTCCGCACGCCTGCCGCCTGGAGCTCGGCCTGAGCGTCGGCGCCAGCCTGCGGGCGGAACTGACCACCACCAACCTGGATACCGCGTCGGTGACGATCGGCGAGGCCTTGCACACCTACTTCCAGGTGGGCGACATCGGCGCGGTCGAGGTCACGGGCCTGTCGGGCTGCACCTACGTGGACAAGGTGGACGGCGGCGCGCGCAAGCGGCAGGAGGGCGTCGTCCGCTTCGCCGGCGAGACCGACCGGGTCTATCTCGACACCGAGGCCAGCTGCGTCATCACCGACCCCCTGCTCAAGCGCCGCATCGTCATCGACAAGACCGGCTCGCGCTCGACCATCGTCTGGACGCCCTGGCAGGACAAGGCGGAGAAGATGGGCGACCTGGGGCCCGATGCGGGCTGGCGGCGCATGCTCTGCGTGGAGTCGGGCACGCGCTCGACAACGTGGTCGCCATTGCGCCGGGACAGGCGCACACCCTGGGTGTGGTGTATCGGGCCGAGGCGCTATGAGCCGAGGCGCCATCACGGTCGGAAGCGGGGCGTCACGGCTTTCAGGAGGGTGGCGGCAAGGGATCGCCGCCCCACGCAAGGCCGTAACGCCGTAGGGCGGGAATCCCTCCCCGCCCTACATCGTCAGGGGATATCGCGGCTTGCGGGCTGGCCCGCAGCGCATCCGGCCAGTGTAAAAAATTCCGACACCGGCCGACGGCCGCGCTCAGTGCAGCGGCCGTTTGGTGAAGTTGATCACCTTGGCCTCGCTGGGGCCCTTGTGACCGGTGCTGGTGCAGGCCCCCTCGGTCTCGGGCACGAAGCCGGTGGCCTCGTGCAGCAGGTTGATCACGTCCACCCAGTGGCGCTCCTTGGCCATCGCGAGCGCCGTGCGGCCGCCGTCGTTGGTGGCGTTGACGTCCGCCCCGGCATTGAGCAGGACCTCGCACACCGCCCCCTCGCCGCCGCCGGCGGCCAGCATGAGCGGGGTGATGCCGTAGAAGATGCGCGCATTGACGTCCGCGCCGGCGTCGACCAGGGCCTGCACCACCGGCGCGAAGCCGCAGTCGAGCTCGGGGTTGTGGACAGCGTAAAAGAGCGCGGTGAAGTCGCGCGCGTCGCGGGCGTTCACATCCGCACCGGCGGCGATCAGGGCCTGGACCGCCGCCAGGTGGCCGACACGGGCGGCGGCCATGAGCGGGGTCAGGCCCTCCGCGTCGGCCCAGTTGGGGTCGGTGCCAGACTCGAGCAGGGCCTGGATTTGGGCGGTGTCGCCGGCCTGGGCGGCGGCCATCAATTGTGCAGTCATGGACATCCTCCGTCGTGAATACATGAGTATTTTAATCAACTATTCGGGCCGTGCAAGCCCATGTTGGGGGTGGGCGGTGTCGGCGGCATGGGAATGCCGCCCTACGGGTGTCCAAACGGGGTGTAGGTCGGCAACACATTGCCGACGCAGGCGGCTATCCGCACCGATCGGTGGGAGGTGGCGTTATTAACCCGGCCCTTAAATACCCTGTGCTGCATAGGCGGCTAAGGGATGCCTGAAATAGGCCTTGACACGCTC
>JBKBRS010000165.1:0-4816 GCA_046292095.1 Thiobacillaceae bacterium
GCGGCCGGGAAAGCGGGCCTGCATCTTGCCGAAGGTGGTCTCGTAGATGCCGCCGGGATAAGTCGAGTGACGGTAGTACTTCTTGTCCTCGGCCTTGTTGCCGGTGACCCGTAGCTTGTCGGCGTTGACCACGACGATGTAGTCGCCGGTGTCGACGTGCGGGGTATAGATGGCCTTGTGCTTGCCGCGCAAACGCTTGGCGATCTCCGAGGCCAGGCGCCCCAGCACCTTGTCGCTCGCGTCCACCACATACCAGCCACGCTGGACCTCATGGGGCTTCGCGGAAAAGGTCTTCATGACGTGTCCTGAATCAATCTTTTGAAGCGAAATGCGGATGATAGAGGGTCAACGGCAGCCGTGTCAAATCGCGCGTGCGACGGGTTTGGCGGTTTGATCGCTCGCCGCGATAATGTCCACCATGGACATCGGCTGGCTCGTCACCAATCTGGTCGCGGCGTTCCTGCTGCCCCCGCTGATCAACCTGGCGCTTGGCGCACTTGGCCTGTGGTTCATGCGCCAGCGGCGGCGTGAGCGCCTGGGTCGGTGGCTCATCGTAGTCTCGGGGCTCATGCTGTGGTTGCTCGCCACCCCCTACCTGGCCGGCCGCCTGCTCGACGGCCTGAAACCCCCGCTACAAACCATCCGCGCCGATGCGGCAGAGGCGATCGTCATCCTCAGCGGCGGCGCCTACCGCGCCAACCTGGAGTATGGTGGCGACACGGTGGGCCGACTCACCCTGGAGCGGCTGCGTTACGGCGCCCACCTGGCGCGCAGGACTGGGCTGCCGGTGTTGGTCACGGGCGGCGCCCCGGCCGGCGGGACGCCAGAGGCCCGGCTTATGCAGGCCGTGTTGGAGACGGAATTCGGTATTCCCGTGCGCTGGGTCGAGGAGCGCTCGCACAACACCCGTGAGAACGCCCGCTACAGTGCAGAGATCCTGCGGGCCGCCGGTGTCCGGCGCATCCTGCTGGTGAGCCACGCCTGGCACCTCAAGCGCGCCACTCCCGAGTTCGAACGCGCCGGGCTCGCCGTGGTGCCCGCCGGCACCGGCTATGCTCGCGAGGAGCCGCCGGGCCTGATGGAATTCATCCCCTCGGCGCGCGCCCTGCTCGATAGCCACTACGCCCTGCACGAGGGCATAGGCCTAATCTGGTACCGTATCCGCAACCTGTTCTGAATCGAGGAGTCCCTATGAAATCCCGCGTCAAATGGATCGAGGACGTCTGCTTCATGGGCGAGAGCGGCAGCGGCCACGCCATCGTCATGGACGGCGCGCCGGACATCGGCGGCCGCAACCTGGGGCCACGGCCGATGGAGATGCTGCTCATGGGCGCCGGCGGCTGCACTTCGGTGGACGTGGTGATGATCCTGAAGAAGAGCCGTCAGCAGATCACTGGCTGCGAGGTGCTGATCGACGCCGACCGGGCCGAGGATCACCCCAAGGTCTTCACCCGCATCCACCTGCACTTCGTGGTGCGCGGCCGAGGCCTCAAACCCGAGATGGTGGAACGGGCGATCAAGCTCTCGGCGGAGAAGTACTGTTCGGCCAGCATCATGCTGGGCAAGACGGCGCAGATCACCCACGACTTCGAGATCGTGGAGGAGGTTCAGACCCAATAGGCGGTCTGCGTCATCACCTTGGCGGTGAGCTTCATCGCCAGCTTCACCGGCAGGGGCAGCTCCGCCCCGCCCAGGGCGATGGCCGTCTCGGCATGACGGATCTCGTCGGCTTTCATCTGTTCGACGATGGCCCTGCTCTTGGCATCCTGCGCTGGCAGGCGCTGCAGGTGCCCATCGAGGTGCCCCTCGACCTGACGTTCCGTCTCGGCCAGGAAGCCCAGATTCCAGCGGTCGCCCAGCGCACCCGCCAGCACCCCCAGGGCGAAGGACCCCGTGTACCAGAGCGGGTTGAGCAGGCTCTTGTGACTGTCGAGTTCGTTCAGGCGCCGCTCGCACCAGGCCAGGTGCTCGGTCTCCTCGTCGGCCGCCTGCTTGAGCGCCTGGGCGATATCCGGGTTGCGGGCGGTGAGCGACTGCCCCTGATACAGGGCCTGGGCGCAGACCTCGCCGCTGTGGTTGACCCGCATGAGCCCCGCGGCATGACGCCGCTCGGCATCGGTCAGAGCAGCCTCGGGCAGTCCCGCATCCGGATGCGGGCGGCGGCTCGTCGCCGGGGCGAAGAGCGTGCGCAAGGCACGGTCGATCTCGAGGATGAGGCGATCCGGTATGGGCAGCATGGGAAGGAGATCAAGGCGTCAATCCCAATCATAACCTCGGACCCGCCTGCTTGGCACACCCGGCGCCATGCGTGGTGAATTCAGAACCGGCCCAAGCCGCAGCCGCCCGCCTGGGGAAAGGATGGCGTTGAGCGGTCAGAGCGGAATTTTCGGGTCGGCCCCGCTCGGCTATTCGACCTCGTCGCCCCAGCGCGACATGAGGCTGTGGGGGATCGCCAAGTGGTCCAGGACACGGGCGACGATGAAGTCCACCACTGCCTGCACCGTCTGCGGCCGGTGGTAGAAGCCCGGGTTGGCCGGCAGGATGGTGGCCCCGGCCGCGGCGAGCCGGGTCATGTTGCGCAGGTGGATGAGCGACAAGGGGGTCTCGCGCGGCACCAGGATCAGCGGCCGGCGCTCCTTGAGGATGACGTCGGCGGCCCGTTCGATCAGATTGTCCGCCAGGCCGTGGGCGATGGCCGCGAGACTGCCCATCGTGCAAGGACACACCACCATGGCATCGGCCGGGTTGGACCCCGAGGCTACCGGCGAAAACCACGCCTCGCGCCCATACACCCGCAGCGTGCCCGGCAGTCCGGGGTAGCGTTCACGCAGTTGTCGCGCGAGCTCGTCGCTGCCGCCCGCCAGGGTGAGGTCCAACTCCTGCCGGGCGACGATGCGGGCGGCCTGCGTGACCAAGAGATCGACGCGGATGCCTGCGGCGAGCAGACACTCCAGCAGCCGCAGGCCGTAGGCCATGCCGGAGGCGCCGGTCCAGGCCAGGGTGATGCGCTTCATGACACAGGCCGACCCTCTGCCCCCACCTGCGCCGGCGAGCTCAGCTGAGGGTCGGCATGGAGCAGGCGCGCCACGATCAGGCCGTTGACCAAGCCGCTTGCCCAGGCCGCGGTGAGAAACAGGGGCGCCAGTCCGAGCAGGCTGACGCCGGGCAGCAGCCAGAGATCGACGACGGCAAGCTGCATCCCGACGTGGGCAAAGGCGGCCAGCAGCGACAGACCCACGGGACCGAGTCCAAAGGCCGCAAGCCGCAAGAACACTCCCAAGACGCCCAGGGCGGCGAGGGCGCCCGTGAGGCTCAGAATGAAGGTCGGGGTGAGGAAGCTGCCCAGCAGCAAGGCGGTGGCCACGACCCTCAGCAGGGTGACCCAGACCGCGAGACGCCAGCCATAACGCAACAGAACGAGCAGGGTGACGATGTTGGCGAGCCCTGGCTTGAGGCCCGGGATGGGTGAAGGGATGGCCGCCTCGGCGAGCCCGAGCCCGACCGCCGCCGCGGCGAGCCAGGCGATGCGGCGGTCCTCCGCCTGGACGACGAGCTCAGTAGTTGAGGCTGTCATAGGCAGCAACCCCCCGGTGGACGGAAACCCGATTCGGCAGGCACAGGGCGCTCTCGCCAGGGGCGAGCCAACCCTGGCGCACGCAGAGCTGACGCGGCCCGGGGTCGCTCAAGACCCTGACCCGTCCGTCGCGGATCTCGACCCGGGTGGTCCCCAGCGGCCCTGGCACATCGATGACGCGATTGAGCCGCAGGCTGGCCTGGGCATAGACCCGCCCCCCCTGCTTCACGACGACACCGTCCGCGTCGGTGGCGGCGGCGCGCCAGGCCAGCACGAGCGTGAGCAGGCCGAGCGCCATGACGAGGACATCTCCGGGCCGCAGCAGACGCCAGGGGGTCCAGCCCCCCAGATGCTGCCCAGCGCCGCTGAGAGGTTTCAAGCGCTCAACTCCCGATGCCGGATCAGCACTTGCTGGTGCTGCCCGAAATAGCCGGCCAGGGCCTCGGCGAAGTACACGGATCGGTGTTTGCCGCCGGTGCAGCCCAGGGCGACGGTGAAATAGCTGCGGTTGTCCTGGATGTAGGCCGGCAGCCATTTCTCGACATAGGCACGGATGTCCTCCAGCATCTGCATGACCATGGGCTCGGCCTGTAGGAAGGCGATCACGGCCGGGTCCGCCCCGGTGAGCGGGCGCAGTATGGGGTCATAGTGCGGGTTGGGCAGGCAGCGCACGTCGAAGACCAGGTCAGCATCGAGGGGGATGCCGTGCTTGAAGCCGAAGGACTCGAACACCAGGGTAAAGCGCGCGTTGGTGAGCCCCAGGAACTCCCGCAACCAAGCGCGCAGGGCGTTGGCCGAGGTATCGCTGGTGTCCATCCGGTGCCCCAGGGCGGAGAGCCCGCTCAGCAGCTCGCGCTCGGCGCGGATGGCCTCCGGCAGTGACAACTCGCCCGTGCTTAATGGGTGGCGGCGGCGGGTCTCGGAATAACGCCGCACCAGGGTGTCCTCCTTGGCCTCCAGGAAGATCACGCGCAGATCGTAGCGGTTGCGCAGCCGCTGTAGCTGTTCCGGCAACCCGGCCAGGCCCTTTTCGCTGCGCGCATCCACGCTCACCGCCACGTCGCGATAGCCCGACTGCTCGAGATAAAGCAGCGTGTCCTCCAGCAGGGCGGCGGGCAGGTTGTCGATGCAATAGAGCCCCGTATCCTCAAGGAGGTTCAAGGCGATGCTCTTGCCCGAGCCGGACAGCCCGGTGATGACGACCACACGCATGGCAAACCCAGGGCGATTCGAGCCTGCATT